>JBQTJV010000019.1:0-11373 GCA_052386775.1 Betaproteobacteria bacterium
GCAAGTCATCTGGCATACACACAAGAAGAAGGATCGACGCTTTGCGAGCCAGGGGAGATTGAGGAACCGAAGAACATTGCCATGGTGCTGGAGCTAGACCTTTATCACTTGACGCTGCAACAGATCAGCGAATTCGTCCGCAGAAAATGCGCTCAATACGGGACGGTGTTGAGCGTTTCGGTGAAGCTGTTTCCCCTTTCGACCGATCATGCACGATCCTTCGCCGTCATCGAAATGGCATCGCCGGAGGAGAACACCAAACTGATGGATTCCATTGGCGACGGATACAAGGATAAAGGCGTGCTGGTCAATCTTCTGCATAAAGAGGACGGCTGACCGATTTTGATGAGCGCCGGCTTACGGTGCCGGATCCTGCTCGAGCCTGATCATCACCGCATCGTCCACCAGCGACTCGCCCAGGTGACGAAGCACTTCTCTTGCCTCGTCTCGCGTCGACATTTCCACGGACGCCAGCGCGAAATCGTAATGTGCGCTGTCCTGCACGATCACTACTGCCAACACGGTTCCGAACTTGGCGCAGCGTTCGGTAACGGTTCGCTCGAGCTCTGCCCTGGACAGACGAGCCAAGTCTAGATGGATCACGCGTGTACCCTCCCGTGCAACATATTTTTGTTGTTTGGCGACACTTGCATGATAGCGGAAATCGCGAAAAAAGCGATGCGCATCAAGGGCGTACCGCGTGGATTTCGACAATGCGCTTGTCAACTTCTGAACTAATCGGCTTTGTGCACTGACGAATTGATGAGGCCGCTCTTCGTGAACGGCAGCGTAACGATTTGTTTGCGCAATCCGTATGCCATTGTCAAAAGCCCAAGCGATCACGCGGACCATACGCCAGTGCTGCAGCCATCTGGACGAGCTGAACGACGCTCTTCACCAGAGCGCGGGCATCACTTCCGGCACGCGTGCCGTGTTGGAGGTCCTTTACGAGCGCGGAACGCAGACCGTGCCGCAGATCGCGCGCGCGAAACGGGTGAGCAGGCAGCATATCCAGACGCTCGCGGACAGACTGCTTGCCGGCGGACTGATCACTCTCGAAGGCAATCCCCGGGATCGCCGCTCGCCGCTCTTGAAACTGTCGGGCAATGGACGGGCGATCTTCGACACGGTGCGCGAGCACGAAACGCAGGTTCTGACCGCCGTGAGCCGGGCGTTGAGCCCGTACGACGTAGACGAGGCGCTCACGACACTGGGCGCGCTCGAAAGCCACCTTGACGCGGAGCGGGCGAAAGTGGCGCCAAAACACGTACCGTCGCGGGGCAGGTAACGCGCTCCATAATATTGGGATCAGTATGTGTCGTGTCGCGACTGCAGGATGTCGCGCGACGGGTCAGGTACAAAAAGAAGCCCCGCACAAGTTTAGGGAGGGAGGGGTGTGCGGGGCTACACAGGGATGTGTGAACGTAGTCTAGTCGGGTTGCCTCGAAGATGCTGCCAGACGGGCTGGACAATGCAATGTAGCCCGCGCGCTACAAGATACAAAGAGTTTGTGGATTTCGAGCGTGGCGCTGAGCCGCCTTACGCCGAAGGAAACCAGTTCGCGCGCGTGGTTTCGTACACGAGCTTCGCCTGCCCCACCGGCGTGATCTCCAGGGTTTCCCCATACATCAGGGCATAGCCGCAGCCCAAAAGCTTGTCGCGGTGCTCCGGCGCGATCGCCGCCGTGGCTTTTCTCTGCACGGCGGCCAGCGCGCGCAGGGACGACATTTCCTCGTTTCGCAGTTCCATCCTGACAGTCGCCACCATGACCTCCTCCTTTGATATGTCCTCAGTGCAGCAAGTGGACCATGTTACCGGGTCGGTCTGCCAAATGAAGTCGTTCGTACTCGGATTTGCAAGTGGCGGTTCCTCTACAAAAGCTTGCGCAAGGAACATGCCAATCCCAACGTTCCAGAACAGAATTCCTTTCTGTCTATAATGCAACATGATTGCATCTAAGCTGCGGTGGTGCTGTAATGATGCGCTATGACGGTTACGACGAAGCAGGCAGCCAGAGCGATGCTCGCAAAAACCGGCGAGCGCGTGACGCGCGCGCGAGTGGGGGTGCTCGCCGTGCTGCTCGAAGCCGAACGCGCGCTGACGCACCAGGAAGTGGAAGGGCGCATCAGCCGCTCGCCGGGCATAGACCGGGTCACGCTGTATCGCGTGCTCGACTGGCTGAGCCGGCAGGGGCTGGCGCATAAGATCGTCAGCGAGGACCGGGTGTCGCGCTACAACGCCGCCGAGCATGCCCACGCTGAGGCCCATGCGCACTTTCAGTGTGCGCGATGCGGAACCGTGATTTGTCTCGACGGGTTGAAGCGACCCGCTTCGGTGCGCGTGCCGAAAGGTTTTGTTTTGCACGACATCATGCTGACCGCAAAGGGCTATTGCGCAATTTGTGCGCATGCGCAGTCCGCAGGCAACCGGCACGGCTCGCGTCCGGTCACTTGATAAAAACCTGTAGTGCAATAACCGTTCAGCACGCGCCTTTATGCAACTAAGTAGCAACTACTACGGTTTGCTTCGTCGTGCTGGCGTGCGGGCGTGTTGCGTTGTCCTGCTGCTGGCGGCACAACAGACCGCGCTCACGCACGCAACGTGGCACGCCGCCACGACATATCACCCTACCGAACCTGACCACGACAGCCGCGGCGACTCCCAGGACAAGCACGGTGAACGCGATTTGTGCGCGTTCGATTTTGCGCTCACCCAGGTGCTGGGTGTGGAGTTCGGAATTGCCCTGCCCCTTGTGCCCGGGCACCACGCGGGCAAATTTTGCGTCAGGGCGCCACACGGTCGTTTGAAGGCCGAGGCCGTCGCGGCGGTGTCGCGCGGCCCGCCGCTTCTTCTGTAACCGGAAACCCCGTTCGATCAATGCAGCACACCCGGCGCGCACGCGAGCGCGCTATGTGCGCTGCGCCCCTTCCGTGCAACAGGAGAAGATCAATGAACCACAAGAAAACGCATGTGGCGCTGGCCGTTGCCCTGGCCGTCGCTCCGGCAGCACAGGCGCAGCAGAGCACCGGCGCGCCAGGCCCCGGGAAAGGCGCGACGCTGCTTCCGCCGGTGGTGATCACCGCAAATCCCCTCGGCAGCGAACTCTTCGATATGGTTTCGCCGGTTTCGGTGCTCGAAGGGCCCGAACTTACGCTCCGCCGCGGCACGACTCTCGGAGAGACCCTCAATCACCTTCCGGGCGTCAATTCCACGTATTTCGGTCCCAATGCGAGCCGGCCGGTGATCCGCGGGTTCGACGCCGACCGGATACGCATCCTCAACAATGGCATCGGCGTGCTCGACGCGTCGAGCGTCAGCAACGATCACGACGTTGCCGTCGATCCGCTGGCAATCGAGCGGGCAGAGGTGGTGCGCGGAGCGGCGGCGCTGCTCTACGGCGGCAGCGCGGTAGGGGGCGTGGTCAACGTGATCGACAACCGGATACCACAGGCCGCGATTACCGGCGTACGCGGCCGGGCGGAAGCGCGCTACGGCGGCGCCGAGCGGGAAAAATCACTGGGCGCGCTCTTCGAGGCCGGCAACGGGCGCTTCGCCTTGCATGCCGACGGTTACACGCGGGATACCGATGATCTGCGGATTCCAGGTTTTGCGCGTTCGGCGCGGCTGCGGGCGCGGGACCCGCAGCCTGCCGAAGCGCACGGCCGGCTGCCGAACAGCGCGTCCGTGTCGCACGGCGGCGCGCTCGGCGGTTCGCTCACGTGGAACCGTGGCCATCTCGGCGTTTCCTATTCGGGGTTGGACAGGCGTTACGGCACCGTTGCCGAGCCCGATGTCACGATCGACATGCGCTCGACCCGGTTCGATGTGGGCGGCGAACTGCGGGAAATCGGACGTGCGGTGGAGGCGGTGAAGTTCAAGCTCGGCCACACCGATTACCGGCACGACGAACTGGATCTCGGCGTGACGGCGACGACTTTCCGCAACAAGGGTTACGAGGGGCGTCTGGAAGCACAGCACGCGGCGATCGGGCCGCTGCGCGGGGCGGTGGGCGTGCAGGCAAGCCGCTCCGACTTTTCTGCGCTCGGCGCGGAAGCGTTCGTTCCACCCACCGAGAGCGAAGCCCGGGCGGTATTCCTTTTCGAGGAACTGGCACTCAGGCGCGATCTCAAGTTGAACTTCGGGGTGCGTCGCGAGCGCACCGCCATAGCGAGCGCCGGCGGTGGCCCGGTCGACCCAGGAAGCGGTGCGCCGCGCTTTGGCGTAGCCCAGTCGCGTGCGTTCAACGCAAATAGCGGCGCAATCGGGGCAGTCTATAACCTGACGCCGGCCGTGGCGATGGCGGTGAATGGTTCCCATACCGAGCGCGCGCCCACTTTCTACGAGCTGCATTCAAACGGGCCGCACGCCGCCACCGGCGCCTACGAGGTGGGCAACGCGGCCTTCAACAGGGAAACGACGCGTTCGATCGACGCGGCGCTGCGCGTGCGGTCCGGGCCGCACTCCGGAAGCATCGGACTGTTCGCGAGCCGCGTGAGAAACTTTATCGGCCTGTTCGGAACGGGCAACACGCGGGGCGCGGATGGCGAGGTGAATCCGGTCGACGGTGATGATGACGGCATTGGGGACCTCTCGGGTGAAGAGATACTGCCCGAGTTTGCGTATCGCGTGGTGCCGGCCCGATTCCGCGGCGTCGAAGCCGAAGGACGATTTCGCCTCGCGCAGCGTCCCCGCGCGCTCGATCTGATCGTGCGCTTCGATTACGTTCGCGCGGAAGACCGCAGTACCGGCACGCCGCTGCCTCGTATTCCGCCGCGGCGTTACACCGTCGGCCTCACCTACGAGCAGCAGCGGCTGGGGGCGCGGCTCGACGTGAGTTATGTAGACAACCAGCATCGTGTTCCGGCCAACGAACTGCCGACCGGAGATTACACGATGGTCAACGTGGCGCTTACGTACAATGTCAAGCTGGCGGGACAGGCGAGCGCGCAATTCTTCCTGCGCGGCGTGAATTTGCTCAACGAGGAGGCGCGCAATCACGTTTCGCTCATCAAGGATATCGCGCCGCTCGGCAGGCGCAGCGGGCAAGCGGGGGTGCGCATGCAGTTCTAGAGCCTTGGCGCGGCAGGGGAGATAATACCGGTTATGTATTGTCATCGACCGTTGCGTCCGCGCGGCTCCTAGTGTCCGACCCTGCGCAGAAGTCGGACACTGCATGGGCGCCGCTCAGGCGCCCGCTGTTTCGCGCGCTGTGGATTGCCACGGTCGTTTCCAATATCGGTACCTGGATGCACGAGGTGGGCGCGGGATGGCTGATGGTCAGCCTCAGCCCCAGCCCGATCATGGTGGCGCTTGTCCAGGCGGCCACCACGCTGCCGATCTTTTTTCTGGCGCTGCCGGCCGGTGCGCTCGCGGATATCCTCGATCGGCGTCACTTTCTCATCGCGACGCAAACCTGGATGCTGGCCTGCGCAGTGCTTCTTGCCGCGGCAACGTTCCTCGGACGGGTCGATGCGTGGCTGCTGCTCGGGTTCACCTTCGCGCTCGGCTGCGGCTCCGCGATGATGACGCCGGCATGGGCAGCGACGGTACCCGAATTGCTGCCGCGCGCAGAACTGCAAGCCGGCATCGCGCTGAACAGCGTCGGCGTCAACGTCTCGCGTGCGATTGGCCCGGCGATCGGCGGCGTACTGGTGGCAGCCGCCGGGCCGGCGGCGGCGTTCACGCTGAACGCGATCTCGTTCGCGGGCATACTGATCGTACTCGCGCGCTGGAAGCGCACGTCAAAAACGAGCGCGCTTCCCGCCGAGCGCTTCTTCAGCGCAATGCGGGCGGGATTGCGCTACGTGGGCGAAGCGCCACAGCTCCAGGCCGTGATGGTGCGCGCCCTCGCCTTTTTCCTGTTCGCGACGGCGACCTGGGCGCTGCTGCCGCTGGTCGCAAGGGAGACCGGCAGCGGGGCGAGTGCCTACGGGGCGCTGCTGGCGTGCATCGGACTCGGTGCAGTCGGCTGCGCCATATTGCTGCCGCGACTCCGCGCGCGGTATGCGCGTGATCAACTGGTGCGGATCGCCACGGCGGCCTATGCGGCGGCGATGATGGCGATCGCTGTGGGCGGATCGCTGCCTTCGCTGACCCCAGCCATGCTGTTGACCGGCGCGGCGTGGATCGCCGTGCTGTCGTCGCTGCACGTGAGCGCGCAGACTGCGGTGCCGGCGTGGGTGCGGGCGCGCGCGTTATCGGTCTATCTCGTGGTTTTTGCGGCGGGCATGGCAGGAGGCAGCCTGCTGTGGGGTGCGGTTGCGGCAGCGTCCTCCGTGTCGTCCTCGCTCGCGCTGGCCTCAGCAGGCGCGCTCGTCGGGATGGCGCTGACCTGGCGGTTTTCACTCGGTGTTTACGAGGCGACCGACCGCCTGCTGCCGGTGGCGTGGCCCGAGCCGCAGACTTACGGCGAGATCGAGCCCGACCGCGGTCCGGTTCTGGTGTCGGTGGAGTACCGTGTCGCGCCGGAGAGCGTCGGCGATTTCATGGCGGCGACCGAAGATCTGCGGCGCATACGCCGTCGCGATGGCGCCATATCGTGGAGCCTCTTTCACGACGCCGCCGATCCGGAGCGCTATGTCGAGTGGTTCATGGTGGAATCGTGGGTCGAACACTTGCGGCAGCACCATCGCGCGACGGTAGCGGACCAGGAAGTCAACGCCCGGGTGCGAGCGTTCCATCTCGGCCCGGAGCCCCCGCGCGTGAGTCACTACATCGCCGTGGACTGACAGCGTTCGGTTAGCACGTCCTGCGTGACGATGGGCGGCCGGCGCCGCGATCGCTACAATGGCGCATACAGCCGGAGGGGGGGCCATGGACTACGAGCATCTCAGGCGCGAAGAGCTGATTGCGTTCGTGCGTGTGCTTACGGAAAGAGAACGCGCTTCCGGGGACGCAGCGCGCGAGTCGGAAACGCGATCCCTCGTGTTCGGGGCCCGCGAACAGGCCGACTTCGAGGGCAGCCCTTATCCCATACGCATATTCGACCGGGAAACCCTGCAGTATCTGGCGGTCAACGATGCTGCAGTGAAGCTCTACGGTTACACGCACGAAGAGTTTTTGAAGCTGACCCTGTACGACACGCGCCATCCCGACGGCAGGTCCGAAATCGCTGCAAGTCTGGAGCAGCCGACCGGCTACATGCGGCACTTTCCGCCTCGCAAGCACCTGTCCAAGGCAGGAGCGCCGATCATGGTCGAACTGATTGTGCAGGACATCGTCTATCACGGCCGTCTTGCCCGCCTCAGCCTGACCATGGACGTGACGCAGCGCGAGACCATGGAAGAGAATTTGCGGCGGCGGGAGCGCGAATTCAGTGCATTGGTCGAGCACGCGCCTGATCTCATTGCGCGGTTCGACCGCAATCTGCGTTTTCTCTATGCGAATCCTGCGGTAAGCAAGGCGATGAAGGTCGCGCGCCGGGCGTTTATCGGCAAGACGAGCGTGGAGATCAAGGTGCCGCCAGCGCTTGCCGCGGTGTGGGGAGATGAAATACAGCGAGTTTTCGAGAATCGCCAGGAGCGCACCGTGGACTTCGAATGTCCGTGCCACGACGGCACAAGGCAGTTCGAAGCGCGGCTGGTGCCCGAGTGCGATCGCAATGGTACCGTGGAAACCGTGCTTACGATTTCACGCGATATCACCGAGCGCAAGCGTGCCCAGGCTGAATTGCGCAGGTCGGAGGAGCGGATGCAGCAGCTCATGTCAATGTCGCCGGCGGCGATTTTTTCGTTCTCCATCGATCCGCCGTACGGCACTACCTACATCAGCGATAACGTGACGGCGCAGGTCGGGTGGCAGCCCTCGGATTTCATCGGCAGTTCCTCATTCTGGTATGACCATGTGCATCCGGAGGACCGGCCGCCGGCGGAAGAAGCAGTACGGCGGCTCAGGATCGAGGGACGTTCTGCCTGCGAGTACCGTTTTCTGGACAAGTACGGTAACTGGCGATGGATGCGCGATGAACAGCGCGTGGTCTGCGATGCCGACGGTGCACCGAGCGAAGGGATCGGAATCTGGATCGACGTCACGGCGCAGCGCGAAGAAATGGAAGTGCGGCTGCAGCAGACCATCCGGCAGCGCGACGCACTGGTGAAGGAAGTGCATCACCGGATCAAGAATCACCTCCAGGGAATAGCCGGCCTGCTGCGGGAGCAGGCTATCGCCTCCCGAACGCTCTCGCCGCTGGTCGACACGGTCATCGCACAAATGAAATCGGTCGCGCTGGTGTACGGGCTTCAAACGGGAGCGGACGAAGAGATTGCCCTGCGCCGCATCGTTGACGAGATCTGCACATCTATCGAAGGCCTGACGACGTGCCGCATAATACGCAATTGGGAGAGGCATAATGCGGCAAGCCTGCATCTGGCGGCGAGTGCGGCGGTGCCGGTCGCCGTGGCCCTGAACGAACTGGTGTACAACGCGGTGAAGCATAGCGAGTCCGCCGGCTGTCCCGCCACGGTGGACCTGGAGTACCAGGAGCGCGGCGATCGGGCGGAGATCCGGATTGCCAACGGCGGCAGCCTGCCTGAAGACTTCCATTACGCGTCGGGCGCAGGCTGCGGGACGGGCCTCGGTCTCGTAAAAACGCTACTGGACCCGAAAGGCAGCACGCTCACGATTCGCCCGCACGGAAAAAGCGTCGAAACCCACCTCACGCTCGAGTCTCCGCTGGTCGTTCTGCGGCCGCTGCAGACCGCGGCCTGAGGAGCGGCCGCCTCGAGCAAGTCAGGAAACCAATATGAACGACAGCGCCCTGTGCCGCATCCTCATCGTCGACGATGACCGGCTTGTGCTGGCTTCCCTGGCGCGCGGCCTGCGGGCCGCGGGATATGAGATCGTCGAAGCCGCCGGCGGCGAAGACGCGCTCACCGCGGTTGAGCAAACCCATCCTGACCTTGTGCTGCTCGACATGCGCATGCCCGGAATGTCCGGACTCGACGTTGCGGCTGCACTGAGCGCAAAGGGCGTACCGTTTCTGTTTCTGTCCGCATACGGCGACGAGGAAACCGTTGCCCAGGCGGCGCAGCAGGGAGCGATGGGCTATCTCGTGAAGCCGCTCGATGTGCCGCAGATCGTTCCGTCGCTGGAAACAGCGCTTGCCCGCGCCGCGGAGATGGGAATGCTGCGCGAGTCCGAAGCCAAACTCGTGCTGTCGCTGAAGAGCCGGCGTGAGATCAGCATGGCGGTCGGCGTGCTCATGGAGCGACGTGGGCTGAATCGCGAAGAAGCATTCGAGGCGCTGCGCCGCCACGCCCGCGCCCAGCAGAGAAAGCTGCAGGAGGTGGCCGCGGAAATCGTCCATGCCGCCGAAGTGGTGAATGCGCCGCGGCGTCCCACTGCCAAATGAGTGCATGCTGCCCGGGGCTAGGGTTTACCCCAATTGTCGGGCTGTTCGCATGACGTTATCTTGATGCCTCGCCAACTTCCGGGGTAATCATGATTCGGGAACTGCCTGCACTCGCAAGAATTTCACTGGGGAAGACAGGGCTCTCCATATTGATGATGTCGCTCGCCTGTATCGCCCGGGCGCAGGAGGACGCTGCCGCCGTTCAGCCGCCTCCGCCCGCCGATGCCACTGCGATGGTGGCATTCCTGTTGATATTCATCGCAATGATCGCGGGCTACGTCGCGTGGATTTTCTACCAGCAGAAAAAGAGGAAAAAGGCGGAATTGGGCCAGCTCGACGAAGCGTGAACCGCCGTCAGGGTTTCCCTGATCGGCCGGAGACTTTGCCCGGAGGGACGGCGCGCATTTGCTCGTTCCGCTCGAGGTGAAGGCCGCGTCGCTGTGCAGCGCACCGTCAGCAGCGGTCCGCTGTAAAGCGCGAGACTACGCGAGGATCACCCAGTGACGTTGTTCGGCATCCCGTTCGACTTCATACTTTTCGCCCTGACCCTGCTCGGCGTGGCGTTGTTCCATCGATACACGCTGTATGTCGCGCTTGCCGGCCTTGCCGTCATTACGCTGTACAAACTCGGCTTCACCGGGTTCAAGACGGGACCGGGATTGGCAGGACTCGTGCTCCACATGCAGCATGAGTGGGTGATACTCACCAATCTGCTGTTCCTGTTGTTGGGATTCGCGCTGCTCAGCAAGCACTTCGAGGAGAGCAACGTGCCCGCGGTGCTGCCCAAATACCTGCCCGGTGAGTGGAAGGGCGCGTTCGTGCTGCTGGCGATGGTGTTCGTGCTCTCGTCATTCCTGGACAACATCGCGGCCGCGTTGATTGGCGGCGCGATGGCCCACACCGTATTCCGCGGCAAGGTGCACATCGGCTATCTCGCCGCCATTGTCGCGGCCTCGAACGCCGGCGGATCGGGCAGCGTGGTGGGTGATACGACGACCACCATGATGTGGATCGACGCCGTGAGTCCGTTATCCGTGTTGCATGCCTACGTTGCCGCGGTGGTCGCGCTCGTGGTGTGCGGCATCGTCGCTGCGTTCCAGCAGGACAGGCATTCCCGCATCATGAAATACGAGCCGGGGCGCGCGGAAATCGACTGGATGCGCGTCGGCATCGTGGCGTTCATCCTGGTGTCGGCAATCACCGTCAACGTCTACGTCAACGTACTGCACAACGACGTTGCGGACCGCTTTCCTTTCATCGGTGTCGCGGTCGCGGCGGCGATACTGATTTCCGCGCCCCTCAGAAAACCCGAATGGAGCCTGCTCCCGGAAGCCACCAAGGGTACGGTTTTCCTGCTTGCGCTCGTCACGTGCGCGTCGATGATGCCGGTGGAGAAACTGCCGGCTGCGTCCTGGCAGACCGCGATGAGCCTGGGATTCATCTCGGCGGTATTCGACAATATTCCCCTGACGGCGCTCGCGTTGAAGCAAGGCGGCTATGACTGGGGCATGCTGGCCTATACGGTGGGGTTCGGCGGGTCGATGATCTGGTTCGGCTCGAGCGCCGGGGTCGCGCTTTCGAATATGTATCCGGAAGCGAAAAACGTGGGTCGCTGGCTCTACCATGGCTGGCACGTCACGGTCGCGTACGTAGCCGGCTTCCTGATCCTGCTGGCAGTCATGGGCTGGCATCCCGCGCCCAAGCGCGGCGAGCCCCCCGCCGGCGCACCGGCCATTACCCAGTCCGGCGCGGTGGCACCCCACTGATGGCGATCCGGCACGGCTGCCCACGGGCGCAGCGGCCTTCGCGCCTCCATGCTCGGCGGCCGGATACAGAAAGCGCTGGCTCAATCCAAAGTCCCGGTACCGGTCCACCGCTGAGGGTGCAGCGCGCGGTACACTAGCTGTGATGCTCCAATAGGTTGTTTGTGTCCATTCGGGCTGAGTTTGAGAAACTGGGAGGTGCGAACCAAACCACTTTCTCAGGGAGCTCAGCCGAATGAACATTCATAAGAATGCACGACT
>JBQTJV010000020.1:0-20051 GCA_052386775.1 Betaproteobacteria bacterium
AGTTGGGGGCACAGCGGCGCAATTTTCCCGCTGACTGCTATGCCGCTGCGCGCGCGAGCGACGAATACTGGACGTCGCGCATGCCGGACTGGTCAAAAGTAAAGGTTCCTCTTTTCTCCGCGGCGAACTGGGGCGGCCAGGGGCTGCACCCGCGCGGCAACTTCGAGGGGTTTGTGCGAGCGGCCTCGAAAGATAAATGGCTGGAAGTGCACGGCATCGAACACTGGACCGAGTTCTATACCGACTACGGCGTCAGGCTGCAGAAGCGTTTCTTCGGTCATTTTCTCAAGGGCGAGGACACCGGCTGGTCCCACCAGCCCGAAGTACTGCTGCAGGTACGCCATCCGGGAGAGAAATTCGTCGAACGCCACGAGAACGAATGGCCGCTCGGGCGCATCCAATGGACGAAGTATTTTCTTCGCCCCGAGAGCTTCATGCTTGATACAAAGGCATCCGAAAAGGAGGCAAGTGTCACTTATGGCGGTTTTTCCGACGGGGCGACCTTTCTGACACAACCGCTGGAGCAGGAAACCGAGATCACCGGGCCGATAGCGGCGAAGCTGTGGGTCTCTTCAGCGACGACCGATGCGGACCTGTTTCTGGTGGTGCGTGTGTTCTCGCCCGATTTCAGGGAAGTCACCTTCATGGGCGCGCTCGATCCGCACACGCCCATCGCGCAAGGCTGGCTGCGCGCCTCGCATCGCAAGCTCGACACAGCGCTCTCGCTGCCCTATCGGCCTTACCACACCCACGATGAAATCCAGAAATTGCGACCGGGCGACGTTTATGAGCTGGACATCGAGATCTGGCCCACCTGCATCGTCGTTCCGAAGGGGTATCGCATCGGGTTGAGTGTGCGCGGCCGGGATTACGAGTATCCCGGCGGCGCCGCGAAGGGATTGGGTAATCTCAACGCCGTGTTCACCGGCGTGGGACCGTTCAGGCACAACGATCCGCGCGATCGCCCGGCCGCCGTCTTCGGCGCAGACGTTACACTGCACACGGGACCGCAGCGCCAGGCTTACCTGCTGCTGCCGATAATCCCACCGCGTTAACCCGGCGTCCGCGGGTCGGTGCAGTCATCGACCCGATAGAACATTCCCGGGGCGGGTGCACTTTGGATCCCGGGATACGGCGTGCTACGGCGGCAGCAGCCCGAGATGCTCGAAACGCAGAAATAATTCCCGGCACGCCCAAGCGTCCGTCGCGGCGTAGGTGATCTGTGCCGGAGAGAGCTGTCGCGCAGCCCAGTTCGAAGTACTGTTGCCCTTGGGAATCCGAAAGCCCAGGAACATGCCCGCGAGATTGCGCACACCGGTCTGTTCCAGGCCGCAGCGACGGGCAACCAGACCGAGATCGACCACGTTTTGCTCCGCGAAGGGAAAGACCTGCTTCAGTTGCCGCAGATCGTGCGCAAGCCCAATGCCTGCTTTTACGATGCGCGGGGCGGCAAACATTTCGGCCAGAACCGGAAACACATTCTGACCGCGAAACTGGAATAAGTACACCGCGCGTTCCGTGGCCACCTGTACCAGGCACGGCAGATGACTCTCACCTTTCCTGAATGCCGGCCGCGTTTCCGTATCGAGTCCGACGAGCCGCTCCTGCCGCAGATCCGCCAACGCGTATTCCAGGTCCCGGGGCGTGGCTATCAAAAGCACGACGCCCTCGTAGCGCCGGATGGGCAGATCCGCCATCTCCTCCCGGGAAATGGAACCTGCGAAGTCGATTTGTTGCGGCCAGGTGTTCGCGCGATTCATGCGGGCTGTATGATGCACTGAATGTGCCTTTATCGATACCGTTTTGTGCTCGCCTGCCTGCTGACCCCCATAACACCGGCTCTGTCCGCCTCGCCGGACAAGACGGTCCTGGGCATCGAGCTGGCCGCGCCGTTTGCCGTGCCGGCCTGCAGCGCAAGAGAGGTCTCCATCTCGCGGCGAATTTGCTTCAACGCCGGCATGATCGATCGCAAGGCCTGGGGCGCGGAGGAATACTACGTCTCGATTCCCAGCGCCGGGACACCGCCCCATGTGCGTGGAGAGCTGCGTGTTTCGGTGGTCAAGGGTGTCGTGGAGTCCATACAGGTCAGCACGTGGGGCATCCAGGCGCAGGGCGGCGCGCTGGCCGCGCTGACAAGACAATACGGCGAGCCGGCGCGTACGCGTAGAGAGATGCACCATGCGCTCCGTTCCCGATTTCCGACGCAATACGCGGAGTGGGATTTCGATGATTTCACGGTGAAGCTGGACGGCACCACCGGTTCCATCGATTGGGGCCGCATCGAAGTGACGATGCGTCGGTATCAGCGCCTGGTAAGCGACCATGGAGCCGGCGTATCGAAATAGCAGAACGTTGCTGTGATGCTGCGCGAGCCCCCGAATTGGAATAGACTTTCCTCAACACAGGGGCGCCGGGCGCCAGAAGAATAAAGTGAGATGCCTGTAACGTCGTTGATCGTGCTGTCTTGCGTTTTGGTTTTGGCCGGATGCGCCAGCCACGGCACCACTCCCGCCAGGGCTGTCTCCGGGCCGGTTACCGCGGCCCAGCTCGCCAAGTCCGACATCGATCGGGTAGCGGAAGCGCATCACCGCGAAATCTTCGAAAACCTCAAAGTCCTCACCGAAAAGCTCTACCGGCGCAACCCGCGCGAGCTGCAGAAAAGCGGCCGCACCACCGTGGATGCCGGCGTGGCGCGCATTTTCCACACTTCGCATCGCTGGCGTTTTGCGGAGCTCAAAGGCGCGCGGAGCATCGACGCGATCCATCTCGCGTTCCGCGACGATTACCAGGGTGACCGGGTGCTCGCGTTCGTCGGCGGCCTCGGCGGCATGATCCAGCGCGCGTTCAACGACAAGGTGGAGTTTTTCCTGCTCGACGACCTCGATCCGCAGCGGCTCTACAACGCGGCGCGCAACGTGGAGATTGCGGTCTGGAAGCTCTCCAATGCGCAGGCGCCGGGAGGAGAGCTGTATCTTCTGTCGAACGAACTGGCCGGGCCGGTGCGAAACTTGAGTTTCGAGCGGGAATTCGGCAAGGTCATCGCGAGCCTGGACGTGCTCTCGAAGATCGCCGCCGACAAGGAGAACCGCACGGTGGTGAAGGCGCTCCAGAGTCTGGCGACGGCGGTTTTTCTGCCGATCAAGTAGCGGCTGCGCGGGCTGTCAGCCGGTCGCCGCACGTCAGCTACCGGATCGCCGTGGAAGTCGAGCAGCCACGGTGGCGAGCGCATAGACGAGGACGACGAGACACAACCATACGGTGCCGCCCAGCGCCATGCGGTTTAACTGTCTCGCCCGCAGCGCAGCGAGTTGTCGGCCGTAATACTCGTCGACCAGCGCCATCTCCAGCACCATGGTCGGAACCGAACGCGCGCCCTGCCTTGCGCTCCTCTCGTGGACCCGTTGCACGTCGCTCCGCACTCGACTGATCACCGCCTCGTTGTCGAGGCCGCGATAGAGCGCCTGCCTTATCGCCGCCACGGACGGCCATTCACGCTCATCGTTGCCTTTGATGATCAGCAAAGCCGCATGTGCCCATGCATTTTTGATGTCCTCGTCGCCGGGAAGCGTGAGCCAGATCCATATCGCCACCGGGATAACGAGGACGAGGCTGACGAAGATCCAGGCCCTTTGCCAGCCGCCCGGCATCATCGGCGCTCACCCGCAGCCATTCGCAGACGCATTACTGCGCCGGTCGGTGCCATGCATGGCCGCCTCGATTCCGCGTTGCTGCGCTATTTCGAGAGCCCCGGTCCATTGGAGCGCTATTTTAGCCGGCCGGACTGTGACGCCAGTGAGCTGGCCCGACACCGATGAGCGTTACGTCATCGCGCGCGGGTGCCGGCTAACGAACGCCCGTCCCGGCGCGGCGCGTTTGCTTGCCGAGCCCGAAGAACTCGCGCAGCGCCTCGCGATACTCCTCGCTGCCGCTGCGCATCGCATTGTTATGGCTGCCACCCTCGATCAGCAGCAGTTTTTTAGGGGCGACGGCCGCTTCGTAGAGCTGCTCGCTGAAGCGATGCGGGATGTAGCGATCGTGAGTTCCATGCACCAGCATCACCGGAATGTTGACTTGCGGGATCTTCTCGATCGAGTCGAACTTCTGGGAAATCAGCCATTGCAGCGGCAGGCGGATGCTGGTCAATGCCGCCGCCACTTCGGCGAGCGAAGTAAAGGACGATTCGACAATAAGGCCTGCCGCCGGCCGCCGCGCCCTGGCGCTCGTGTGTTCCCCCAGCGACCGGGCGAGCTCGATGGCCACCGCACCGCCCAGCGAGTGGCCGTATATGAAGCGCTTCGCCGGGTCCGGCTGCAGCCGGGCTAGGCGCTCCCACGCAATGCGTGCGTCCTCGTAAACGCTCGCCTCGGAGGGCGGTCCGCCCCTGCTCTTGCCGAAGCCGCGATAATCGATCGCCAGCACGGAAAAGCCGAACTCCCGCAACTGCTCTATGCGGTAGAGTTGTCCGGTGAGGTTCCAGCGCGACCCGTGCAGATAGAGAATGGCGGGGGCGTTGCGCGCGGGCGCAGGCCACCACCATGCGTGAAGGGCATGCTCACCGGATACCGGAAGCTCGAGCTCCTGCACGCCCGCAGGGAGCCCGTTATACCAGTGCGCAATGCCCGGCTCGACCCGGAATACGAGGTCTCGCTCCTTATACGAGAGGAACGACAGTCCGGCGGCGGGAAGCGCCCCGATAAATCCTGTCAGCACGAACACGCTGAGCCACCTGGCCCGCGAACGGTCCGAAAATTGCACGAGCATGAAGCGCTCTTGGTATCGTCTTCTGTCTATGACATTGGAAACGCATGGACGGTTCACGAGCGCTGTCCGCCCTCCCCGTCGCGGAGTGGTAGCATACAGCGATCGCGCGCGGGTCAATGGTTAGTTTTTTGAAAGCGAAATAGTCTTTTTGATCCGAATGCACGCTCGACGTTATGGTGGCGGACGGGATATGGTCATGGAAGTAAGAATGCTCGGGCCCGGGTTCGGCGCCGAAGTGCTGGGCGTGGGGCTTGCCGAGGTCGCCGCAGATGACGACGCCTATTCGGCGGTTCGTGCGGCGTTCGAGGCGCATTCCGTGCTTCTGTTCCGCAACCAAGTCATCGCCGATGAGTTGCAGGTCGCCTTTTCGCGCCGCTTCGGCCCGCTCGAAATCGCCAAGGCGGCGTCGCTGGGCGAAGGCACGCCTTTCAGCATCCTCACCAACATCGATCGCGCCACCGGCGCGCTGGTTCCTCCCGACCACAAGGAGGCACTGCGAGCGCGTGCGAACCAGCTTTGGCACACCGACAGCTGCTTCAAGACCCCGCCAGCGCTGGCATCCGTGCTGTCCGCGCGCATCATTCCCTCGGCCGGCGGTGAAACCGAATTCGCTTCGCTGCGCTGCACATGGGAGCGGCTGCTGGCGCCGCGCCGGGAGCGGCTTGCGAACGCATACGCCTGGCATGATTACGCGCATTCGCGAGGCAAAATCGCGCCGCATCTCGCCTCCGAGCGTGAGAAGGCGACGCTGCCGCCCGTTTCATGGCGGATGCGATGGCGCAATCCGGTGAATGGCCGCGATTCCCTCTACATTGCTTCGCACACCTTCGCCATCGACGGTATGCCACGGGAGGCGGCGCAGTCGCTGCTCGCCGACCTGATCGAATTTGCGACCGCACCCGGGCACACGTTTCTCCACCGCTGGCAGCCTGGAGACGTCGTCATGTGGGACAACCGGGCGGTGCTGCATCGCGGTCGCCCGTGGCCGGATGACCAGCCGCGTCACATGGTACGCACGACGATCAGTGCCGGGAATGCGGACGGCCTCGCCGAGATGTGGCCGGTCCAGGGACCGGGCGTTGAACGGCGCACTTCGTGAGTTGAGCCCACGTCGATAACCTGCTGCGCCGGCCGGCGACGGACTGCGTGTTGAACGGCGGGCACCTGTGCGTTCCGACACGCGGACATAAACCGGCGCCCCGCCTTCCGGTTTATGGTTCGTTAATTGACCACCAGCTTCAGGTCGCGAATCGTTTTGCCCCACTTGGCGTTCTCCTCTTCGAGGAATTTGCCGAACGCTTTCGGATCCGTGGCGACAATGTCCGCGCCCGCCCGCTGATACGCCATGCGCACGTCAGGCGACTGTAGCAGCTTGGCCACGTCGCGATGGATGCGCTGGATCACTGCTTGCGGCGTGCCTTTCGGTGCCAGCAACCCGGTCCATAGCGAGGCATCGTAACCGGGAATGATTTCCGCCAGGGCCGGCACGTCCGGCAATTCCGGCGAGCGCTTCGCCGTCGTGACGGCAATGATCCTGATCTGCCCCGCCTTGTGATTGGGCAGGATGCTGGACAATCCCAGGCACCCGATCTTGATCTGGCCGCCCAGCAGATCCGCCCGCACCGGCCCGCTGCCCTTGTAGGGGACGTGCACCATGTCTATGCCCGCCATGCTGGTGAAGAGCGCCTGGAACAGATGCATCGCGCCCCCCTGTCCCGAGGAGGCGTAGTTGTGCTTGCCGGGCTCCTTTTTCGCAAGCGCGATCAACTCCTTTACCGATTTCACGCCGAGCGACGGATGCACGGCCAGACCATAGGGCTGGCTCGCCATCTGCATGATCGGCTCGAAGTCCTTCAGCGGATGGAACGCGACCTTCTTGTACAGGTTCGGCGCGATCGTGTGCGGCGATCCCGTGCCGAGCAACGTATAGCCGTCAGAAGCCGACTTGGCAGCGATTTCGGTCCCGATCAGGCCGCCGGCACCGGTGCGGTTGTCGACGACCACTTGCTGCCCCAACATCTCCGGCAATTTGTTGGCGACGATGCGGATGAGCACGTCGGTGGACCCTCCCGCACCGAACGGAACGATCATGCGTACCGGTTTGTTCGGATAGTCCTGGCCGGATGCCACCCCGGCCGCGAAGCACAACAGGCCGCCAGCCAGCCAGCCGCGCGCACCAAGCCTCGAATGCACTTTCATGACTCCTCCTCTATTTGACAATGCGGCCGCCATGTTACCAAGCGAAGGGGATTCCGCAAGAGCGGCGGACGGCGAACCGGGTCTACCCCCGGGATCATCACGCCCCGCCTCGCGGTTCCACGCGTGCTAACATTCGGCGACCCCATTGGGACACCCGCGTACCGCTTTACGGCGCTATTGACGTCTCTCGGCTGGAACCGACCCGTCTCGTGCTTCGCATCAGAGGGCTCTCCAAATCCTATGGCGGCGTGCGGCCGCGCGCCATCCTGCGCGGGATCGACCTCGATCTCGAGCGCGAAGAGTATCTGGCCATCCGGGGTGAGTCCGGCGTCGGGAAGTCCACGCTCTTGAACCTGATCGCCGGTCTGGAACTGCCGGATTCGGGAAGCCTGCTGCTTGGCGAAGTCGACATCGCGCGGCTCGATGATACGGCCCGCACGCTGCTACGCCGTTCGCGCATCGGCTTTGTGTTTCAGGCTTTTCATCTGCTTGCGCATCTCACCGTGGGACAGAACGTCGCCCTGCCGCTTGCGCTCAACCGCGCTGCGCCCGGGGCGATTCGGCGCCGCACCGAGGAGATGCTTGAGGCCGTGGGTCTCGGAGCCGCCGCAGACGCCTACCCGCGCGAACTGTCCGGTGGGGAAATGCAACGCGTCGCGATCGCGCGCGCACTGATCCACCGGCCGGCGCTCGTCCTGGCCGACGAGCCGACCGGGAATCTGGATCCTGAGGCAGCAGCCAACGTCACGCAGTTGCTGCGCGAGCAGATCAAGACCCGGGCGGCTGCGGGAATCCTGGTGACGCACTCCGCACGCGCCGCGGCCACCGCCGACCGCACATTGACATTGACCGCGGACGGGTTGCAGCGGGATGCCGCCGGCTGAACGGGCGATGAGCCGGATCTCCGCTTGCCTTGCCGGGCTGCATGCCTTGCTGCACGCACTCGTGCTCGCGCCCTTGCGCGACCATCCCGGCCGCATCGGGCTTGCAACGTTCGCGATCGCGCTCGGCGTGGCGCTCGGCGTGGCGGTTCATCTGATCAACGCGAGCGCAGTCAGCGAATTCAAGATGGCGGCGCGCCACCTCGCGGGTGCGGCCGACCTCGTCGTTCGCGGTCCGCGCTCGGGATTCGAGGAAACGGTCTACGTCGAGCTTGCACGTCGACCCGGCGTCGAGGCCGCGAACCCGGCGCTGGAAATGGACGTCCAGCTTTTCGGGCGCAAGGAATCGATCCGGATACTGGCCTTCGATCCGCTGCGCGCCGCGCGCGTACAGCCCGCTCTCTTGCCCGAGCGCACCAGCTTGCTGAACGAGCTGCTGGAGGACGATGCAGTGCTGCTGAGTCCCGAAGCCGCACAGTGGCTGGGATTGAAGCCGGGCGACGAACTGCGCCTCGCCATCGGCACCGCGAGCGTGGCGTTCCGGATCGTCGGCCTGCTGCCGCACGAGGCTTATCGCCAGCGCATTGCCGTGATGGATATCGCCACCGCGCAATGGCGGCTCGCCCGCCTGGGACGGCTGAACCGGATCGACCTGAAGCTTTCGCCCGGAGTCTCCCCCGATACCTTCCGGCGTGAACTGGAGAAGACGCTGCCGCCGGGCGTGCATGCCACAACGCCCGATAATGAAGCGGAGCGCACGGCCGAATTGTCGCGGGCCTACCGCACCAACCTCGACATGCTCGCCCTGATCGCGCTTTTTACCGGCGCCTTTCTGGTGTTTTCATCACAGGCGCTTGCGCTGCTGCGCCGTCGCACGCAGCTCGCTTTGTTGCGCGCGATCGGTGTGACGCGCCAGGCGCTGACCGCCCTGCTGCTCGCCGAGGGCCTCGCTGTCGGCGCACTCGGCGCCGCCTGCGGCGTTGCGCTCGGCTATCTGCTCGCCCGCTACGCCGTGGCCGCTGTCGGCGCCGACCTCGGCGCCGGCTATTTCCGCGCCGTCTCGGTCGAAGTCGAGGCCGACCCTGCGGTACTGCTCCAGTTCTTCGCGCTCGGTGTCACATTCGCGTTGCTCGGCGCCGGGGCGCCCGCGTGGGAAGCCGCGCGCCGGGCACCCGCGCAAGCACTTCGCGCCGGCGACGAAGAGGCGCAGTCGACCGCCGTTCCGGCGACCCGCTGGGGCATCGCTGCCCTCGCGCTGGCCGGCCCTTTCTTGTTTCTACCCGCACTGCATGGGCTGCCGATCGGAGGATACGTCGCGATCGCACTCATCCTGCTCGGCAGCGTACTGGTCATGCCACGAATTGCCGTAGCCTGCGTCGAGCACCTGCCTGCGCCAGACGGCGGTCCGGCTGCCATAGCGAGCGCTCAGATCCGGGGCACCCCGCGGCAGGCAGCCATCAGCGTCGCCGCGATCGTCATCAGCGTCAGCCTGATGGTATCGATGATGATCATGGTCATTTCATTTCGTCACTCGCTGGATGCCTGGCTGGAACGGATGCTGCCGGCTGACCTTTACCTGCGTGCCGGAGCGGGGGGCGAGGCGGGATATCTCTCCGTTGAGGAACAGAACATCATCGCCGCGACGCCGGGTGTGCGGCGGGTCGATTTCCTGCGCAGCCAGAACCTGTTGCTCGATCCATCGCGCCCCCCGGTCACGCTCCTCGCGCGGACCCTCGATGAAGCCCGGGCGGAGGCGACGCTGCCGCTCTCCGGCCCGTCCGCGGCACCAGCCTCAAGAGAGCATCCTCCCGTCTGGATATCGGAAGTCGCGGCCGATCTGTTTGGATTTGGCGCGGGCAAGGCAGTCCGGCTGCCCATCGGTGGCGCCGAGCATACCTTTTCGATCGCCGGTATATGGCGCGATTACGCCCGGCAGAACGGGGCGATCGTCATTCATCGAGACCGCTATATCGCGCTCACCGGGGACCGGCTGGCGAACGATGCCGCACTGTGGGTCGAACCGGGGCTATCCGTGCAGCAGCTTCAGAATGCCATACGAGACCGACTGGGTCATGACACCGCTGTCGAAATCTCCGTGACGCGCGAGGTGCGAGACGCTTCGCTCGCCGTCTTCGACCGCACTTTCGCCATTACTTATGCGCTCGAAGCAGCCGCCATACTGGTCGGCCTGTTTGGCGTGAGCGTGAGCTTCAGCGCCCAGGCCATAGCTCGCCGCCGCGAATTCGGCGTGCTGCGCCACCTCGGCATGACGCGCCGGGAGATCGCCACGATGCTCGGCATGGAAGGCGCGCTCATCACCGCGCTGGGCACTGCGCTGGGCATCGGCGTGGGCTGGGTGATCAGCCTGATCCTCGTCCACGTCGTCAATCGCCAGTCATTCCACTGGACCATGGAGCTGCACGTCCCGTGGACCTCGCTTGCGGGTCTGGCGATACTGATCATCGTCGGCGCGGCGCTCACCGCACTGTGGAGCGGCCGTGCGGCGATGAAGGACGATGTCGTGCGCGCCGTGCGCGAGGACTGGTGAGCCCGAAATGCGTGCCCGAGGATCGCTTCGCCTGATGCGTCCGACGAGCATCCGCAGGCGCCGTCTGTTGGCGGGATTGACCGCGGCATGGCTGGCACCCCGCGCACTGGCTGAAAGCGATGCGCCCGACCCGAGGCAAACGAGCGCCGCATTTGCTTTCGCCCCGGTCGTGCCCGGATACGCGATGCGTTTTCCGCAGGACGAAGGCAGCCATCCGGATTTTCGCCTGGAATGGTGGTACGTGACCGGCTGGCTAGACCCCGCCACATCCAGCCCGCTCGGTTTTCAGATCACGTTTTTTCGCGCGCGGCCGCTGCTGCGCCAGGACAATCCGAGCGCCTTCACGCCGCGTCACATCCTGCTCGCGCATGCGGCGCTGTCCGATCCGGCGAACGGCCGCCTGCTGCAGGCCGAGCGCATGGCCCGCGCCGGTTTCGGGCTCGCGGGCGCCGACGTGGGGCGCATGCGCGTCTGGATAGACGAGTGGTCGCTCATCGGGCGTGATGGCGCCTACCACGCCGCCATCCGGTGGGACGACGTGCAATTCGATTTCACATTCGCGCCTCAGCAGGCGCCGCTGCTGCAGGGAGAACAGGGTTACAGCCGCAAGGGGCCCGCGCCGCTGTCGGCAAGCTACTACTACAGCCTCCCCCATCTGGCCGTGACCGGGAACCTGCACACCAGACAGGGCAAGCGCGCCGTCGCGGGGTCGGCCTGGTTCGACCATGAATGGTCATCGCAATACATGGAAGAGCAGGCGGTCGGGTGGGACTGGGTAGGGCTCAACCTGGATGGCGGTGCAGCCCTCATGCTTTTCCGCATGCGCGGTCGGGACGGCAACCCCCTGTGGGCGGGCGGCACGCTGCGCCGGCACGATGGCTCTCTCAGTGTATTTTCCACGGCCCAGATCCGCTTCATTCCAACCCGGATATGGCGTTCGCCGCGCACCGGCGCTCGTTACCCGGTCGGCTGGACTATAACCGCCCGCGATATCGAGCTGACGCTGGAACCGCTCATGGACGACCAGGAACACGATGTCCGTGGCTCCACCGGAACGATCTACTGGGAAGGTGCCGTCAGCGCGCTGCGTCAAGGCAGACCCGCTGGGCGCGGCTACCTCGAACTGACGGGATACTGGCGCAGGCTGAACCTCGCCTGAAATCCCTCTCCCGAACCGAGCGTTGGCGATGTGGTATTTCCACACCGCGCGATGATGGCGGCGCGACACGCGGTTCGCGCGTCATGTTATGCTGCAAACGTTACAAGGGAGGAGCGGTTCCGGACCATGGAATCGGTTCGCATATGAATCCGTTGCACCCGTTCTACAGGGTATGCGCCTCAAGCTGACCGGGCTCTTCGGTCGCGCTGCAACAGCGTATGTGGTGCTGTCAGTCGGGATTCTGCTTTCTCTCTCCGCGGCATTTCTCGCCTTAAAGCACGTCGAGAACGCGGCGCGCCTCAAATTCGACGGCACGGTCAGCGATTGGCCCGATACCATAGAGGCGCGGATCCGGGCCTATGCCGATATCCTTTTGGGAATCCGCGGCATGTTCATGGCCGCCGATTCTGTCAGCCGCACTGAATTCCACCATTACATCAAAAGCCTGGACCTGAACCGTCGCTATCCCGGCGTCCAGGTCCTCCACTACGGCGAGCGCATCACGGCTGCCCAGCGCGCGGCCTTCGAGCAGCAGGTGCGGCGAGACACCAGCATCGATCCGCGCGGCTATCCGGATTTCACGATCAAGCCGCCCGGGGAGCGGGCCGAATATGTCGTCGTCCGCTATGTCGAACCGATGGCGGGAAACGAGGCGGCCCTCGGTCTTGACCTGAGCGGCGATGCGGTCCGCCTGGCGGCGCTGGAGCGCACCCGGGATTCCGGCCAGCTCACCGCCTCCGGGACCATCGCCCTCGCCCACGATCCGAAGCGGCATCCCGGTTTTGCCATGAGACTGCCGATCTATCGGCCCGGCATGCCGATCGAGACGGTGGAGCAGCGCCGCGAGGCCTTCATCGGCGTCGTCAGCGCGTCATTCGTGGTCATCGACCTCATGCGCGGACTCTTCGGCGAACAGAATCTGCAGCGGGTTCGCATCCTCATCCATGACGCGGGTCACGTCGACAGCAAGACCGGGCCCGAGGCGCCCACCCTTGCAAACCGCATGTTCGACAGCGATCGATTGTTGAGCGTCGCCCCGGCGTCCGGGCCATTCGGTCTCACCAGCAGCGCCGCCATCGACATTGGCAGTCGCCGCTGGAACATTTCCTTTGCGGCGCGTGAGTCGTTCGTCGACCCCTCCACGCGCTGGCTGCCTGCGGCTGCACTGCTCGGCGGTCTCCTCATCAGCGTGCTGCTGTTCGGGCTCACGCGCTCGCTTGCTACGTCCGGCCGCAGGGCAATCGAGCTGGCGAATCGGATCACCGAGGACCTGCGCCAGAGCGAGGCGAGCCTTACCGAAGCGCAACGCATGACCCAGCAGCTGATCGAGGTGCTGCCGAATCCTGTTTTTTTCAAGGATACGGACGGCCGCTACATCGGGGTCAACAAGGCCTGGGAAAACTACTTCGGGATCTCGCGCTCGCAGTTCATCGGCAAGACGGTATTCGAGTTGTATCCCGAAGACAGTTCCGTGGCCCAAAGGCTCGACGCGATGGACCAGGTGCTGTGGAGCAGCCCCGGCTCGCAGACGTATGAGACGGCCATTACCACGCCGGACGGCCGCCGCCACGAAACCATCTATTACAAGGCCACTTTCAGCCGCTCCGACGGCACCGTCGCCGGCCTCATCGGCACCATAGTCGACATCACCGAGCGCAAGGAGGCAGAAGCCCGATACCGCGCAACTTTTGAGTCCGCGCCAGTGGGCATCATGCATACCTCCGTCGATGGCGATCGGATCCTCCACGCCAATCCCAAGCTCTGCGCAATGCTGGGATACTCCGAGGCCGAGCTGCTCGCGATGACCACCGACCAGACGCTCGCGCCCGAGCAGCGCGGCGCCGACCGGCCGGTCTATCGCGAAAAGATGCTGAACGGCGAGTTGAGCTCCTATTCTTCCGAGCGCAAATACCTGCGCAAGGACGGCTCATCGCTGTGGGTCAATCGCACGGTGGCGCTCGCGCGGGACGCCAACGGCACGCCGCTCTATTTCATCCGTATCGTCGAGGACATCAGCGAGCGGAAAGCGGCCACCGAGCGCTACCGCGCGACGTTCGACAATGCACCGATCGGCATCATGCACGTCAGCCTCGATCGCAAGATCCTGCACGTCAATCCCAAGCTGTGCCAGATCCTAGGCTATGAGGAGCCGGATCTGATCGGCAGGTCGGTGGACGAGGTCATCCACCCGGAACTGCGCAACACAGACCGGCATGCCTATACCGAGGACATGCTGAGCGGGAAGATACAGTTGTACGCGTCGGAGCGCGTCTATCTACGCAAGGACGGCACGGCGGTCCCCGTCAATCGCACCATATCGCTGGTGCGGGACGCCAATGGCGAACCCTTGTATTTCGTGCGGATCATCGAGGACATCAGCGACCGGAAGGAACTCGAACGCCGGTTCCGGGAAACGTTCGACCAGGTCGCCGTCGGCATCGTCCATACCTCATTCGACGGCAGGTACCTCCAGGTCAATCAGAAATTCTGCGAAATGCTCGGCTACTCCGAATCGGAGCTGATCGGAAAGGAAGCCGCCGCCTTCACCCATCCCGACGACCGCGAGCGCGGACGCCAGTTCCGGCAGCTCATGTGGGAAGGGAAGCTCAAGACCTTCACCGAGGAAAAACGCTACGTCCGCAAGGACGGCAGCGTGATCTGGACCAACCGCACCGTATCGCTCGCGCGCGATGCGGCGGGAAAACAGATGTATTTCATCCGTGTGATCGAGGACATCACCGAGCGCAAGGAGATCGAGGAGCGCTATCGCGCAACGTTCGACAACGCGCCAGTGGGCATCATGCACACGGCGGTGGACACCTATCGCATATTGAGTGCCAATCGCAAGCTGGCGGAAATGCTCGGCTATTCCCAGGAAGAACTACTCGCGATGACGAGTACCGACGTGGTCCACCCTGATTACCGGTTCTCGGACCGCTCCAAGTACATGGACCCGATCCTCAGCGACCGGACGCAGTCGTTCGCCTCGGAGCGCAAGTTCGTGCGTAAGGACGGCTCGTCGCTCTGGGTCAATCGCACCGTTTCGCTGGTGAAGGATGCTGCCGGAAATCCGCTCTACTTCATCCGCATCGTCGAGGACATTTCGGAGCGCAAGCAGGCCGAGCAGCGCCAGACGATGGAACACGCCATCACGCGCGTGCTCGCGGAAGCGCAAACGCTCGCCGAAGCGATTCCCCGGATCATCCAGACGATATGCGAGACGATGGGCTGGCACTGCGGTGCCCGCTGGCAGATGGACAAGGAAGCAGGCCTGCTGTGCTGCCGGGAGACCTGGGGCATCGACACTCCTGAAATCAGCGCTTTCGTCGCTTCAACACGGGATCGCAAGGTTGCGCCGGTGCCGGTAGGCCAGGGTCTCGTGCGCCGGACTTTCGCCGCGGGCAAGCCGGTATGGATCACTGATATCGCGCAGGACGAGGCGTTCAATCGCCACGAGTTCGCCGCGCACGCCGATCTTCACGGGGCGTTCGGCTTCCCGCTGCTCGGCGGCAACGAGGTGCTCGGCGTGATGGAATTCTTCCATCGCGATGTGCGCGACCCCGACGAGATGCTGATCCAGATCGCCCAGTCGATCGGCAGTCAGATCGGCCAGTACATGGTGCGCATGCAGGCTGAAGAGGCGGTCAAGTTCGTTGCAACGCACGACGCGCTTACCGGCCTGCCGAACCGCGTCATGTTCAACCAGCGCCTGAGCCATGCCCTGGCGCAGGCGCAGCGCTACGAGCGGCGGCTCGCCGTACTGTTCATCGATCTCGATCGCTTCAAGATCATCAACGACACCCTGGGCCATGAGTCGGGAGATATCCTGCTGCGTGAAGTGGCGAAACGCCTGAGCGTCAATCTGCGCGCTTCCGATACCGCAGCCCGGCTCGGCGGGGACGAGTTCGTCGTGCTGGTGGAACAGGCAGGCGAGACGCAGGACCTCGCCGGCGTCGCCCAGAAACTGATTGCCGCCCTCACCGCCGGGTTTCCGCTGCAGGGAGAGGAGTATCACGTTACCGCCAGCATCGGCATCAGCGCCTTTCCCGATGACGGTGATGACGTACAAACCCTGCTGAAAAACGCGGACATAGCGATGTATCGGGCCAAGGAACAGGGGCGAAACGCCTTCCGCTTCTATTCCGCGCAGATGAACGTGCACTCGATGGAGCGCCTTGCGCTGGAATCGAGCCTGCGCCGGGCCATCGAGCGCCAGGAATTGATACTGCATTATCAGCCGCAGGTTCATATGCGGCGCGGCCATATCACTGGCATGGAAGCGCTGCTGCGCTGGCAGCATCCCGATCTCGGTCTGGTCCCGCCCGATCAGTTCATACAGATCGCCGAGGAAAGCGGATTGATCGTGCCGATGGGCGAATGGGTGTTGCACACGGCCTGCGAGGCACAGCGTGCATGGCACAACCAGGGCGTTTCGGACGTGACCGTCGCAGTGAATCTGTCAGCGCGACAATTCGTCCACGGCGATCTCGCAAAGGAGGTCATGCGCGCGCTGGAACGTACCGGCTGTCCGGCCAACTGCCTGGAGCTCGAAATAACGGAAAGCATGGTGATGCACAGTCCCGAGCGTGCAGTTGAAGTCCTCAATCAGCTTCAGGAGATGGGCGTGAGCGTCGCCATCGATGACTTCGGCATCGGCTACTCCTCGCTCGCCTACCTCAAGCGCTTCCCGATCGACAGCCTGAAGATCGACCGATCCTTCATCATGGATATCCCCGGTGACAAGGGCGATGCCGCCATCACCCAGGCGGTGATTGCGATGGCACACAGCCTGGAGCTGAAGGTCATCGCCGAGGGTGTGGAGACGCGCCAGCAGTTCAACTTCCTGCGCAAGCACCGCTGCGACGAGATGCAGGGTTATTACTTCAGCGCGGCCCTGCCCCTGGACGAAGCCATCAACCTGCTACAGCAGCGGCAGGTCAGCAACGCGTAGAAAAGGCGGGGCAAGGCGCCCCTCAAAGAAGGGGGCGCTCCTTTGTGCTTTTCACGCCGCAGCGCTCTCCGGCTGCGCCTTGTCGAATACGATATGCCCCTTCTGCGCATCCACGCGCACAGTATCCTTTGGCATGAACTTCCCTTCCAGTATCGCCTTGGCCAGCGGGTTCTCTATTTGCGCCTGAATCGCCCGTTTCAGCGGCCGCGCCCCGTAGATCGGGTCGAACCCGATCGCTGCAATTTCGCGCAGGGCGGCATCGCTCACTTCCAGCTTCATTTCGAGCGCCGCCAGCCGCTTCTCGAGGTAGCCGAGCTGGATCCGTGCGATCGACTTGATGTGCTTCTCGTCGAGCGCGTGGAACACCACGATCTCGTCGATGCGGTTCACGAACTCGGGACGGAACTGCGCCTTGACCTCGGCCAGCACCGCCAGCTTGATGACCTGGTAGTCGTCGCCGGCCATCTGCTGGATCTGCTGCGAGCCGAGATTCGAGGTCATCACCACCACCGTGTTCTTGAAGTCCACGGTGCGACCCTGGCCGTCCGTCATGCGCCCGTCATCGAGCACCTGGAGCAGCACGTTGAACACGTCGGGATGCGCCTTCTCGATTTCGTCGAGCAGGATCACCGAGTACGGCTTGCGCCTCACCGCTTCGGTCAGATGGCCGCCCTCTTCGTAGCCTACGTAACCAGGCGGTGCACCGATCAACCGCGCAACCGAGTGCTTCTCCATGAACTCTGACATGTCGATGCGGATGAGATGGTCTTCGGCATCGAACAGGAACTCGGCAAGCGCCTTGCATACCTCCGTTTTCCCCACGCCGGTCGGACCGAGGAACAGGAAGGAACCGTAGGGACGCTTGGGATCCGAAAGCCCCGCTCGCGAGCGACGGATGGCGTCCGAAACCAGTTTGACCGCCTCGTTCTGACCCACGACACGCTGGTGCAGCCGCTCTTCCATGAGCAGCAGCTTCTCCCGCTCACCCTGCATCATGCGCGAGACGGGTATGCCGGTGGCACGGGATACGACCTCTGCGATCTCCTCGGCTCCAACCTGCGTGCGCAGCAGTCGCGGCTTCGACTGTTGCTGTGCCGCGCCGGGCTTGTCCGCATGCTTGAGCTGCGCCTCGAGCTGCGGGATCTTGCCGTACTGGATCTCGGAGACTTTCTGCCAGTCGCCCTTGCGCTTGGCCGCTTCCATCTCGACCTTGAGGCGGTCGACTTCCTCCTTTACGTGCTGGGAGCCCTGGACCTGCGCCTTCTCGGCCTTCCAGATTTCCTCCAGATCGGCGTATTCGCGCTCCAGCGTCGCAATCTCGCTCTCGAGAAGCTGAAGCCGCTTCCGCGAGGCTTCGTCCTTTTCCTTCTTCATCGCCTCGCGCTCGATCTTGAGCTGGATCAGCCGCCGGTCGAGCCGGTCCATTGCCTCGGGCTTCGAATCGATTTCCATCTTGATGCGCGATGCCGCCTCGTCGTTCAGGTCGATCGCCTTGTCCTGCAGAAAACGATCGCTGATGTAGCGGTGGGAAAGCTCCGCGGCGGCGACGATCGCCGGATCGGTGATGTCGACCCCGTGATGAACCTCGTACTTTTCCTGGAGGCCGCGCAGGATCGCGATGGTGTCCTCCACCGACGGCTCGTCCACCAGCACCTTCTGGAAGCGCCGCTCCAGGGCGGCATCCTTCTCGACATACTTGCGATACTCGTCGAGCGTTGTTGCGCCCACGCAGTGCAGCTCGCCGCGCGCGAGCGCCGGCTTGAGCATGTTTCCCGCGTCGATGGCGCCTTCCGCCTTCCCGGCGCCCACCATGGTATGCAGCTCATCGATGAAAACGATGGTCTGTCCGCTGTCCTGCGCGAGTTCCTTCAGCACGGACTTCAACCGTTCCTCGAATTCACCGCGGTACTTGGCGCCGGCCAGCATGGCCGCCATATCGAGGGCTAGAACGCGCTTGCCCTTGAGCGTTTCGGGCACTTCGCCGTTGACGATGCGCTGAGCCAGCCCTTCGACGATGGCGGTCTTGCCGACCCCGGGCTCCCCGATGAGCACCGGGTTGTTCTTGGTGCGGCGCTGCAGGATCTGGATGACGCGCCGGATTTCATCGTCGCGCCCGATGACCGGATCGAGCTTTCCGGCACGAGCGCGCTCGGTGAGATCGAGCGTGTACTTCTTCAGCGCTTCGCGGCTGCCTTCGGCCTCGGGATTCTGAACCGCGTCGCCGCCGCGGACAGCGTTGATCGCCTGCTCGATGTGTTCGCGCGTGCCGCCATGCTGCTTGAGCAGGCGGCCGGTCTCACCCTTGTCTGCCGTGAGCGCGAGCAGAAAGAGCTCGGAGGCGACATACTGATCGCCGCGCTTCTGTGCTTCGCGGTCCGTGAGGTTGAGCAGATTGCCCAGTTCGCGCGATACGTTCACTTCCCCGCCCGTGCCTTCCACCTTCGGCATGCGGTCGAGGGCCGCCTTCACCGCACCGCGCAGCCCCTGCACGTTCACGCCGGCCCGCCCCAGCAGCGACGCCGTGCTGCCGTCCTGCTGGTTCAGGAGCGCGTAGAGCAGGTGCTGCGGCTCGATGTACGGATTGTCGTTGCCTACCGCCACGCTCTGGGCGTCGGCGAAGGCCTGCTGGAATTTCGTCGTAAATTTATCGAAACGCATAACAGTCGAAAAATATCGCTTGAATGCAAATATTGGGCGGCAAAGCCTATTTTCAAGTATCAGAAAATCCGGCCATTGAGGCAGGTCGGCGTGGGCTCAACTATACCGCCTGCAGTGACCGGAACCGCCTTACGCGGCGAGATTGATACGGCGTTCGCGGTCTTTGACCGGCTCCGCATTAATGAATTCACGCAGCACATCGAATAATTTTATGCACTCGTCTTAATCCAATGCTTGACTTACAAATAGGGGCGTCTAACAATCGGCAACCGCCTGCAAAAGGGGAAATCATCGGGCGGCATGCAGACTCGACCCGGCCGTCTGCGGGCAGTCGGATATCAATGTTGCGCCAGGGGAGGAAAACCATGGTCTACAACCAGAAGACGCCGTGGACGCTGATCGTTGGCGTCATCATGATCGCGTACGCCTATGCCGTTCAAAGCGGCATGATGCAGCCCGTCATCGATTACCTCAACACCGGCCGCTACACCGGAGAGATGAGGGTGCTCGGGTACTCCTTCGGGGCTGCAGCCGTTGTGGTCGGCCTGTGGCAATTGCTTGCCAAGCCGAAGGAAGGCCATCTCGACTATTACCTGTCCACGGTGGCGGGCGTTGCGTTCATCATGCTGGTCGCCTTCATCGTCAAGTGGGGTTTGGATCCCCAGATGGCGAAGTGGGGCCGCGCCGCCCAGCCAACCCTCGGCTTCAACTTCGCCAGCGTGCTCAATCTGAACTACGTGGTGATGGGTATTCTGGCCGGTATCGTTGTCGTGAACGTGTTCAAGGTGCCGTCGTGGGCGGAGAACGGCGTGCGACTGTCGCGGCTTGGCCTGAAAACAGGCGTGATTCTGCTGGGCACGCTGTACAGCTTCGCCGAGCTGGCGCAACTCGGAA
>JBQTJV010000021.1:0-7067 GCA_052386775.1 Betaproteobacteria bacterium
TACCGGTTGTCACGCCAGTGGCATCGCCGGGTAGCTAAGTGCGGAAGAGATAACCGCTGAAAGCATCTAAGCGGGAAACTCGCCTCAAGATGAGACTTCCCGGGGACTTGATCCCCCTGAAGGGTCGTGGAAGACCACCACGTTGATAGGCCGGATGTGGAAGCGCAGTAATGCGTTAAGCTAACCGGTACTAATTGCCCGTGCGGCTTGATCCTATAACCTTGAGCGGACGTAATGTTCGCTATAGGTGATCAGGCTCGTGTTAATACGCTCGAATCTACTTCTTCCGGTTTTTCTACAGGCTATGTCTGACGAGTATAGCGAGTTGGAAACACGCCTTCCCATTCCGAACTGGACCGTGAAACGACTCAGCGCCGATGATAGTGCGGATTACCCGCGCGAAAGTAGGACATCGTCAGGCACCCTACAGAGAAAACGCCCTGGCCGGATTCGGCCGGGGCGTTTTCATTTGGACGTTCGGAACAGCCGCAATGAACCGCCGCTTCTCAATCTTGCCGAAGGGAGCATGAAAGTCCTGTTGATGTTGATGCTGTTCGCCGCAGGCCTGCCCGCCGCCCAGGCACAGAATTGGATCGTATTCATCCCGGCGGAACGGGATTTCCGGGTTCTCCTCCCCGAGCCGCCGACGCGCGCTACCGCGCCTGACGGGTCGACAGTGTTCCGGGCCCATATCGAGCGCAACGACTATGACATCGCATTCTCCGTGTACCGGCTTCCCGCCGACGCGCGCCCGGTGGGCGATGCACGGGCCGAGATACGACAGCGGCTGCAGGCTCGCACGCGCAACGAAGATCGCGGAGTACGCTACGTGCCCGACGAGGATCCTGACAAAGCCTGGGAGCGGCATGTATTCCGTCAAGGCAAGGCAATAAGCGTCCACAGATTGGTGGGGCACGGAGGGCGCTATTTCGAACTGGAAGTTTCCATGCCCCGTGGCTCACCCGAACTGGCGGTGCACACGGCACGCGACTTCTTTAACTCGTTCCAGATCACCGGAACGGGTTTCCCGTCCTTGGGCACGATCGTGCAGCGGATAGATGCCTGGTGTCAGAGCCGCACCGACCCTTTCTCGCGGGCGTTCTGTCAGTACAGCGTATGCCTGCAGCCGGGCTACGAAAAGCATGCGCATTGTTCGGCGCTGAGCGGGCTCACGCATTTCTTCTGATGTGATCCTTCTTAGTGGAAGTCGCGCGAGGCCGTCGTGAGGTTTCCGAGCAGGCGGCTGTGATCGAACAGACGTCGCGCGACGAGATGCAGGACTGCGCCCTCGCGTTGAATGTGCCCTTCCACACCGAGCAGTCGTGAACCGAGGAGTTCCCGGCGCTGCCTTTCAACGAGATCATTCCATACGACCACGTTGGTGTAGCCGGTTTCATCCTCCAGCGTCACGAATACCACGCCCTTGGCCGTGCCGGGGCGCTGGCGACAGGTCACGATCCCCGCCGTGCGCGCCGATTTGCCATTCGGAAGCGCCTGAAGTTCCGTCGCGGTGAAAAGCCGCATGCTTTGCAGGCGGCGGCGTAGAAGGGCAAGCGGGTGACGGCCCAGGGTCAACCCCGTGCTTTCATAGTCGGCAACGATATCTTCACCTTCAGCAGGAGGCCGCAATTGCGGCACGGATTCGTTTGCGGGCGCCTCCTCCAGCAATCTGGATTGGCGCTCCAGGCCTGCAACCATCCAGCAGGCCTGGCGCCGATGGCCGGATAGGGCAGCGAGGGCGCCGGCTGCGGCAAGCTGGTTCAACTCTTTTCTATTGAGCCTGGCGCGCCGCGCGAGATCCGCCACATCGCTGAAAGCTTTTTGCGCACGAGCGGCGACGATGCGCTGTGCACCCGCTCTGGAAAACCCCCGCACCATGAGCAAGCCCAGCCGCACCGCTGCGAGCGGCAGATATGGCCGATGATAGGACAGGGGAGATCCCCAGCCTGCAGTCCGGCTTGGCGGCTCCAGTGTGCATTCCCATTCGCTTGACTTAACGTCCACCGGCCTTGCTTCAACGCCGTGCCTGAGGGCGTCCTGAAGCAATGAGGAAGGGGAATAGAAGCCCATCGGCTGGCTGTTCAGCATTCCGGCGAGGAACGCGGCGGGCTCGTAGTACTTGAGCCAGGCGGAGACATAGGCCAGCAGGGCAAAGCTGGCGGCGTGGGATTCGGGAAAGCCGTACTCGCCGAAGCCCTGGATCTGCCTGCAGATCTTCCCGGTAAATTCCGCCGTATAGCCGTTTTTCTCCATGCCGAGCCGTAGTTTTTTCTGAAACTCTTCCAGCTTTCCCTTGCGCCGCCACGCCGCCATGGCGCGCCGCAGGGCATCGGCCTGGTCGGCATTGAATCCCGCCGCAACCATCGCAAGATTCATCACCTGCTCCTGGAAGATCGGCACGCCCAGCGTCCGGCCCAGCACTGCCTTTATTTTTCCGTTTTCGTAAACGATCTCCTCCGGCCGCAACGAGCGGCGCTTGAGATAAGGATGCACCATGTCGCCCTGGATGGGTCCCGGGCGCACGATGGCGATCTCGATCACAAGGTCGTAAAACTCCCTGGGCCCGAGCCGCGGCAGCATCGACATCTGCGCGCGGGATTCGATCTGGAAGACGCCGATCGTGTCCGCCTTCCGGATCATTTCGTAAACCGCCGGGTCGTCTTCGCGATTGCTGATGTCTTTCATGACGAGCGCGCTGCCGCGATGGCGGTTTATCAACTCGAGCGAACGCCGGATCGCCGAGAGGATGCCGAGCCCCAGGATGTCCACTTTCATCAGCCCCAGCGTTTCCAGGTCATCCTTGTCCCATTGGATCACCGTGCGCTCCGGCATGGCGGCGTTCTCAACCGGCACGAGATGCGACAGGAGCCCGCGCGAGATTACAAAGCCCCCGACATGCTGTGAAAGATGCCGCGGAAACCCGATGAGATCGTTCACCAGCGCGAGCAGGTTCTGGATCACCGCGCTGTCCGTATCCACACCGGCTTCGCGCAGGCGCTCCGGCACGACCCTTCCGCCGTCCCACCAGGCAAGCGATTTGGCGAGCCGGTCCACCTGTATCGGCTCGAGCCCGAGCGCCTTGCCAACGTCACGCAGCGCGCTGCGTGGACGATAAGTGATGACCGTGGCGGCAAGCGCTGCGCGTTCCCGGCCGTATTTGCCGTAGATGTACTGAATAACGTCCTCGCGCCGCTGGTGCTCGAAATCGACGTCGATATCGGGTGGCTCGTTGCGCTCCCGGGATATGAAGCGCTCGAACAGCACATCCATGCGCGCGGGGTCCACTTCGGTGATGCCCAGGGCGTAACAGACCGCCGAGTTCGCTGCCGAGCCGCGCCCCTGGCACAGTATCTTCCGGCTTTTTGCAAACCGCACGACGTCATAAACAGTGAGAAAAAAGGGTTCGTACTCGAGCTCGCCGATCAGATTGAGTTCCTTCTCGATCTGCGCACGCACCTTCCCGGGTACCCCGTGCGGGAAGCGCCAGCGCAACCCCTCCTCGGTCAAGTGCCGAAGATAAGTCGCCGGCGTATGCTCCGCCGGAACGATTTCATCGGGGTACTCGTACTTCAGCTCTCCCGGGGAAAACGTGCAGCGTTCTGCAATGCGCACCGTCTCGGCAAGCAGCTCGGCAGGATAGATGCGCGCGAGCCGGGCGCGCATTCGCAAATGCCGCTCCGCGTTGGAATGGAGCGCATATCCGGCCTGGTGCACGGGAATATTCATGCGGATGGCCGTCAGCACATCCTGTAAAGCGCGGCGGGAGCGCACGTGCATGTGCGCGTCGCCCGCAGCGACGAGCGGCAAACCCGAGGCTCGGCCTACCTCGTGCAATGTGCGGAGCCGGGTGCGGTCATTCGCCCCATTGAACAGCCCAGCCGCAATCCATGCTCTGTGCGGGAAGAACCCCGCCACAAACCGCGCCTGATCGGGTTCGGGTGGCGCTCCGGGAACCCACAGGGCCAGACAGCCCGGCAAGCCATCGCCGAAATCGTCGCGCGTGAGGCGATAGCTTCCTTTCTCCGCTTGCCTGCGTCCGCGCGTGATGAGAGCGCACAGATGGCCGTAGCTTTTCCGGTCGGTGGCAAGCAACACGAGCTTAAGCCCGTCTTCAAGGGTGATTTCGGTGCCGATGATGAGCTTGAGCGGGGAGGCCGGGGGAAGCCTTCTGACGGCCTCGTAGGCGCGGACGATGCCGGCCATCGAGCACTCGTCCGTGATGGCGAGCGCGCTGTACCCGAGTTCGCATGCCCGCTCGACCAGTTCGTCGGGATGGGAGGCGCCGCGCAGGAACGTGAAGTTGGAGAGGCAGTGCAGTTCAGCATATTGAGGCAAGGACTTCATCCAAATATCCCGTGCAAATACCATGAGGCGGACGCCCGGCGCTCCCGGTAAATCCAGAACAGGGACTGCGCCGGATTGCAGGCGACGAAGTAATCGCGCATGACGTCATGGCCGTCCCACCAGCCGCTCTCGATGCGTTCGGGACCCGCCAGCAAGGACAGCGGGCCCTCATGGTGAGGCACGGCCGCTACCTCCCTGAGCGGCTTCGGTGAAGCCAGGAGCCACAACGGTCGCGTGCTGAACCGAGGCGGTATTTTCGGGGCGATGCCTTCGCCTGGCCTGCACAGTCGCCAAGCGCGTTCCGGCCGGTGGTCGGAACGCGTTGCCAGACCCATTACGGCTTTTTCGCCAAGCCGCGCCTGCAAGCGTTCGATAAGGCGTGTAGCGCTTTCCCGGCCCTGCCCGACTTCCGGAAGGAACGACAGATTACACGAGGCAAGCGGCTCGATCTCATCGCCATGGAGCGCGATAGCGGTGACGGGGCGGGGCAGTGCAATGCCTGCGAAGCGTTCGCGCAACAGGTTCAGCAAATGCTCCGGATCGCGGCTGGCCGCGACCAGCTGCATGTCTATCCGTGTATCGTCATGGCGTTCATGAGCCAGCATCCAGCGCAGACGCAAAGCACCCTTTCCAGTTGCGATCAGCCAGCCGCGGAATTCACCGAGCAGGCGGCGTGCACCGAACAGAAGCGCCTCCGCCTGCTCGACCGGCGCCGGCAGGGCGACAGAGGCATTAAAGAGCGATGGCGGAACGAAGTATGAGCGGGGATCAGGCACTCGGCCCAGTGCGCGATCGATATCGTCGAGCAGCTTTTGTCCCAGGCGGCGCGCTGTTTCCGCGCGCGGCAGTTGCAGGCATTCGCCTATCGTATGCACGCCAAAACTCCCCAGCATCTCCAGCGTTTCCGGGGGATGATCCAGCAGCTCGATCGGCAGCCTGCACAGCTCATGATGCAATGCATCGCCATGCCGGATGCGCGTCGCGAAGCCGGCGCGCGAAAAGAGCTGTGCCGCGAGCGGGGTCGGCGCGCAGGCTAAACGCGCGGCATAGCCCAATGCTGCAACCTCTTGCCCGATGCGTCGCTGGAGTGCGCCAAGACGGCCGAACAATTTGAGGGAGCCTTCCAGTTCAAGCAGAACTTCGCCGGGTGGTGAGAGGCTTACTGCAGGGGTGAACTGGATAGCCCACGCTGCGATGCGTTCGAGAGCGGCGCGCTCCGCCGTTTCATCGCGAACGACGATTCTTAAATCGGAGGCAAGCGCCCAGGCGGCGGCAACTGTCATGCCGGAGCGTATGCCGCGCGCGCGCGCTATCCGGTTGCAATGAACGAGGGTCGCGCCGTTGCCTGTGGAAGAGGCAATGGCGAGAGGGCCTGCGCTGCATACACCGCGTTCCAGCGTATCGAGCGGAAGGCGGTAAAAATGCAGTGCCATCCACAGCATGTTTGAACGGCCCTTGAAGAATCAGTGGGCGACCGGGACGGCGCGGTGCCGCGACAATGCTGACAGGCCTGAGAACGGGAGGCGGTTCGAAATGCCGCCATGCAGATCCAAAGCGACTGGCGCGGGGATGCCGCCGCCGCGACGCTTGAGGATGCGCACGAGGGTGCTGCCTTCCACCTTGCTGAGATGCAGGCGCAGTGCGGCGCACGTCAGCGAAGCGGTTCGTGCGGCACGAAACAGCATGACGAGCGCACCGCTTCCCTCGGCGGCCAGCCGTACCCGGTGCAATGAGCGTTCCTGAACGCGGTCCAGCCAGAGCAGCACCGCACCACAACTGCCCGAACGCAGCGCCTGCTCGCATGCCCACAACTGCATTTCAATGCCTTGCGGCCGGATCAACATCACGTGCGACAGTCGTATGCCGCGACTGGAGAGCGCCGGGGCGTACGGGATATAGGGTGGTGCTATCAACGCCAGCCAGCGCTCGTTTTGCGTAAGGTGGGCCAAGGCTGGCATCAACAGTTGCATTTCCCCGATACCGGGACGCTCGGCGTAGATTTCGGTTAATGTCTCGGCGGGCCAACCGCCTCCGGGAAGCAACACGTCGAGTTCGGCAAAGCCGGTCGGCACGCTGGGCGCCGCCACCGGTGCGCATTCATTGCCGCGCCATAGCGCGGGATGCGCGAAAAGCGGGCTTGATGAAGAAGCAACCATGCTGCAATCCGGATCTGAAGCGGCTAATGACAGAAAAAGCGGGGCTTGAGCGCTGACGAAGGAGCAGGGCTCATAACAGCCTGCCATTGCGCAGGACACCTACAGCAACCCCCTCGATCACGAGCGGTTCGCGGCGGGTATCGACGGTGATCGTGTCGAATTCCGGATTCTCAGGAGTCAGTTCCACAAGATGACGATGACGGCGTATGCGCTTGACGGTGACCTCATCACTCAGCCGCGCCACCACGATCTGACCGGGCCTGAATTCATGCGTCCGGTGTACGGCAAGAAGATCGCCGTCCAGTATCCCCGCCCCCTGCATGCTGGAACCTCTCACCTTGAGCAGATAATCGGCGCGCGGCTTGAACAACAGGGGATCGATCCGATAGTGCGCTTCGATGTGCTGCGTAGCCAGCATCGGACTGCCAGCGGCGACGCGGCCGATGACCGGGATGCCCGTTTCCTGCTTCAGGCGGATGCCGCGCGAAGCACCGGGCGCCATATCGATGACGCCTTTGCGCAGCAGGGCCCGCAGGTGTTCTGCCGTGCCATGGGTTTCCGTTCTCC
>JBQTJV010000022.1:0-13307 GCA_052386775.1 Betaproteobacteria bacterium
TGCCCGCGGGCACCAGTTGCGCCGCCGGCATGCGAGGGACAGGTCGCGCCTTGAGCTCCTCGACCGCCAGGCCAGAGAGCACGGAACGAGTGCGACCGGTTCGTGTCGGATGACGATGTGACCGCGCGCACTCGTTCCGTGCTCTCTGGCCTGGCGGTCGAGGAGCTCAAGGCGCGACCTGTCCCTCGCATGCCGGCGGCGCAACTGGTGCCCGCGGGCAAACGGGCTGCGATGCCGGCGACCCTTTCCCCGATGCACGCGGAATTGAGCGACGCCGTGCGCAATCATCCCGACTGGATGTGGGAGCCCAAGCTCGACGGTTACCGCGTGCTTGCCTTCGTCAGGGACGGCGCCGTCACGCTGCGTTCGCGCCGCGGCCTCGAATTGACGCCCGCTTTCCCGCGACTCGCGGCGGAACTCGCCCTGCAGGGCGCCAACATGATACTCGACGGCGAACTCGTTGCCTTCGATGCGGCCGGGAAGCCGTCGTTCAACGCGCTGCAGAATCGCGTTCAGCTCAAGTCGGCGCGCGAGATCGCCGCCGCCGACCAAAGCTTGCCCGTGATGTACTACTGTTTCGACCTGCTGTACTTCGCGGGTATCGACCTGCGCGACGCGCCGTATCAGGACCGCCGGCGCTATCTCGCCCAATGCCTCTTGCCGGGTGCGCTCGTGCGTCTCGTACACGCGACGGAGGATGGCGAGGCGTTGGCCGAGGCGGCGTTGGCGAGCGGCTTCGAGGGCGTCATCGGCAAGCGCAGGGACAGCAAGTATCTCGCCGGGCGGCGCTCGGCGGCCTGGGTGAAGATCAAGCCGACGACGAGCGCCGAATTTCTGGTCGGCGGCTACACGAAGGGCAAGGGCGCCCGCGAGCCGCTCGGCGCGTTACTGGTCGGGTACCGGGAGGGCGGTGCGCTGCGTTACGCCTCGCACGTGGGATCCGGTTTTGACGAGAAAACGCTGGCGAAGGTCAGGGCGCGGCTGGAGGGCATGACAAGAAAGACTTGCCCTTTTGCCGAAAAGCCGGAGTTGCACAGTCACACTACCTGGGTGGAGCCCGAAGTGGTCGTCGAGGTCAAGTTTCACAGCTGGACCGAAGACGGCCGCTTGCGCGCCCCCGTCTTGCTGCGGATGCGCGATGACGTGGAGCCCGCGAGCGTGGGCCGGCCGCCAGCGGCATTGGCCGGCACGAACGAGCGCGATCCAGCGGATACGCCGGCCTCGCAATCCACGATCGAAGACGTGCTGCGGCAGCTCGAAAACGCAAAGGCGTCGTTCACCCTCGCGGTCGGCGCGCATTCCATCCGCCTCACCCATCTCGATCGCGTGTACTGGCCCGCCGACAAGGGGCTCAAGCAGCCGGCGCTCACCAAGCGTGACCTGCTGCGCTACCTTGCACAGGTCTCGCCGTACATGCTGACCCATCTCGCCGATCGTCCGCTCACCATGATCCGCATGCCGGAAGGAATTCATGGGCAGCGCTTTTTCCAGAAGCACTGGCGCGAGCGGCGCCCGGATTTCGCGGAAACGATCACGGTGTTTTCGGAAAGCAAGGACGAGCGGCACGACTATCTCGTGTGCAACGACCTCCCCAGCCTGCTCTGGCTCGCCCAGTCGGGCACGCTGGAGTTCCACATCTGGCATTCGCGCGCCCGGCCCGGCCCGGACAGCCCGGTGAACGCCACCGATTATTCGAGCTCGCTCGCGGCGCTGGAAAGCTCGATCCTCAACTACCCGGATTACGTGGTGTTCGACATCGACCCGTACATCTATTCGGGCAAGGAGGCGAAAGGCGCCGAGCCGGAGCTCAACACCATCGCTTTCGAAAAAGGCAAGGAAGTGGCCTTCTGGCTGCGCGAGTTGCTGCAGAGCATGGCGCTCGAGCCCATCGTGAAGACGTCCGGCAAGACCGGCCTGCACGTTTTCGTGCCGATCTGCCGCACGCTCGATTTCGATGCGGTGCGGCACGCGAGCGAGGTGATCGGCAGGCATCTCATGCGGCAGCATCCCAGGGACATCACGCTGGAATGGAGCGTGCCCAAACGCACGGGCAAAATCTTCATGGATTACAATATGAACGTCCGGGGCAAGACACTGAATGTCGCGTACTCGCCGCGTGGCGCCCCGGGGGCGCCGGTGTCGATGCCGCTTTCTTGGGACGAACTGGCGCAGGCGCATCCGCTCGACTTCAGGCTGACCAACGTTGTGCGGCGGCTCGCGAAAACCGGCGACCGCTGGCGGGACGCGCTCGAGCGCAAGCACAGCATCGAGCAGGCGCTCGGGCGCACCACCGAGTCCGAAGCGCAGCACCCTTCCAGGACAACGAGGCGAAAAAGGAGCTAATCATGGCTGCACGATCGATTGCATCGTTGACGGTTTCTTTCGGACTCGTTTCGATTCCGGTGAAGCTTTACTCCGCCACCGAGGCGAGCCGCGCGATCTCTTTCAACCTGCTGCACAAGACCTGCGGCTCGCGCCTGAGGCAGCAGTACATCTGCATCAAGGAAGACGTCGTGGTGCCGCGCGAGGAAATGGCGAAGGGCTATGAATTCGCCAAAGACCAGTACGTGATGTTCACCCCCGAAGAGTTGAAGGCCATGGAGGAGGCCGGCACGCATACCGCCGACATCACCGAATTCGTGCCCATCGAGGCGGTCGATCCGGTGTACTTCGACAAGGCGTACTATCTTGCGCCGGACAAGGGCGGCGCCAAGCCCTATGCCTTGCTCGCGAAGGCGCTCCGCGAATCACAGCGCTGCGCGCTCGGCCGCTGGGCGGCGCGCGGCAAGCAGTACATCGTGATGATTCGCCCGGTCGAGGACGGACTGGTGATGCAGCAGCTTCTTTACGCCGCCGAGGTGCGCTCCATCAAGGACATCGACATTCCGAAGACCGACGTCAAGGACAGCGAGCTGAAGCTCGCGCAGCAGTTGATCGAGCAGCAGACCGCGGACAAGTTCGATCCGGGCGCATACACCGACGAGGTGCGTGCGCGCGTCGAAGCTGCGGTGCAGAAAAAAGTAGAAGGACAGGAGATCACGCTTGCCGAACCGCCCGAAGCCGGTGGTGCGCAGGTGATCGATCTCATGGAAGCATTGCGCGCGAGCCTCGGGAAGAAAGCACCGGCTGCAGCGAAGCCGGCGGCTGCGGCGGAGAAACGCAAGCCCCCCAAACGCGCGGCGTCCCAGGCCGAAGCCCCAGCGCCCAAACGCGCCAGGAAGTAGCGCCGCAACCCAGCCGGGAGGCCCATGCAACAGTACGGCGTTCGCGATGTAGAGCGATTGCTCCGGCTGCCGCGCAGTACCATCCGCGCGCTGATGGATGCGGGCTTCGTGTCGCCGACGCGCGGCCCGCGCAATGCCTGGCTGTTCTCCTTTCGCGATCTCATCGTGCTGCGCACCGCGCAAGCGCTGGCGGCGGCCGACGTGCCGCGCCAGCGGATCACCCGCTCGGTGAAGGAACTGCGGCGCCGCCTTCCCGATTCGATGCCGCTGTCGGGCCTCAGCATTTGCGCCGTCGGCGGCCGGGTGGTCGTGAAGGAGGGGACGCGGCGCTGGAACGCGGATTCCGGGCAGTATCTGCTCGCGTTCGAAGGGGATCCCGAGGCCGGCTCCCTGAGCGTGATGGAACGCATCGGCGTCGCCAAGTCGCAGAGCGCCGCCGACTGGTTCGAAGCGGGACTCGAATTGGAAAGCAAGGACCCGGTTGCGGCGGCGGCGGCCTACGAAAGAGCGATCGCCGCCCAGCCGTCGCGGCTCGATGCACGCGTCAATCTCGGGCGGCTCCTGCACGAATCGCGCCAGTTGCACCGCGCAGAGCAGGTCTATCGCGAGGCAGTCGCGCGCTGTGGCGGCGATGCGGTGCTGTTCTACAATCTCGGCGTGCTGCTCGACGACATGGCGCGCAAGTCGGAGGCGATGGAGGCCTATCGTGCGGCGCTGAGGAGCGATCCGCGCTTTTCCGACTGCCACTACAACCTGGCGCTGCTCTGCCAGGAACTTGGCAAGCCTCGGGACGCCATCCGCCACATGGCGCAGTACCGCAAGCTGACCGCGAACTGAACCCACCGGGGGCACGACATGGCAGGATTCTGTGAATGAAGACCAAAGCCGCGATTGCGTACGCCGCCGGCAAAGCGCTTGAAGTCGTCACGCTCGATCTCGACGGGCCGAAAGCCGGGGAAGTACTGGTCGAGATCAAGGCGTCCGGCGTCTGTCACACCGACGAGTTCACGCGCTCCGGCGCCGATCCGGAAGGACTGTTCCCGGTGATTTTCGGCCACGAAGGCGCCGGTGTGGTCGTCGATGTCGGTCCGGGTGTCACCACGCTGAAGCGGGGCGATCACGTCATTCCGCTCTACACTCCGGAATGCCGGCAATGCAAGTCGTGCCTCTCGCGCAAGACCAATCTCTGCACGGCGATCCGCGCGACGCAGGGCAAGGGCGTGATGCCGGACGGCACCAGCCGCTTCTCGCTGGACGGCAGGATGGTGCACCACTACATGGGCTGCTCCACCTTTTCGAACTACACGGTGCTGCCGGAGATCGCCCTGGCGAAGATCCGCGAAGACGCCCCGTTCGACAAGGTCTGCTACATCGGTTGCGGCGTGACCACCGGGATCGGCGCGGTGATCAACACCGCGAAAGTGGAGCCGGGCGCGAACGTGGTGGTGTTCGGCTTGGGCGGCATCGGCCTCAACGTCATCCAGGGTGCGCGCATGGTGGGCGCGAACAGGATCATCGGCGTCGATATCAATCCGCGACGCAAGGCACTCGCCGAAAAATTCGGCATGACGCATTTCGTGAATCCGAAGGAAGCGGGCGGCGATCTCGTGCAGCATCTCGTCGCGCTGACCGATGGCGGCGCAGACTACAGCTTCGAATGCGTAGGCAACGTCGAGCTCATGCGCCAGGCGCTGGAATGCTGCCATCGCGGCTGGGGCGTCTCCGTCATCATCGGTGTCGCGGGCGCGGGTCAGGAAATCAAGACACGTCCGTTTCAGCTGGTGACGGGCCGGGTCTGGAAGGGGACGGCATTCGGCGGCGCGCGCGGCCGCACCGACGTGCCGAGGATCGTCGACTGGTACATGGACCGGAAGATCAATATCGATGATCTCATCACGCACGTCATGCCGATCGAGAAGATCAACGATACATTCGATCTGATGCATTCCGGCGAGTCGATCCGCTCCGTTGTCACGTTCTGAGTCGGGCTAGCCGCGGTCCGACTCCTTTCTAATCTCGTCATCCCGGCGCAAGCCGGGATCTAGAAAAGCGCCTGGATTTCGGATCATTGTCCGCAATGACGAACGAGTATCGACTTGTCGTGTAACGCTACGACATCGGATCGGCCGGCGGCGAGTCGCCCGGCAGCGGGATGAATTCGGCGCGGTCGAAGTCCGGAAGCTTCATGCGCCCGGCGCGCCAGTCCGCCTTCGCCTGCTCGATGCGATCCTTCGAGGAAGACACGAAGTTCCACTCGATGTGGCGCTCGCCCACCGGCTCACCGCCCAGCAGCATCACGACCGCCGGTTCCAGCGCAGTGAAAGGCACCGGCTGGCGCGCTTCGAACACCAGCATCTGGCCCGACGTGTAACGCGCCCCGCCGACGTCGACTGATCCCGAGGCCACGTAGAGCGCGCGCTCGGAGTATTGTTGCGGCAGCGCGGCGCTTTCGCCGGCGCGCAGCTCGCCATGAAGATAGAAAAGCGGCGAATGGGTTTTCACCTTTGCCCGCGCGCCGAAGGCTTCCCCGGCGATCAAACGCATGCGCACGCCCTTATCCTCCAGAAGGGGCAGATCGCCGCTCCCATGGTGCGCGAACGCGGGATCCGTTTCCTCATGTTCGCGGGGCAGCGCCACCCACGCCTGGATACCGTTCATCCGATCGCCCTCGCGTCGGGCGCGCTCGAACCGCTCGGAGTGCGTGATGCCGCGCCCGGCGGTCATCCAGTTGACTTCACCGGGACGGATCGGCTGTTCGGTGGCAAGGCTGTCGCGGTGCATGATCTCGCCGTCGAACAGATAGGTGACCGTCGAGAGGCCGATGTGGGGATGCGGCCGCACGTCCACCGCTTTTGGAATGCCGGGCGCAAAGTCCACCGGTCCCATGTGGTCGAAGAAGATGAACGGCCCGACCATGCGCCGTTTCGCATGCGGCAGCACGCGTCCCACTTCGAAACCGCCGAGATCGCGGCGGCGTGATTCGATGACGGCTTCGATCATGCGAACTCCGTGTTATGCCGTGGCCGCCAGCGGGCGAGCGTTGAGTTCGGGCGCGGGAGGCAGGCCGGTTACCTCGAGAATCTCTTCCTCGCCCAGGGTCTCGCGCGAGAGCAGCGCGGCGACCAGCGCATCGAGCCGCTTGCGATGCTGGCTGAGCAGCCGCAGCGCCTCGTCATGGCATTCCTTGATGATACGCTGCACTTCCGCGTCGATCACCCGCGCAGTCTCTTCGCTGAACGGCCGGTCACCGCCGCCGAGCCCCGCCAGGCCGCCCAGGTACGGGTTCTGCCGCGGCGCGAGCTGCACCATGCCGAGCTGCTCGCTCATCCCCCAGCGCGTCACCATGTTGCGCGCGAGTTGCGTCGCCTGCTCGATGTCGCTTTCCGCGCCGGTGGTCTTGGTCCCGTAGACGATTTCCTCGGCGGCGCGCCCGCCCAGCATGCCGATCCGGGCGCGCAAGTAAGCCTCGGGATAGTTGTAGCGGTCGGTCTGCGGGCGTTGATAGGTGACACCGAGCGCCTGGCCGCGCGGGACGATGGTGACGCGGTGCACCGGGTCCGCGCCGGCGACCACGAGACCCAGGATGGCGTGGCCGCTTTCATGGTAGGCGATGCGCTCGCGGTCTTCGCGGCTCAGCAGCAGCGGACGCTCTGGCCCCAGCACGATCTTCTCCAGGGCGTCGATGAAGTCAGCGTGGCGGACTTCGCTGCGCTCGCGCCGTGCGGCAAGCAGTGCCGCTTCGTTGACGAGGTTTTTCAAGTCGGCGCCCGAAAGCCCAGGCGTCGTGGAAGCGATCTGCGCAAGATCGACATCCTTTGCGAGCGGCACGTTGCGGGTGTGGACCTTGAGTATCGCTTCGCGACCGGTTTTGTCCGGCAGATTGACGACGACCCGCCGGTCGAAACGTCCCGGCCGCAACAGCGCCCGGTCGAGCAGATCGGGCTGGTTGGTCGCGGCGAGCACGATGATACCTTCGCGCCCGGAGAAACCATCCATCTCCGTCAGAATCTGATTGAGCGTCTGTTCCTGCTCGCTCGCGCCGCCGATCGCGACCTGGCCGCGGGCCCGGCCGATGGAATCGATTTCGTCGATGAAAATGATCGCCGGCGCATGCTCGCGGGCCTGCTTGAACAGATCGCGCACGCGCGCTGCGCCCACCCCCACGATCATCTCGACGAATTCGGCTGCGCTCATCGAGAAAAATGGCACACCCGCCTCGCCGGCGACCGCTTTTGCGAGCAGCGTCTTGCCGGTGCCCGGCGCGCCGACCAGCAGCACGCCTTTGGGCGCGGTGCCGCCCAGCCGCGTGTACTTTTCGGGGGATTTCAGGAAATCGACGATCTCCACCAGCTCGTTCTCCGCTTCGTCGATGCCGGCGACATCGTTGAAAGTGACCCGGCTTTCTGCTGATTCATCGTAGCGCCGCGCCTTGCTGCGGCCGATGCCCATGAGGCCGCCGCCCATGCCGCCCATCTGCGATGCGCGTCGGTAGAGCCAGACGTAGAACAGGATGATGAGCAGCGCCGGCCCGAAGCCGAAGAGCAGCGTCGCCCACGGGCTTCCGGCCTTGATCGGCAGCGCGCTGATCTCGACCTTGCGGTCGATCAAGAACTGCTCCAGCCCCGGATCGACGAATGCCGGCAGCTCCGTCGTGAAGGTGCTCGCGTCCCGCGGCTGCGCGCCCGCAGCGTTTCTTGGCGCCGAGGGCAGCCTCTTGGTGTCCTTTCCCTCTTCGGGCGGTGGCCACTTGATCGGCGTGGAAAACCGGCCCTCGATGCTCGTCCCCTTGCTGTAGATGGCGGCAACGTTTCCGTTTGCGACCTCCTGCTTGAAAACGGTATAGGGAATCGTCACCGGCTCCTCGGGACTGGGACGGATCAGGCGCACCAGCAGGTAGTTGATCAGCAGGATGACGAGAAACACCATCCACGTCGTGCGCGGCGGCATGGGTGGGATCCCTGGCGCGCGCGGCTTGCCGGCGCCCGGATCGCGGTGGCGCTGCAGCGGTTTGGGATTCCGGCTCATGGGTGTCCTGGCTGCGAATCAACTCGCGTAGGGTGATGCTTACCTCCCTATGACCGCGTGTGCCGCGAATTGTGCGCGTCAGTGATATCCCGCGTCCGACCGCACTTTGCCGCGGAAGACCCAGTACGACCAGCCGACATACATGAAGATGACGGGGATGAGAAACAGCGTGCCGATCAGGAGAAACGCCTGACCTTCGGGCGCGGTCGCCGCGTCCCACAGGGTGAGCGTGTGAGGCACGATGTAGGGAAACAGGCTGATCGCCAGACCGAGGTACGACAGGGCGAAGAGTCCCATCGCGGCCAGGAACGGAATGGCGTCGTTGCTGCGTGCGAGCGCGCGCCACAGCCAGAGCGCGAGCAGCGCGGTCATCGCCGGCACGGGAGAGAAGTAGGCGACGTTCGGCCACGAAAACCAGCGCTCGGCGATGCGCTCGTGCAGTAAAGGCGTCCAGACGCTGACCAGCACGATGAAGGCGAGGACCCCGATCAGGGCAAGCCGCGCTTTCTGACGTGCCCATTGCTGCAGCACGCCCTCCGTTTTCATCACCAGCCAGGCGGCGCCGAGCAGCACGTAACCGAATACCAGGCCCACGCCCACCGCGAGCACGAAGGGGTGCAGCCAGTCGAGCGTCGTGCCGGCGTACTGTCGTCCTTGCATTTCAAAACCGAGCACGAACTTGCCGAGGATGCAGCCCTGGGCAAACGTCGCGATGAGCGAGCCCCAGAAGAAAGCGCGGTCCCAGTGTTTGCGGCTGGTCACGGCGGTGGGCCGGAACTCGAAGGCAACGCCGCGGAAGATCAGCCCCAGCAGCATGGCGAGCACCGGGAAGTAGAGCGCCGGAAAGATCACCGCGAAGGCGACCGGGAATGCCGTCAGCATGCCGATGCCGCCCATGATGAGCCAGGTTTCGTTGCCGTCCCACACCGGCGCCACCGAGGCCATCATGGTATCGCGCGCTGCATCGTCCGGCGCAAAGGGAAACAGGATGCCCACGCCGAGGTCGAAGCCGTCAAGCAGCACGTACATGAACACGCTGACGGCGAGGATTACGGTCCAGATCGGGACGAGATCGAGAATCACGTTCGCACCTCAACTCCGTGTTGCGGCGGACAGCGGGCGCGCGGGGCGCCGATCGGGACGCGGCTCGGGCAATTCTTCCGGCAGGCCGCGCCGTACCAGCCGCAGCAGGTAATAGAAACCGGCGCCGAAGATGATGACGTAGACCACGACGTACAGCGATAACGAGATCAGCACGTCGCCCCCGGTGATAAATGGCGTGACCGCGTCGGCGGTGCGCAGCTTGCCGTACACGACCCAGGGCTGGCGTCCCACTTCGGTGGTGAACCAGCCCGCCGTGACCGCCACGTATCCGACGGGAATCGACCACGTCGCAGCACGCAGGAACGGCCGAGACTCATGAAGCCGCCCTCCGGCGCGCAGGATCCACGCCCACAGCGTGAGGCCCAGCATGACGAGCCACATCGCGATCATGATCCGGAACGCAAAGAAGGTGACAGCAACCGGCGGACGATCTGCTTTGGGAAAGGCCTTCAGCCCCTCCACGTGCCCGTTCCAGTCGTGCGTGAGATAGAGGCTGGCGAACTTCGGTATGCCGATCTGCGCGTGATTTTTCTCGAGCGTCTCGTCGGGCAGGGCGAAGAGGATGGCCGGCTGCCCGGGGCCGCTTTCCCAGATGCCCTCGATCGCGGCCAGTTTCTGCGGCTGATGCTGGAAGGTATTCACGCCATGGAAATCGCCGATGACAGCCTGCAGCGGCACCAGTATCGAAGTGAGCAGGATGCCCATCGTCATCATGATTCTCGACTCTTCGACGTAGCGTCCGTGTCGCAGATACCACGCCGCCACGCCGATCACCGTGAACGCGGTGGTGAGATAAACGGCGACCACCGTATGCGTGAACCGGTACGGGAACGAGGGATTGAAGATGACGGCGAACCAGTCGGTCGGCACGAAGCGGCCATCCACCCATTCGTAACCGGCGGGCGTCTGCATCCAACTGTTCGCGGCGAGGATCCAGAACGCCGAAAACAGGGTGCCGAGCGCGACGACGACCGCCGAAGCGAAGTGCGCCCACGGCGGCACCCGCTTGCGCCCGAAGAGCAGCACGCCGAGGAAGGCGGCCTCGAGAAAAAACGCGGTCAGGCCCTCGTAGCCCATGAGCGGTCCGACGATTGCGGCGGTCTGCTCGGAATAGCGGCTCCAGTTGGTGCCGAACTGGAACGGCATGACGATGCCCGACACCACCCCCATTCCGAATGACACCGCGAAGATGCGTATCCAGAACGCGGAAATCCGCAGATAGGCTTCGCGCCGCGTCCACAAGTACAGCCCCTCCAGCACCGCGATGTACGAGGCGAGGCCGATGGTGAACGCGGGAAGAAAAAAATGGAACGCGATCAGGAAAGCGAATTGAACGCGCGAGAGCAATAGCGGGTCCACTCGGGTCCTTTCGTAAGATGAAGTTGTGCTTTTTCTCCACTCCGAAAGCGGGTGCGCCATGCGCTGCGGGAAGCGTCACTTGACTTGCGAAGGCGCCGCCCGATTATGCGCGCCCGGGACGACGATCACAAGGCGGCCTGGGAATCGGCAGTGAATTGTTATGCCATGACGGTGTCGCTTATCATGGCGCCTTCATCCATCAGGCATTAGTGACACGTTTGGAACCGGCTCGCTCATCACCCACGCAGGACAGGGCATTCCTGCTGCTGCTGGTCGTTGTCACGGTCGCGTTCGCCTGGATACTGTGGCCGTTCTACGGCGCGGTGTTCTGGGCGGCCATACTGGCTATCCTGTTCGCGCCGCTCTACCGGCAGCTGGCGGAGAAATTGCGCCAGCGCTGCTCGCTTGCCGCGTTCGCCACGGTCCTCGTCATCTTCCTGCTGGTCATTCTGCCGTCCGCGCTGATCGCCGGGATGCTGCTGCAGGAAGGATTCCATGTTTACGAGAAGGTGCGCTCGGGAGAGTGGAGTCTCGGTGATTACTTCAGCCGGGTCTACGAGGCGCTGCCCGCGTGGATCACGACACTCCTCGACCGCTTCCAGTTGACGACCCTCGGCGAGGTGCAGGAACGCCTCTCCGCGGGTTTCGCCAAGGGCGCGCAGTTTCTCGCGAGCCAGGCCCTCAACATCGGTCAGAACACGCTCGATTTCGTGGTGAGTTTTTTCATCATGCTGTACCTGCTGTTCTTCCTGCTGCGCGATGGCGGGTCGCTAAGCCATCGCATCAGGGCCGCCGTGCCGTTGCGCGATGATCTGCAGCAGAACCTGTATGGAAAATTTGCCGATGTCGTGCGCGCGACCATCAAAGGCACCATCGTGGTGGCCATCGTGCAAGGCGCGCTGGGCGGCCTCATGTTCTGGTTCCTCGGCATCCAGGCGCCGGTGCTGTGGGGGGTGGTCATGGCGTTCCTGTCGCTGCTGCCGGCGGTCGGTACCGCGCTGGTGTGGGCGCCGGCGGCGATTTATCTGCTTGCGACCGGGGCGGTATGGCAGGGTGCCTTGCTCGCGGCCTACGGTGTGCTGGTGATCGGTCTCGTGGACAACGTGCTGCGTCCGGTGCTCATCGGCAAGGACACCAAAATGCCCGACTACATCGTGCTGTTGTCCACGCTGGGCGGCATGGCGATCTTCGGGCTGAACGGCTTCGTCATCGGGCCGCTGATCGCCGCGATGTTCATCGCTGCCTGGGACGTCATGGCGGGCATGAATGTCTCGCCGCCGCCGGAGTAGCCGCTCCGGGGTCATTGACGCCGGTTGTCGAGGCTCAGCGGGCCCGCGCCCCAGGCCATCACGTAGAGCATGCCGCCCATGATGGCGAGGTTTTTCAGGAAGTGAATCTGCTGCATCGACTGCTGCGCCGGCTCCACCGCCCAGAAATTGTGGAAAATAAACGTGGTCGGAATGAGAAAGAGAAGAAGCGCCGTCGCCGCCCAGCGCGTCTGCCAGCCGATGATGAGCAGGAGGCCTCCCGCCAGCTCGAGGACGAGCGCGCCCGCAGCGGCGACCTGCGGCAGCGGCAACCCCTTGCTCGCGATGTAACCCACCGTTCCTTCGAATCCGCCGATCTTGCCCCAGCCCGAGATGACGAAGATCAAGGCGAGCATGAAGCGCCCGGCCAGCGGACCATGGTTCTTTACGGCATCGCATAATGCATTCATGGTGTTCCTTTCCTGCAAGTTGACATAATGGCGATCGCCGATCGCCGCGCACTCCCATCGCCCAATTCATGACGCCCTACCAGGCACTCTGGCTTTCGATCGGCGCGGCGGTGACGACGATCGCCCTGAAGTGGAGCGCCGCCTCGCTGACCGGCTCGGTAGGCTTTCTCTCCGACGCGCTGGAGTCGCTGGTGAACCTGCTGGGCGCGTCTTTCGCCCTGGCGATGGTCTTCTACGCGCGCCGTCCCGCCGATCCGGGTCATCCTTTCGGCCATGGCAAGGCCGAGTATTTTGCCTCCGGCTTCGAAGGCGCGCTGATCGCCGTCGCCGCCGCCGGCATCCTGTATGCCGCGGGAGAGCGCATCGCCCATCCCGAACCGCTGCAACTGCTCGGCCTGGGCACCGGTCTTTCGGCGGCCGCGGCGGTGGTGAATCTGATCGTCGCGCGCGTGCTGTTGCGTGTGGGCCACGCGCACCGTTCGCTCGCCACCGAAGCCGATGGCCGGCATCTCATGACCGACGTGTGGACCACCGTCGGCGTGATCGCGGGTGTGGGGCTTGCCGGCTGGACCGGATGGTACTGGCTCGACCCGGTGGTCGCGATCCTGGTCGCCTTCAACATTCTGCGCGAAGGCTGGCGGCTGGTGTGGCGATCGTTTCACGGTCTTATGGATGCCGCCCTCGCCCGAGAGGAAATCGAACAGATCGAAACCGCGCTCGGGAAGCTCGAATCGGCCGGCGTCAGATTCGCGAATCTGCGCACGCGCGGCTCGGGCGCCGACCGCTATGCCTTCGTCGAAATGCTTGCGCCCGGGGATCGGAGACCGAGCGCTCCGCGGCCGCGGCCAGCTCATCGGCGCGCGCCACGCTCCAATCCC
>JBQTJV010000023.1:0-13473 GCA_052386775.1 Betaproteobacteria bacterium
GACTGTGTTGTCGGGGCGCGCGGCCGCCGCGCCCATGGCGAACGAGATGCCGTTGCCGATCGCCCCGAACTCGCGAATGGTGAGAAATTTCTCGTTCGGGCGCGAGGGCATCTGTGCGAAGAACCACGAGCAGTGGCCCGAGGAGTTCACGAGTTCCCAGTCGGCGGGCAGCGCTTTCTCCAGCGCTTCGACTGCATCGCGTGGATCGAGCAGGTCCGGCTCCACCTCGAACACCATGCTGTCGGGCTTCGAATCGCGGATGCGTGCGGCCATCGCTTCGGTGCGCCACGGCTTCGCGCGCACGGACAATGCCGCAGTCAGCGCCTCGACGCCGAGCCGCGCGTCTGCGCGCAGGTGGTGGCGCGCCACGACCTGGCCCTGGCTCACGGCCGCCGGATCGATGTCGATGTGCAGCGTCTTCGCCTTGGGCCAGAGCTGACCGCCGCCACCGGCGTGGTAGGCAAGCGAGCCGCCGACCGCGATGACGAGATCGGCCTCCTTGAGGTATTCGAGCCCGACCTCCGGCGTGAAGCTGCCCGCGATGCCGATGTTGTAAGGATCGTCGTGGAAGAGTCCCCGTGCGGGGAGCGTCGTCGCGAGCAGTCCGCCGGCCTTCGCGGCGAGCGCGCGGCACGCGGGCCCCGCCTTCGCTTGAACCGCGCCCAGGCCCGCAAACACCACCACGCGTTCGGCGCTCGCAACCAGTTTCGCGGCGCTCGCCACGTCGTCCGGATGCGGCGGAATCGGCGCGAGGCGCGGCATCAACTCCTGCGAAGGAACCGGCAACTTCTCCGGTCCGTCCCAGGCGCGATCCTGCAAATCGAACGGAATGCCGACCACCACCGGGCGCCGTTCGGTGCGTGCCTGGAGAAATGCGTCGCGGATCGCAACCGGCATGCGCTCGGGCAGGTGCAGGGTGTGATAGTCCGCGCCCGTCGCCTTGATGATCGGCGCCTGGTCGATCGCCTGGTTGTACCAGCCGCTTTTGAGAGGCGCCTCGCCGGCAAACACCACCAGGGGCAAATGGGCGCGCACCGCTGCCGGCAGCGCCGTGATCAGTTGCGTGAGGCCCGGCCCGCAGGTGACCGATGCGACGCCCACGTCCCAGGTCTTGCGCGCGTAGGCCATCGCGGAAGCGACCGCGCAGTGCTCGTGCCGCACATAGATCATGCGACATCCCTGCTGGGCCATGCGCGCCCCCCAGTTCATGTTCGCATCGCCCAGCAGCGCGAAGCAGGTCGTCACGCCTTCCTGGATGAAGGTCTTCGCAAGGACATCGTAGACACGGGGTTTGGCTTCAGTCGTCACTGTTGCGACTCCTACAGGTTGCGATCTATTCGTTCATGCCGAGGGCGCCTGATTTCGCGCATCGGAGAAGAAAGCGGAGGAGTATAGAGGATAACGCGACTGCGGGCGGCGGGCATGCCAGCAGACGTTCCGGCCTGACCGCGGGATTTGACTTCTGTTACGGCCTGCGCATAATCTGTATCCGGGGGAAACAGGACCCCCGGGATTTCTCCCTCCAAGACGGTGCCCCGTCCAATCCTGTGAGCGTCAGCGCGCGACGGGCACCGGCAATCCGAGTCTGGTACCCCTCCGCCTGGACGCAATGTCAACTTTTGCGCTTGGAGGTGCAGTGATGCGGTACCATCTGAAACAGATCCATTGCCGCCCGTGGACTCTCAACGGCCTTTCGCTGAAGCTCATCGAAAGCCACTACGAAAACAACTACGGCGGCGCGATGCGGCGACTGAATGCCATCACCGAGCAGCTCGATTCGCTCGAATTCGAGAAGGCGCCGGGCCACGTGCTCAATGGCCTGAAGCGCGAGCAACTCGTCGCGCTCAACTCCACACTGCTGCACGAGCTCTACTTCGCGAGCCTGGGCGGCGATGGCAAACCGACCAAAGAGATGTCGGAGATCCTCACACAGGACTTCGGCTCGCTCGAGCGCTGGCGCGCCGAGTTCCGTGCCATGGGCTACGCGCTCGGCGGCGGCTCGGGCTGGGTTGTGCTCGCGTACGTGCCGCGAGACGGGCGGCTCATCAACCAGTATGCGTCCGAGCATTCGCAGTCGGTTGCAAGCGGCATGCCGATACTCGCGCTCGATATGTACGAGCACGCCTATCACATGGATTTCGGCGCGAACGCCAAAGCCTACGTCGATACCTTCTTTCGCAACATCGACTGGCCGGCGCTGTTCCAGCGTTATGAGGACGCGCGCAAGGTCGAGGGCCCGCGGCCCGTGGTGCAGCCAGAATTCGGTGACCTGCAAGGCGTCAGCGCCGAGCAGGTGCGGGAGATGCTCGCGTCAGGCCAGAAGGTGCAGGTGATCGACGTGCGGCCGCGACATTTCGTCTCGCGCCAGCAGGAGATCGCCGACGGCATCTCGTGGCGCGACCCCGACCAACTCGACAAGTGGATCGGCGAGCTTTCGAAGTCCGAGCCGGTCGTCGTGTACTGCGCTTACGGCTTCCACGTAGGCTGCGGCACTGCGGTCAAGCTGCGCGACGCCGGCTTCGACGCGAGGTATATGAACAGCGGGCACATGGGCTGGAAGGCCATGGGTGGACCGGTGAAGATGTTTTCATGAGCCAGGCAATCACGCACAGGCTGCGGCGCGATTGATTGCCGAACTGGCACGCGATACAGTGACGGAGCCGTAACCGGCACTTTCCTTATGACTTCTTCGAGAGGTGCAGCATGCTCTTCAGAAAGCTCGCCGCCGCCCTGCTTCTCCTCGTATCGAGCGTCGCCTCGGCCGCGTGGCCGGAAAAGCCGGTGCGCATCATCATTCCGTGGCCGCCCGGCGGCAGCACCGACATCGTCGGGCGGATACTGGCCGCCGAGCTGACCAACCGGTTGAAGCAGCAGGTGCTGATCGACAACCGCGCCGGCGCCGGCAGCATCGTCGGGCTGCAGCTCGCCACCGCGTCGCCGCCCGACGGCTATACCATCATGATGACCTCCACCGCCTACGGCTTCCTCATCGACAAGCCGAAGGTGCCGGTGGACCTCGTCAACTCGTTCGCGCCGGTTGCGATGATCGGGTTCGGCGACAGCGCGTTCGTCGTCCATCCCGCGTTCCCGGTGAAATCGGTGAAGGACGTGATCGACCTCGCCAAGAAGCGGCCAGGAGAGATTCTCTACGCGTCGTCGGGCATCGGCGGCTTTCCGCACATGAACACCGAGCTCTTCAGTTTGATGACCGGGGTGAAGCTGGTGCACGTGCCGTTCAAGGGCGGCGGCCCCGCCATTCAGGACCTCATCGCGGGCCACAGCCAGATGCAGATTTCCTCGCTCGTGACGGTCGCGCCGCACATCCAGAGCGGCCGCGTCAAGCTGCTCGCGATCGGCAGTCCCAAGCGCCATCCCAAATATCCGAACGTCCCGACCATCGCCGAGACGGTGCCGGGCTACGAGTCGCGGATCTGGTGGGGCATCTTCGCGCCGCCGAAGACACCTTCGGACATCATCGGGCGCTTCCACGCCGAAACCAACGAGGTGATCTCGACCGCCGCGTTCCAGAAGAAGCTGGAAGAGCAGGGCGGTGTGGTGGTGAAGATGAGCTCGGCCGAGTTCGGCAAGCTCATGGTGGCCGAACAGAACAAGTGGCTGGATGTAATCAAGCGCGCGGGCATCAAGGGAGAATAATCCGTTCGAGCGGATATCGGTTTCACGTAGTTCCACTGCGGCCGGATTCCCCTTATCGAGGGTCTGTGCGACGTTCTGCGCGACTTCAACCTCGACATCTTTAATACCGCGCGGAGATCTGTAAGGGTTTTCCCCTATGGCGAGTTTGAGCAGCCAGGCTTAAGTTTAACCAGGCGCCCAGGATATTTGAGGGACGTAGAACTGCAGGGATTCTGGTTCTTGTCCGAGTCGGGTGCGAGACTCAGATCACGGAGGCGCTTATGGTTAAACTCCTTTCTGGAACCACGCTGCTGCTTGTCTGTTTCACGGTGTACGCCCAAGCGCTGAAGGAAACTGCGGCAGCCAGCGCAACGTCCGATACCGAGGTCACCATTTGGGTGCTTTCCGGCGTTTGCATATTCTTTGCGCTGGTTGGTTATTTCACCTGGAAGCTCATCGCTGGCGAGCGCAAGCGACTCGATAATAAGCCGCCTGAATAACGCGTCCGACTGCGAGCTCGTGTGCGACCAGCATCCGGACGAGCACGCCGCCTGCTGCATCGGAAAAGGCCGCGGCCCTGTCCTCGGGGTTGCGCTTCAGACCAAATGGGGCTTGAATAGGCAACTCGCGCACGGGGCGCCTTTCGAGGAGGAGGTGGCACATGCCGGTCCTGGGTCTCGGTCACTTCGGCTATTACGTGAAGGATCTGGAGCTCATGAAGGATTTCTGGGGCACCTTCATGGGGATGACGCTCACAAAGTGCAGTGAGAACGCCGCCTTCTACAGCGCCTCCCCGGAAGCGGTCGATCACGAGATCGCGCTGATCCGGGGCCGCCCCGATACTGAGGACCCGCACCTCATCCAGCAGATTTCGCTGCGGGTCGAGTCCCTGAACGACGTGCGGGACTTCAAGCGGCGCGCGATCGAGAAGGGGTACAAGATCGACCGGCTCGTGACTCATGCGAGTGCCATCGGCCTCTACTTCCGTGACCCCGAGGGCAATCGTGTCGAGACGTTCTGGCTGACCGGGCTCACTTCCTGGGCGTTCATCGGTGTGCCGATCGACATCGACCGGTCCGATGAGGCTGTCATGGCGGACGTGCGCCGCGTGTGGGAAGTGTGCAGGAAGGTCGAAATGGGTGTCGTGCCGGAGGGCGAGCTGAAGGAGGCGATCCGCGGGCTTTCCGGAGGGCAGCCTGTCGGCGCGGTCGAAACCGCATAGGCAGAGTCCTCACCCGTTTCGCGTCAGACTTCTATTTTCCAACATCCTGAGAGCTCGGAGTTGAATATGTCCAGATTCGCAACCGCACTTGCGTTCGGCATCGTCGTCTCCATGACCGGCGCGGGCAGCGGCGCGCTGGCCCAGAAAGCCGACAACTGGCCGAGCCGGCCGATCCGGCTGATCGTACCGTTCCCGCCCGGAGGCGGCACCGACCTCGTCGGCCGCTCGGTCGGCAACAAGCTCGCCGAGGTCCTCGGGCAAAGGATAGTCATCGACAATCGCGGGGGGGCGGGCGGGAACATCGGTGCCGAACTCGCCGCGCGTGCCGAACCGGACGGCTACACTATGTTCATCGGCAACATCGGCGCCATCGCCATCAATCCGACGCTTTATGCCGGCAAGCTGCCCTACGACCCGAAGCGCGATCTTGCCCCCGTCACGCTGTCCTCCGATGCGCTCAACATCCTGATGGTGCATCCGTCCCTGCCGGTGAAAAGCGTCAAGCAATTGATCGACCTCGCGCGCGCGAAGCCGGATCAGCTTTCGTACAGCTCCTCGGGGGCGGGCGCCACCGATCACCTCGCGGGCGAGCTTTTCAACCGCATGCTCGGCGTACGCACGATTCACGTGCCCTACAAAGGCGGCGGTCCGGCCGCCGTAGACCTCGCTGCCGGCAACGTGCAGCTCAGCTTCAATACGGCAAGCGCGCAGGGAGCCCTGTGGCGCGCGGGCAAGCTGCGGGCCCTTGCCGTGCTGTCGCCCAAGCGCCAGCCGCTGTTCCCGGATCTGCCCTCCATCGCGGAAACCGTGCCGGGCTACGGCGTGAACAACTGGTACGGCTTCTTCGTGCCGGCGAGGACGGCTCGCCCGATCATCGACCGGTTGAATATCGAGATCAACAGGATCCTCAAGATGCCTGACATCATCTCGCTGCACAATGGCGGTGGTGTGATCCCGTTGGGCACGACGCCGGAGGAGTTCGCCAGGTTCATCCATGCCGAGACTGAAAAGTGGGCCAAGGTCATCAGGGACGCCGGCATCAGGATCGAGTGACCTGCCCACGGAGCGCGGCGGCGTACGCTGCGGCTTCCAAGGAGAAATGATGCCGCGACTGGAACTTTACGATCCGACCGGAAACATCGAGGTCAGGCAGCCGCACGCGAAACGGCTTCCCTCTCTGGAGGGGAAACGCATCGGTGTGTTGACCAACGAGCAGTGGCAGGCCTACTTCGCCCTGCCGCTGCTCCAGTCGCTGGTCGAGCAGGATTTCCCCGGATCCAAGGTGCTCCCGCTTGATACCTTCCCCAAGGGCAACGATCACATCGGGCTGCCCTCGACCGCGCGGCTGGTGGGCGAAAGCGGTGTCGACGCGGTGATCATCGGCAACGCGGCCTGAGGGTCCTGCGCCACAGCATGCGGCCGTGCAGCCGCTAATCTGGAAGCGCTGGGCATCCCGACGGTGATGCTCGCGCGCAAGGACTTCGTCGGCGTCATCCGCAACCTCATGTCGGGGCGCGGCTTCGCTCCGGACACCGCGATGGTGGTTTTCCCAATCGAGAGTTTCCTGCCGGGCAGCGACACCGGTCCCATCGTGCGGCGCAAGCAGGAGTTCTACGACGCACTCACCCGCTGGGCGCCGGTCAGCGCCGGCGGCGAGCCCGGCGTGAGCCGCATGATCGTCGTCGAGCATGCGGCGGGAATGGACGGCACGAGGGCTGCCAACCGCGCGTACCTGCAGCGGCAATGGGGCGACGGGCTGCCGCTCGTGCCTGCAACGAGGGAGCGCTTGGACTGGATGTTGCGCGGCTCGCCGCTGCCACGAACGCACGTGCTGGGCAAGTTCCCGCCGCGCGGGGGCATCGCCACGGTGGAGGGTGCTGCTGTCGCGCTCGCGATGGCGGGCGGGCGTCCGGAGTACCTGCCGGTGCTGATCGCGACGGTGGAGGCGTTTCTCGATCCGCACGCCGACGCAGACGCGCTGCAGGCTGATTCGGGCAGCGTCTTTCCCGTAGTCATCGTGAACGGACCGATCGGCCGGCAGATCCGGCTCAACGACGGCTTCGGCTGCCTCGGTCCCGACCCGCGGCATCCCGCCGGCGCATGCATCGGCCGCGCCCTGCGGCTCATGCAGCAGAACCTCGGCGGCGCGCTGCCTGGCGTCGGCGCGATGGCGATGTACGGTGCGATGCGCTATACGAACGCGGTCTTCGCCGAGGACGAGGCGGGCCTTCCCGAGGGATGGTTGCCGCATGGCTCGGAGCGTCACGGCTACCCGCGCGGGACGAACTCGGTATCGCTCGTGTTCGCCAACGGGGTGGCCAACATCAAGCGGCGCAGTGCCATCAAGGAGACGCCCGAAGAGGATGTGCTGCAGGGCATGCACCGCATCGCCGATGTGCTGGCTGGCGCGCAGCTCGGCGGTCTCGTCGGTTACCGCGACGGCACGCCCGGGGTGCTGCTGATTCCGCAGGTGGTCGCGCGGATGATGGCCGATCTCAAGTGGACCAAGGCCTCGATCCGGGAATTCCTCTGGCTGCATTCGAGGGTGCCGATGGAGCGCCTGCGCCGGTCGGGTGCGCGGCAATGGATCGAAATTCAGGCGGCCGAGAGTCTAGGCCATGACCCTTGGCCGATCACGTCGAATCCCGACAATCTCGTGCTCGTCGTGGCCGGCGGCGGACACCCTACCAACGCCTACTGGCTGCCGGGCTGCTGCCCCCACGTCATCGGCCGCGCGATCCGCGTGCCCGAGTCGTTCGACGCGCTGCTCGCCGAGGCGGCGACCGAGCTGGCCGAAGCGTGACCGGCGCGGCTGGAACTGTCCGAGGAGACATCCCGATGATCGCATTGAATGAACTGACCGCTACCGAAATGGCGGCGGCAGTGCGCTCCGGCCGCACGACCTGCGAAGCGATCACCCGCGCCTGCCTCGAACGCGTCGCGGCGCGCGAGGCGGAAGTGCAGGCCTGGCAGCACATCGATCCCGAGCAGGCGATTGCCGAGGCGCGGGCACGAGACCGCTCGGACCGCAACGGCGGGCTGATCGGCGTGCCATTTTCGGTAAAGGACATCATCGATACCGCCGACATGCCGACCGAGTACGGTTCGCCGATCTACGCCGGTCATCGGCCGCGGGCCGACGCTTCCTGCGTCGCGCTCAGCCGCAAGGCGGGCGGCGTACTGCTGGGCAAGTCGGTGACGACCGAGTTCGCGAACTTCCACCCGTCGAAAACCCGCAATCCCCTGGATCCCGCCCGTACGCCGGGCGGATCCTCGAGCGGATCCGCCGCCGCCGTCGCCGACCGCATGGTCGCGCTTTCCATCGGCTCGCAGACCAGCGGGTCCACCGTGCGCCCCGCGGGTTACTGCGGCGTTTTCGGCTACCGACCGACGTATGGCGACCTGCGGTGCGCCGGCATCAAGGAAGCGGCGGGATCGCTCGACACGCTGGGCCTCATCGCGCGCTCCATCGAAGACATCGCGCTTTATCGCGACGTGCTCCTCGATATTCCCCCCGTGCCGGTCCGGCAGGACGTTCCGCCGCCGCGCATCGCATTCTGCCGCACGCACCTGTGGTCGCTGCTCGAACCGTCCACGCAGGCGCTGTTCGAGGACGCGGGGCAGCGCCTCGCTCGCGCCGGCGCGCGTGTGACCGACCTCGCGTTGCCGCCCGAGTTTGAAGGCATACCGGAGGCGCACCGGCTCATCTCGGGCTTCGAGTTCTCGCGCAACTTCGCGTGGGAGATCGAGCACCACTGGGAGCGCATCAGCACCACGCTGCGCAACGGCCGCATCAAGGACGGGCTCGAGTGCAGCTTCGAGCGTTATCTGAAAGCGCGTGGCCTCGCCGAACGCTGTCGTGCGATGATCGAGGCCATCATGGAGCCGTTCGACATCGTGCTGACGGCGTGTTCGACCGGTGAGGCACCCGTCGGTCTCAACACGACCGGCATCGCGAAGCTCGCGCTGATCTGGACCACCGTGCACGTGCCGGCCGTGTCGGTACCCGTGTTCAGGGGGCCCGCCGGCATGCCGGTCGGCGCTTACGTGGTGGGCAAGCGCAACCGCGACCGCGACCTGTTCGCCTTCGCCAACTGGCTATATCTCAAGCTGGTCTAGTGTCGTGTCCCATGCGTGCTCGGGGGCCGCCCGAGGGCGCACGCCACATCTGCGGCGACGTTCCGCCCGGCGCGCATATCCTCCTCAGTCGAGCCGCAACCCGATCTGCTGGATGACTTTCTGCCAGCCCGCGACGTCGCCCGCCAGGAACTGACCGTACTCTCCCGGGGCGTGCGGGGAGAACTCACCCCCCAGATTATTCACCAGCCACGCGTTGGTTTGCGGCTCGTTGATGATGCGCGTGATATCGGCATTGAGTTGATTCACGATGGGCGCGGGCGTGCCGGCGGGCGCGAAGAGACCCATGTAGAGGTAAGCCTCGACCTTGATGCCGGACTCCTGCATGGTCGGCACAGCGGGCAACGCGGGCGAGCGCTTGGCGGATGTCACCGCAAGCGAGCGGAGTTTCCCTTGCTTCACGAACGGCTGCGGGTCGAGGAGGTTCAGAACGGTGAATCCGATCTCGCCCGAGGCAAGCGCGGTCAGCGCGGGCGCGGCGCCTTTGTAGTCCACCGGCATGGTCTTGATGCCGGCGGCATTATTGAACATTTCGGCGGCGAGGTGCGCGATGCTGCCCTTGCCCACGGTGGCGTAGGTCAGATCGTTGGGGCGCCGGCGAGCAAGCGCGACGAGTTCCTTGATGTTCCTCGCCGGCAGAGACGCGTTCGAGACCAGCACCAGGCCGCTGATGGAGCAGCGGATGACCGGCGTGAATGCGTGAGCGGCGTCATAAGGCAGCTTGCTGTAGATGAAGCCGGCGAGATAACTGCTGGAGGAATGCATGAGCAGCGTGTACCCATCGGGCGCGCTCTTGGCGACGAATGTGCCGGCGATGGTCCCGGTCGCGCCCGGACGGTTCTCCACCACGAACTTCGGCCCATGGACCTGATTGAGCCTTTGCGCGACGAGGCGGGAGAGGATGTCGGTGGAGCCGCCGGCGGGGAACGGCACGACGATTCTCACTGTCCTGGCGGGGTAGTCCTGCGCGACTGCGGCCTGCGCCACAGACGCCAGCAAGGCAAGCACCACCGCACGGCGGAACTTCAGAACGAAACCGGCGATTTCAGTTCTCATGCTGTCCTCCTCCTTGCTTCGTTATAAATGCGTATGCAAGGATAAAGCAATTCCGACGCCGCGGCTTCCACAATCCGTGCGCTGTGTGCTGGATCGACATCACCGGCATTGGCACGCTCGCAAGGCCGCGTTCTCAGGCGGCGATCCTGTCATGCGGCAGGATGACGTGCTGCCGTCCGATCTCGGAAACCCGGTTGCAGGAAATCTGCGCCATGGCGCGGCTGATTTCGCCGCGATAGATATCCAGGGCCCGGCGCGCGCCCGCTTCACCCGCGGCGGCCGTACCGTATAGCGTGCTGCGCCCGATCAGCACCATTTTCGCGCCCAGCGCGAGCGCCTTCACCACGTCGCTCCCGCGGCGCACGCCGCTGTCGAAGAGTATGGGGGTGCGATCGCCCACCGCCTTCACGATTTCCGGCAGCACCTCGATGGGCGCGGGTGCCGCGTCGCAGTTGCGGCCGCCGTGGTTCGACACGATGATCCCGTCAGCACCGCACTCCAGGGACCGGGACGCATCGTCGGGATGCAGCAGCCCCTTCACCAGCAGCTTGCCGGGCCAGATGTCGCGCAGCGCCTTGAGATCGTCCCAGTTGAGCGAATCGCTGCGCGTATCGCGGTTGCCGCCGTAAGCGGTGGTGATCTTGCCCCTCAGTTCCTCGGGAAAATTCTCGCGCGTGGGCATGCCGCCGTTGGCGATGTAGCGCCCCAGCACGCCGAACATCCAGCGCGGGTGCAGGAGCACGTCCGTCGTGTTCCTGCGGTTGTACTTGAAGGGCACGGAGAAGCCATTGCGCCGGTTGTACTCGCGATTGCCGGCGACCACGCCATCGACCGTCACCAGCAGCGCCTCGAAGCCCGCGTTCGATGCGCGGCGCACGAGCTGGTGCGACAGCCTGCGGTCTGCCCACATGTAGAGCTGCATCCACAGCGTGCCGCCGACTTCGCCGGCGACTTTCTCCATGCTGGTGATCGAGCCGGTGGCGAGCGAGAAGGGGATGCCGGCGTCCCGGGCGGCGCGCGCCAGCGCGAGCTCACCCTGATACCACATCATGCCGGCGGCGCCGGTGGGGGCGATGCCGATCGGCATCTTGTGTTCTTTGCCATAGAGGATGGTATCGAGCTTGCGCCCTGATACGTCCACCAGCATGCGCGGGCGCAGCTTGATGCGCTCGAACGCCTCGCGGTTGTTGCGCAGCGCCACTTCCTCCTCGGTGCCGCGGTCGACGAACTCGAACAGCCACTTGGGCAGCCGCCGCTTCGCCATGTCGCGCAGATCGAAAATATTATGTGCGTCTTCCACATCCGGAAAAATCATGATGCTCCCTGTTTACGTTCTGTTATCGGAGAGGCCGGCTTGGCGCGCGACGCGGACTTCATATACGAATATTCGTATTACCGTCAAGCGTGCATAATAGGCAACGCAAGTCGAAACCTGTTACGCGCGCTGTCGAGCAGAGGAGAGCGGGTATCTGCCACGATCCGCTTGACGACGATCGTTCCGTGAGCTGCACATGCCAATCGACTCGTGCCTCGCGCCGGACCACGTGAGAAAGGATAGCAGTTGCGCAGTGATGTCGCGGTGCTCGGTGCCGGGATGGTCGGTATCTGTTGTGCGTTGCACCTGCAGAAGCGCTCGCGCACGGTCGTTCTCGTCGATCGTCGCGGCGCGGCCGAGGAAACTTCGTTCGGCAACGCCGGGCTGATCCAGCGCGAAGGCGTCTATCCGTACGGCTTTCCCCACGATTTCGGGGCGCTCGCCCGCTACGCATTCAATCGAACCATCGACGCCTACTACCATCCGTCGGCGCTGCCCAGGCTGGCGCCCTTTCTCTGGAAGTACTGGATGTACTCGCGGCCGGCGCGACATGCCGAGGTGGCGCGGCGCTACGCCAAGTTGATCGAGCATTGCGTAAGCGAACACGAAGCCCTGGCCCGCGAGGCCGACGCCGGTGCGCTGCTGCGGCGCACGGGCTGGCTGAAGGTGTTTCGCACCCCGCGCGAGCGTGATCGCCGCTTTGCCGAGGCCGAGCGCTGGCATCGCGAGTTCGGCATCAACTATCGCGCGCTCGACGCGCGGACGCTGCAGGAGATGGAACCGCACCTTGCACCCGTGCTGGTCGGCGCGATCCACTGGACCGACCCGGTGAGCGTCGAGGACCCGCAGCAACTCGCGCATGCCTATCTGCGCGAGTTCGAGCGGCGCGGCGGTACATTCGCCCAAGGTAACGCGGCGAGTTTGCGCGCCGACGGACGCGGCTGGCGTGTGCGCACGGCCAAAGGATGGGTGGAAACGCCGGCGGTCGTCGTCGCGCTCGGCCCGTGGGCCGACACCGTCACGCGCGCCCTCGGCTACGAGTTTCCGCTGGCCGTTAAGCGCGGCTACCACATGCACTACCGCCCGGCGGGCGAAGCGAGGCTGAACACGCCGATACTGGACATTGAGCGCGGCTATTTTCTCGCCCCGATGCGCCGCGGCATCCGGCTCACCACCGGCGCCGAATTCGCGCTGCGCGACGCGATCCGCACGCCGGTGCAATTGGGCCGCGCGGAGCCGATCGCGCGCAATCTCTTTCCGCTGGCCGAGCGGCTCGACACCGAGCCCTGGATGGGGGCGCGACCGTGCACGCCCGACATGCTTCCCGTGATCGGCCGCGCGCCGCGCCACGATAACGTGTGGTTCGCGTTCGGCCATGCGCATCATGGTTTCACCCTCGGCGCCGTGACCGGGCGGCTCATTGCGGAGATGGTTACCGGCGAAACTCCCTTCGTCGATCCCATCCCTTATCTGCCCGAACGCTTTGGATGATCGACCCACCATATAGAATGAGCGTGCGCCCTTCGACGCGATCAGGGCGAACGCTCATGTGGGCCGCTCGCGGTGAGTTCGTCGGGCCATGAACGGCGTAGAATTATTTTGATATGCATTTTGAGTGGAGGATGACATGAATTTCGTGCTGACAGTGATGCTCCGTGTCAAGCCGGAGAACGTGGAGCGCTTCATGGCGGAGGTGCTCGCCAACGGGCGTGAGGCGCGCAAGGAACCCGGCTGCCGGCAGTTCGAGGTGCTGGTGGATCCCGCGGACCGCACGAAGGTCGTGCTGTTCGAGGTCTACGACGACGAGAAGGCGTTCGAAGCCCACCAGCAGACGCCGCACTTCAAGAAATACCTGGCCGATGCGGTGCCGCTGCTCGCCTCGCGCGAGCGGCACGCGCTGCAACGCGCGCTTCCCTGACCGAGAGCGTTTCTGGAGGAAGTCGATGAACCAGGCGCGACATCCGAAACCACCCGAAGTGGCCGGTCTTTCGCTGGAACAGATTGCGGCGCGCTACGTTGCCCGGTTCAAAGACAGAAGACCGGACTGGAATGCGTTCGAGGACGCGAAAATAGAAGGATACAAGCGGGCTCAGCATCGATTCATCGGCGC
>JBQTJV010000024.1:0-21683 GCA_052386775.1 Betaproteobacteria bacterium
GCTGTTTTCACCATTTGTCGCTGGCGCCCATGCCCAGGCGCAGCCGGCCTAGCAGGATTACGAGCCGAGCGTCGGTCAGGAAGGCAAGGACGTGGTGTGGGTGCCTACGTCCCAGACCTTGGTCAACAAGATGCTCGACATGGCGAAGGTTACGCCCAACGACTTCGTGATCGACCTCGGGTCGGGCGACGGCCGCACCGTGATCACGGCGGCGAAACGTGGCGCCCGCGCGCTCGGCATCGAGTACAACCCGGACATGGTCGAACTTTCGAAGCGCAACGCCGCGAAGGAAGCCGTTACCGACAAGGCGCAGTTCATGAAAGCGGATCTCTTCGAAAGCGATTTTTCGAAGGCGACGGTCATCACCATGTTCCTGTTGCCGGACATCAACCTGAAGCTTCGTCCCAAGATCCTCGACCTCAAACCGGGCACGCGCATCGTCTCCAATTCATTCACGATGGGCGACTGGAAAGCCGACGAGACCGCAACGGTGAGTGAGGGCTGCAACAGCTACTGCACCGCCTACCTGTGGATCGTGCCGGCGAAGGTGGGCGGGCGCTGGCAGCTTCCCGACGGCGAGTTGACGCTCAAGCAAAGCTATCAGATGGTGACCGGAACGCTGAAGACCGGCAACGTGACGGCACAGATCACCGGCGGCAAGTTGAACGGCGACCGGATCAGCTTCAGTGCCGGCGGCGCACAGTACACCGGGCAAGTGAACGGCGACAACATCGAAGGCGCCGTCAAAGGCGGCAGCGGCGGCGGAACGTGGAGCGCGCGGCGTGCCACAAAGCGCGTGGAGCGTGCCGGCACCTGATCCGCAGACGCTGATAATCCCGCGTTCACGGACGGGTGAATGCCGGGCAGACAGGGTGATAGACAAAACCGGGAGGAGTCATGCAACCCAAATCGCAGGCAACGATGAAAGTGGTACCGCGCAGGCCGCTCGAGCAGAATGTCACGCTGCGCACCATAGAGACCGCCGCGGAACGTCTGAAGAACTGGGGCAAGTGGGGGCCCGAGGACGAACTGGGCACGCTCAATTACGTAAGCGCGGAGGACATCGTCAAAGCCGCCGCGCTGGTGCGCAAAGGCAAGGCCTTTTCGCTGGGGCTCGACTTCAACCAGTTCGGCCCCCAGCGCTCGGGGTGGGGCGGGCGCTTCAATCCCATTCACACCATGCTGGCAACGGGCACCGACGCGGTGGCCGGCACGCAAGAATCGATGAAGATCGGCTACGCGGACGACATGGTGACGATGCCGCTCCAGTGCGGCACGCAGTGGGACGCGCTCGGCCACATCTTCTATGGCGACAAGATGTGGAACGGCTACGACGCGCGGCTCGTGGACGCGGGCGGCGCGAAGAAGAACGGCATCGAGAAGACCCGCGATCGCATGATCGGACGCGGCGTGCTGCTCGACATCCCGCGTTTCCGGGGCGGCGATTATCTGGAGGACGGCTACGGCATCGGCAACGACGAGCTCGACGCCTGCGCGAAAGCGCAGGGCGTGGAGATCCGGCGCGGCGATTTCGTGATCGTGCGCACGGGACAGATGGAGCACTGCCTCGCGCGCGGCGACTGGGGCGGATATGCCGCGGGCGATGCGCCGGGACTGCGCTTCGAGACGGCGGAATGGATCCATCGCAGGCAGATCGCGGCGATCTGCTGCGATACGTGGGGCTGCGAAGTGCGGCCTAACGAAAGCACTGAAGCGTTCCAGCCCTGGCACTGGATCGTGATACCCATGATCGGCATCACCATGGGCGAGATCTTCTATCTCAAGGATCTCGCGGTCGACTGCGCGGAAGACAAGGTCTATGAATTTCTCTTTTGCGGGCCGCCTTTGCCGATCACCGGCGCGGTCGGCTCGCCGATCAACCCGATGGCGGTGAAGTAGCTCCAGTTGCGGAGAAGAGCCATGGACAAAGGAACACGGCGCGACTTTCTACTCGTTTTAGGAGCGCTGGGCGCGCTCGCGACAGCGCCCGCTCTGGCGCAGGACCTGAAATGGCCGGTCAAGCCCGTGCGCTTCATCGTGCCGTTTCCGCCCGGTGGTTCGGTGGATCCGCTCGCCCGCCTGGTGGGCGCCAAGCTCAACGCGGCGCTCGGCCAACAGTTCATCGTTGACAACCGCCCCGGCGGTTCGGGCTCGATCGGCGCCGCGCTGGCCGCCAAATCGCCGCCCGATGGCTACACGTTCCTTTTCGTCTTCGATACACACGCCGTCAACCCGACGCTGATCGCCAGCCTGCCGTTCGACACGGTGAAGGACTTTGCGCCGGTGATGCTGGTGGGCACCGCGCCGATGGCGATCGTCACCAATCCCGGCAAGCCGTACAAGTCGTTCGCCGACGCCGTCAAGGCGGCGAAGGCCAAACCGGACACGGTGACGTATGGCTCCATCGGCAGCGGCAGTCTCGGCCACCTCACGATGACGCTGGTAGAGCAGGCAGGCGGCTTCAAGATGGTGCATGTCCCTTACAAGGGCGGCGGCCCGATGACGACCGACGCACTCGGCGGGCAGGTGGAACTCGCGGTCGGTTCAGTCGCGGTACTGGCGCCGCATGTCAAAGGCGGCAAGCTGCGCGCCATCGCAGTCACCGGCGACAAGCGTTCGCACGCGATGCCCGACGTGCCGGCGCTTGCGGAACAGGGATATGCCGGCTTCTCGGCGCTGGCGTGGTGGGGGATCTTTGCGCCAGCGGCGGTGCCGAAGCCCATACTGGACAAGTTCCACGCTGAACTTGTGAAGGCGTTCAATCAGCAGGACTTGCGCAAGCAGCTCACCGACCAGCTCGGCATGGACCTCGTCGTGAGTTCACCCGCGGAACTTCAGAAGTTCCTCTTGCGCGAGATCGAGCGCTGGGGCAAGGTCGTGCGCGAAAACAAGATCAAGCCGGAGTGATCAAACCATCCCGCGCTCCTTGAACACTTCCACGGCGAGCCTCACACAGCCGTTCGAGGCCGGAAACCCGCAGTAGGCGGCGGCTTGCACGAACACTTCGACGATCTCCTCCGGTGTCGCGCCGTTGTTGAGCGCGCCGCCGATGTGTCCCTTGGTCTCGTCGGGACGGTTCAGCGCCGCCAGCATGCCGAGCGTCACGAGGCTGCGGATCTTGAGCGGAAGCTGCGGCCGCGACCAGATCGTGCCCCACGCGATCTCGGTCACGAGCGCGTTCTGCTGCCTGGTGTAAGGATCGTCGCTCGCCTGGCGTTTCGCAATGTGGGCTTCGCCCAGCACCTTGCTGCGTGTCGCCATGCCTTTCCGGTAAAGCGCTTCGTCCATGGTCGCCTCCTTGAGTGTTCGCGAGCGGAATTGTCGTCGATTTGCGCGGGTCCCGACAGCCGCGCCCGGTAAACGGTGCTAATATCGGGCTGTAACCTGCACGCCTCAACTTTCCATGGCTTCAGTGCTTGTGCGCAACATCGCGCTCGTCTCTTCAGACATGGAGTCCTGATGACTCAACCGCGCCCGGTTCCTCCCGGCTACCCTGTCGATGCAACGCTGCCTTCGACCCCGGCGACGGTGGAGTGGGGCTACATCCGCGCCGACCGCGCGCCGGTGCTGCGGATCGCGCCCGGGCAGACGGTGCGTATCGATACCGTCTCGCACCAGGGGCTCAATACCAGGGAGGATCCGGTCGCGTACTTCGGCGCTGCGGGCATCGAGCCGGTCGCTGTGCTGGAGGACGCCAAGGCGATCTATCGTGCGATGAAGCGCGGCGAAGGTGCCGGCCCGCACATCGTCACCGGCCCGATATACGTGGAGGGCGCCGTGCCGGGCGACATGCTGGAAGTGCGCGTGCTCGACGTCGCGTTCCGCGTGCCCTACGGCGTCAATTCCACCGGCCCCGGTTGGGGCGCCGCGCCCGATCTGCTGGACAAACCCGCTGCCAAAATCATCAGGCTCGATCTCGAGCGGCGCGTAGCGCTGTTCACCGCAAACGTGGAAGTGCCGCTTGCGCCGTTCATGGGCATCGTCGCCGTCGCGCCGCCCAAAGAGACGCCGCGCGTCAGCACCAAGCCGCCCGGTGCATTCGGCGGCAACATCGATTTCCGGCATCTCATCGCAGGCGCGACACTGTATCTGCCGGTATTCAACGAGGGTGCGCTCCTCTACACCGGCGATGGCCACGCGGTGCAAGGCGACGGCGAGGTCGACGGTACGGCGATAGAAATTTCCCTGACACCCACTTTTCAGTTGTTCGTGCACAAGGGCCTGGGCAAGGAGATGAAGTGGCCTCGTGCCGAAGATGCCACCCACCACTACGTAATGGGCATGGACGAGGATCTGGGCAAGGCTTTGCGCAACGCCGTACACGAGACGGCCGCCTTTCTCCAGAACCGGGCGCGGCTGTCCCCGGCCGAGGCCTATGCGCTGTGCAGCCTGACGGTAGACTTTCGCATCGGAGAAGCGGTGAACAACGTGCTGATGGTGTACGGCGCGATTCCAAAAAAGATATTCAAACAGGCGGTGTAGGAGCGAAGAATGGCGGGAGGAAAGGTGAAGGCGAAAAGCGGGCGGTCGAGGGCGGAGGCGGGCGCGAAGCCGATTCCCGAGTCGCCGGTAATGCAAGGCGGCATGGCGCGCGCCCTCAGCATCCGGCTCGCCTCGCTCACCAAGAAGAAAGTGGTGGCCGAGATGGAGATTAAGCCGATGCACCTCAATCGCTCGGGGCGCGTGAGTGGCGGCGCGATCATGGCGTTCGCGGACATCGTCGGTGCGACCGGCGCCGTCTTCAATCTGCCGCCCGGGCACCGCAGCGGCACGATCGAATCGAAAACGAATTTCTTCGCGGCGGCCAAGGGCCCGGTGCTCAAGGCGGTCTCGATCCCCCTGCACTTCGGGCGCACCACGACGGTGTGGCAGACGACGGTGAAGAACGGCGACGGCAAGGTCGCCGCGATCGTGACCCAGACGCAGATCGTGATCCCCTCAAAGTCGGAGGACAACTCATGAAGATCTGGTGGCAGAGCAGCACTCCCATCCATCGCCTCCACGACTATCGCACCACACTCGGGGAGCACCTGAACGCGGTGAAGCGCGCCGACACTGAAGTGCATATCAACGGCGTCGATGAAGGGTCGATGGATCTCCACTACAACGCGGTGGTGGCGATCAACAGTTACGGCCCGGGCGGCGTGCTCAACAAGATCGTGCAGGCCGCGGACCAGGGCTACGACGCGGTGGCGATCGGCTGCTTTCTCGATCCGGCGATGCAGGAAGCGCGCGAGGTCGTGACGATCCCCGTCTTCGGCCTGGGCGAGACCAGCATGCTCGTCGCCTGCATGTACGGCTACAGGTTTTCGGGCGTCGCCTTTCACGCCAAGCAGTCCCAGTACTACGACCGCAAGGCGTTCGAGTACGGGCTCGCCTCGCGCCACATCCCGTTCGGCGATCTCGGCATCGACTTCAACGAAGTTCAGAAGGCATTCTCGAGCCCGGGACGGATGACCGACACCTTCATTAACGAAGCGCGGCGTCTCGCGCGCCAGGGCGCTGAAGTCATCCTTGCCGCTTGCGCCACCGTGAACGCGATCATCCGCCGCGAGAAGATCTACGAAGTGGACGGCGCACTGGTGCTCGACTGCAACGCGGTGCTGCTCAAGACCACCGAAGGCATGGCGGAGCTCGCCCGTACCGTGGGGCTCAAGGCGAGCCAGCGGCTGCTCTATCAGCGTCCGCAACGCAGCGCGCTCGAGGAGTGGATGAAGACCTACAACTTTCGCTCTGCGCCCGATTTGAAGTGAAACGTTTTCGTTCGCCCTTCCCCACCCTACGAATTTCTGACTCGGGACACTAGCGAGGAGAGTGCGTGAGACCGGTTCGTGTTGCGTTGTTCGCTCCGGGCAGCAAGGAGCGCGTCATGGCGAAGGCGCTGGAGAGCGGTGCGGACGCCGTGCTGTTCGATCTCGAGGATTCCGTATCCATCGCGGCGAAGGCCGAGGTACGCGGCATGGTGGCCCGCGCCATAGACGGCGCAGCCTCGCGTGCGGCTCCCGCGCTCTGCGTACGCGTAAATGCTGCTGCGACAGGATTGCTCGACGACGATCTCGCCGCCATCGTGCGCCCCGGTCTCGAAGCGATCTTCCTGCCCAAGGTCGAAACCGTAGCCGAAGTGCAGCATACCGCCTCGCTTCTCGAGCGCCTCGAGTCCGAGCGCAGCATGAAGTCCGGCACGGTGGAGATCGTGCTCATGATCGAAAGCGCGCTCGGCGTCTATCGCTGTTTCGATCTCATCAATGCGTCGCCCCGCGTGGCGACCACCTGCATCGGCGGGGCGCGCGACGGCGATCTGCAGACCGATCTCGGCTGCGGCTGGTCGATCGAAGGCACGGAACTGTTTTATGCGCGTTCCAAGATCCTGCTCGACACGCGTGCAGCCGGCAAGGCGTGGCCGCTCGACGGCGTTTTCAGCGATCTCGAGGACGAGGCGGGCCTCATCCAGGACACCCGGCTTTCCGCGCGGCTCGGTTATGTCGGCCGCACGGTGATCCATCCCAAGCAGATCGCGCCCGTGCGGCGGGCGTATGCGGTGGCGGAGGCCGACGTGCAGTATTACCAGCGCGTGGTGAGCGAGTTCGAGGCGGTGGAGAAGCAGGGAACGGCCGCGATAACCATAGACGGCCGGCTCGTGGATTACGCGATGTATCAGCGCGCGAAACGCGTGCTCGACCTCGCGAAACTCGATCGGTAGTGTGATGATTCAGAAATCCTTGAACCCCACGGGTTTCTGACTCGGGACGCCAGGCGCATGGATTTCTCATTCACGTCGGAGCAGGAAACGCTCCGTGCCCATCTTCAGGAATTGCTCGACGAGGTATGCCCGCCGGAGTACGCCGAGCGCTGCGACCGCGAGGCGCGCCCGCCGCGCGAAGCCTACGACGCGCTTGCCAAGCACGGCTGGTTCGGTTTGGTCTTTCCGCAGGAATACGGCGGCACGGGAAGCTCCGCGATCGAGCTGGCGATCCTGCTGGAGGAAACCGGCCGCCATTTCGAAGAGCTGGCGATGTGGCTCTTTCGCACGCTGACCTATGGCGGCTACGCCGTCATGCTGCACGGCAGCCGGGCGCAGAAGGAAGCGCTCATTCCGAGAGTGATCCGCGGCGAGCTTTCGTTCTGCTTCGGGCTCACCGAGCCGCATGCCGGTTCCGACGCGGCTGCGCTCACCACGCGCGCTGCCGCGTCCGGTGACGGTTACCTCATCAACGGGCAGAAGGTATTCACCTCGGGCATGGACATCAGCGACTACTGCCTGCTCGTCACCCGCACCTCCGCCGGAGAAAAAAAGCAGCAGGGGATCACGAATTTCCTGGTGGATACCCGACTGACCGGCATCGAAGTCCGCAAGATCGACACGCTCGGCCAGCGCGCCATCGGCACGACGCAGGTGTTCTACACCGACGTCAAAGTGCCGGCCTCGGCTGTGCTCGGTGAAGTGGATCAGGGCTGGGAGGCGGTGGATGCGTATCTCTGGTACGAACGGCTCTGCCTTTCGGCCGCGCGCACCGGTGCTGCGGCTGCTGCCTTCGAGTACGCGCTGGAGTACGCAAAGACCCGCAAGCAGTTCGGCCGGCCGATCAGCGACTTCCAGGCGATCGCGCACAAGCTCGCCGACATGAAGGTGATGCTCGACATCTCGCGCACGCTGGTCTATCGCTTTGCGTGGCTCATGGCCCAGGGGCGCGCGACACGGCACGACGCCGCGGTCGTCAAACTCTACAGCGGCGAGACGTATAAAACGATCTCGGATCTGGGCATGCAGATCATGGGCGGCTACGGCTACTGCATGGAGTATCCGATGCAGCGCTTCTTCCGCGACTCGCGGCTCGCGACGATCGGCGCGGGCACGTCCGAAATCCAGCGCAACATCATCGCCCGCGGGCTCGGTCTCTGAATGCACCCGCTGGAAGGCGTTCGCATCCTCGAGCTGGGTCAGATCATCGCCGGCACCTACGGCGGCCAGGTACTGACGGATCTCGGTGCGGAAGTCATCAAGATCGAGGCGCCCGAAGGCGACCTCGGCCGCATTCCGTCGGTTGCGCCGTACAAGGGCGTGAGCGCGCTGTTTCTGACCTTCAATCGCAACAAGAAAAGCGTCGTCATCAACCTGAAGAGCGAGGCGGGCAGGGCGCTCTTCTACGATCTCGTCAAGGTTTCCGATGTCGTCATCGACAACTTCCGCGGCGGCGTGCTGCAGCGGCTCAAGGTCGATTATGCGTCGCTTTCCGCCGTGAACCCGCGGATCATCCAGTGTTCGGTCACCGGCTTCGGGCTCGAGGGCGCATACAAGGACTATCCCGCGCTCGATCTCATCATCCAGGCGATCAGCGGCTATCTCGCCATCACCGGGGAGCCGGGCCGGCCGCCGGCGCGCGTCGGCATCCCGCTGGCGGATCTCTGCGGCGGCATTTTTTCATGCGAGGGGATACTCGCGGCGCTCTATCAGCGCGAACGCACCGGGCGGGGCTGCCGTCTTGAAACCTCCATGTTCGACGGCATGCTCAACCTCCTGAGCTACATGGCCACGCATTATCTCTGCACCGGGGAGGTGCCGGCGCCGCAGGGTTCGGCACACGAGTTCACCGTGCCGTGGCAGGCGTTCCAGGCGAAGGACGGTTACATCGTGATTGCGACCCGGCAGGAAAATTTCTGGCGCAAGCTGTGCGAGGTCCTCGGGGATCCGGCACTGGCGAGCGATCCGCGATTTGCGACCAATCCCGCGCGGCTCAAGCACCGCGCTGCGCTGGTGCCGATCATCGAGGGCATCGTACGCACCCGCACGGTCGCGGAGTGGATGAGAAGACTGCGTGCTGCGGAAGTGCCGGCTGCGCCGGTCAACAATCTCGATGGCGCGTTCGCCGAGCCGCCGGTTGCGGAACGCGGGATGATCGTCGAGTACGACCATCCCGATGTGGGGCGCGTGCGCCTGCCCGGGAATCCGATCAAGTTCGCGGACGCCGGCCGCACGCCCTCCAATCCCGCGCCGCGGCTGGGAGAGCACACCGATGCCATACTGCGCGAGCTGCTGGGTGTGCAGTCCGAAAAGATACAGAAACTGCGCGAAGCGGGCGCGATCGCCTAGCGTCGCCGAGATGGCGCCCCTTGACGCGCGCACGGCCATGAATGATGCTGTTATCACGAATTTCACAACATGAAGGAGGAGGCAATGACCAAGCAGGTTTTCCAGCGGCTGTTCATGGCATGCGGACTGTTGGTGGGCGCGGCGCTCGTGCCCACCGCATGGGCGCAGGCGTATCCGTCGAAGACCGTCGAATTTATCGTCCACGTCAATCCAGGCGGCGGCACTGACGTCTTCGCGCGGCTGGTCCAGGAGATCATCAACCGCGAAAAGCTGATCACGCAGCCAACGATCGTCCAGAGCAAGACCGGCGGCGCGGGAACGGTGGCGTTCAACTACGTGAAGAGCAAGCGCGGCGATCCGCACACTGTTCTCACGATAGCGACCGGGTCGTTCGTGACTGCGATCTCGCGCAGCGATCTCGACCTCGGGCTGGAGCATTTCACGCCGCTCGCGTTTTTTGCCCGTGATCCGCAGGGCGTCATCGTTCCCGCGGACTCGAAGTACAAGACCTTCAAGGACCTCGTGGACGACGCGAAGAAGCAGCCTGAAGCCATCGTATGTGCCGTCACCTCGGCGACCGGAACGGGGCGGCAGACGCTGTGGCGTATCGAGCGCGAGACCGGCGCCAAGTTCAAGTTCGTCACCTTCAAGGCCGGTTCAGAGGCGGTGCTGTCCGTGCTGGGCGGCCACGTGCCGTTCACCACCGAGAACGTGAGCGAGGCGTGGGCGCACATCGAGGCGAAGAAAATGCGCGTGCTTGCCGTGACCACAGAAAAGCGCATGCCGGCGCTGCCCGACGTGCCGACGCTCACCGAGATCGGTTACAAGGTGGAGATCGGCACCGGGCGTGGCTTCGGCATGCCTGCCGGTGTGCCGAAAGAGGCGGTCACGACGATGGAGGGCATCCTCAGAAAAGCGCATCAGAGCGCGCTGTGGCAGGATTATTCCAAGAAGAACATGTACGAAGACCGATGGATGGGCAGCGCGGAATTTGCGAAATACCTCGCCGAGCAGCGGGTCGCCCAGAAGGAGTTCATCGATTCCATCGGCCTTTCTAAAAAGTAAGGGGACCTGACGCACCATGTACGTGCCCGGGCATTTCGCCGAGAGCGACGCGGCGAAACTTTCCCGCCTCATCGACGAGAACGGTTTCGGGCTCCTCGTCACCGTGGCAGAGGGGAAACCGGTGGCGAGTCACGTTCCCTTTCTCTACGAAAAAGAAAGGAACGTGCTGCTGGCGCACGTCGCCCGCGCCAATCCCCAGTGGCGGCACCTTTCCAACGATGCGGACGTGATGGTCGTCTTTCAGGGACCGCATGCCTATATTTCGCCGTCGTGGTACCGCGCGCCCGGCGTGCCGACGTGGAATTATGCGGTCGCCCATGTCTACGGGCGGGCGCGCGCGCTGGAGGATGCAGCGGCCCTCAAGGGCATCGTGGAAAAGCTCACGGCGCAGTACGAAAGCCACTACGAGAAACCATGGACGCCCGCCTACGACCCGCGCATGTTGAACGCCATCGTCGGCATCGAGGTGGCGATCACCGAGATGCAGGGCAAGTTCAAGCTGAGCCAGAACCGGCCGGCCGCGGATCGCGCTGCGGTGATCGAGCGGCTCGATTCCAGTGGATCGGAAGCGGGCCGGGCGGTGGCCGTGCTGATGAAGGAGAAGTACCGGACGCAGTGATATCGGGAGGAGGAAACCATGCGTGTCGCATTGGGAGCGGGTTTATCGCTGATGGTGGCGCTGGCACACGCGGCGCCGACGCCAAAGACGGTCGCGGCGGAGACCTATCCCGCACGACCGATCCGGATGGTGTTGTTGCCGGACGTGCCGCCGCTGGCGGAAGCCGCCCTGCCCGGATTCAAGTACGACGGGTGGTTCGGCATCTGGGCGCCCGGCAAGACCCCGCGGAAGACGATCAATGCGATATCGCAGGAAGTGGCACGGATCCTCGCGCTCCCCGATGTGGGCGAGCGCATCGTCAGCCAGGGTGCCGCGCCGAGATCGGGAGCGCCTGTGGAACTGGACAAGCTGGTCCGATCCGAGGTTGAAACGCGCGCGAAGGTGCTGAAAGCCTCCGGCGCCGGCGGAAGCTGAAAAGCGTGTTCGTGAAGGCAGCGAAAGGCTAGAACAGGCGGCAGAGGATCTGTACGTTGGCGGCGAACAAACCGGCGGTCCAGACGACCAGGCCGGTTACCGCCAGGCCCAGTCCGAGCAATAAGCGTCTCGACAGCGCGTTGCGGTTCAATAACCAGAGCGGCCCGAAGAACAGCGCGAACACTGCAACCAGCCCCAATGTGAAATAGGCGTTGAGTCCCCACTCGCACGAGTGCGGCGCCGCGACGAAGGCGAAAGCAAAGAGGGCGGTACAGATTCCTGCGGCATAGGGGAAGACGGTTTGCTTACGTCCCGCTCTTTCTACCTCAGCAATCACTCTTCGTACCGGACATCGATGCCGTCCGAGTCGCCCACTGCCTTGCGCAACAGACTGATCAGGGTTTCCGAGGCGCCGCCCTCCTCGAGCAGATCGATCGTGTCCGCATCGATGAAGTAATCCTCGTCGGTACTGTCCTCTTCCTCGAGTTGCTCGATCAGCGCGTCGATGTCGTCGTCGGAAACAATTCCGAGCAAGGCGCCGGACTGCTTGTCGTAAAGCTTCGGCATTCCCTTCTCCTTCAGGTCGATCGATATTTTGGCCAGACTTTGGCCACCTCGTCGAGACAATACCGCAGCTTCCGTCTCGTGGTCTCAGGCAGCGAAACATTGTGGTCTTGTAGCAGGGAACTCACCGCGTTACCGACTTCGCCGAGCCATTCGGAAGAGGTAGTGCAGGCGGCAAAGCATCGTGACTGCGCCTCTTCGGCCGCTTTGGTGTGGCCGGCGGCAGCAACTTCGGCGAGCGCTTCCTTGAGCGTACTGCTGAAATCATCCGTCGCCATCATGGCTCAATACCTGCCGCCGCGGATAAATCGCGCGATGCCGGCAGCGACCTCTGCCTCCTGCCCGATGAATCCGTGCGGGGCGCGGCCCACGCACGCATCAGTGCCCGGCGCACCGCGCCACCCGGGGCCGCCGGTTACCAGAACGACCTGTTCACGTGCAGCGCCTGTTCGCGCCGTGATGTCTCCCATCAGGTTCGATGGCGACCGAACGCATTGATCGTCCGCATGACCCACCACGAGGACGGGCACCCGGATTGCCTCCAGCCGGATATCGAATACGGACTGCGCCACCCACACCTTCCGGCCGCCGTGGAAACCCGACATCAGCGCGGACGTCAACACCAGACCGTCGGGCGCGGAGGGGCCGGAAAGTCGTGCCGCTGCGTTCACGGCAGAGATAGAACCCCGACTCGTGCCTACGAGCCAGACCGATGCCTTGGTGCGCGAACGCACGTCCGCGATCACCTTGCCCAGGTCTTCGGCATGTTTGACCGTGGCTCGGAAACCTGCGAGCCCATCCTCGCCCGTATGATCGGACGGCGCATCGACGAGCGCCGTGACAAAGCCCGCACCATGGAAATGCGGCACTGACCGCACCAGCGAGTTGCCCGTGAGCGCACGTGAACAACCGTGATCGTCGAGATCGAGATGGCCGCCGCCGCCCACGAGCAAAATCAGCGCACCGCGGAGGTCTTCAGGGCGCGCTGCAGGAGGGTAAGCGAGCGCAAACCGCGTGGTCGTCTGATCGTGCGTTGCGATCGTCACCAGCTCGCCGCAACCGGCCGCAGCATGCGATTGCGCTTGAAGGGCGATCGCACATAGCAGAACGAGAAGCGCCAGCATGAATGGGCGTGTCATATCCGCCTGTGGCGCGACGAAATGCATCACAGCGTTGCCCGAAACCCAGTCAAGGCGAGTATTCGCTCACGAAGCATACCGAGGGATGCGCCCACGATCATGAGCTTGATAGCACCGACCTGCCACGCAAGTAACACGGCAGCGCTAGCCGCGAAAAGGACTATCGCAAACGCGTCCGGTATTGCGTGAGGAGCCATCTCTACGAGCGAGACGGCGAGGACTCCAATTACGGCCGGGCCGATACCCTTCATTGCCGCCTTGGTCCAAAGGAGTTGCCGTGCACGATCGAAAGCGGGCAGGATGCTCAGCATGAGAACAAATGCCGGCAGGAAGATTGAACCCGCAGCCACAGCGGCACCAGCCACGCCATGGAGTTTGTAGCCGACATATGCCGCTACCATCAAAATCGGGCCGGGCGTGAACTGACCGAGGGCTAGGCCATCGATGAATTCCCGATGCGTAAGCCATTGGTACTGAGTAACGACTTGCTCCTGGATGAATGCAATGAGCGTTAGTCCGCCGCCGAACGAGAGCGCACCAACCATGAGAAAGAACGAACTGATGCCAAGCAGATCCGGCTCTCTCCCGCCGCCTGCGCTGCCGAAGAGAGAAAAGTCTTTGAGATGCGACCAAGGACCGAAGTAAGCCAGAGTAACAAGCCCAGCTAACACCGAGACTACGATGACGCCTGCCCTGCGGGAATAGAACCACGACAGCCCGATACCTCCGGCAAGCGCAAGGATCGGTACTGTTCCCAATGGAGTAACGGCTGCCGCGACTGCCGCCGCAGTGGCGATGGCCAGTTGCGGCGCAGTGGCCGCCGCCGATCTTGCCAAGCGGTACACGGCCACGACGAAAATCGCAAGCACCACCGGCCCCAAGCCGTAAAGAGCGCCTTTCATCACGGGTGTTGCGCCGTAGAACCCGTAAGTCATCGTGAGCGCGAGCATGATGAGAAAGGCCGGCAACACGAAGCAAAGACCGGCTACGAGCCCTCCCCACCAACCGCCGCGCGAATAGCCCAGGAAGATCCCAAGTTGAGTTGCGGCAGCGCCGGGAAGCATGTTGACCAAGGCAAGACCTTCGACGAATCGCTGTCGGCTAATCGCAGTCGTGCCCAGTTTCAAGAAGATCAGAGCGATTTCCCGAAGTGTGCCGCGCGCTGCGGACTTCACTTTGTTTTTCTTTCGACCGCGTCGGCCTTGTCCCGCCTGGCCTGCGAGAGTTCAGACGCGAAAAACCAGCGGACATAGCCGACCATGGCACAAGCTCCCACGAACCAAGCCAGAAAGACAAACACCACCAGGATAGCCGACACCAGCTCGGGCGGTTTGAGAAGCATCACTGCTTCAATGCACGCAACAGAAGCTGCCAGACCCGCAAGCATTGGTTTCCAGCGGCTCCTGGCCGGAACCGTCAGCCCGAGCAGGTGTTCGATAGGGGACATGAAAGCTTTAACGTTCCGCATGACTGGAGCACTGACGAATTAATTGACAACGCATGGGTCGGCCAGCGCGATCTCGTCATCCGCATACCTTACGCCCGACCACGAATGGAGGCAATGCATGGGCGCCAAGCTGTTAGACTGCCAGCATATTCTTTCTCTCGATTCGGGCTTTCGCCGGAATGACGATGCGGGTAAGGGAGGCTACATGATTAACGCCACAAGACACGTAATCGCATGGTGCGTCACGGGCGCGCTGGCCGCCGGCGTGTCTCCGGCTCTGGCGCAGGATGCGGTGAAGCGGCCGCTGCGGCTCCTGGTGCCCTCGCCGCCGGGCGGGCCGTCGGATTTTGCGGCACGGCTCGTCGCGCCCAGGCTGAGCGAGGCGCTCGCCCAGAACGTGGTGGTGGACAACCGCCAGAGTGTGAACGGCATCCTGGCGACGGAAATCGCCGCGCGGTCACCGGCCGACGGCAATACGCTGGTGATCGGCAACATCGGCACGATGGTGATGAATACCGGGCTCTACAAGAAGCTCCCCTACGACCCGCTGCGGGATTTCGTGCCGATCACCCAACTCGTGTCGGCCGGAACGGCGCTTGTCGCCAATCCGAAGTTTCCCGCGAAGACCTTCAAGGAGTTCGTCGCGGCAGCGAAGAAGGAGCCGGGCAAAATCAACATCGCCGTGGCCGGCGCCAACGGAGCGGTCGCGACCGAGGTGCTGAAGTATGCGGCCGGGATCAAGCTCAACAACATCCCGTACAAGGGCAGTTCACCGTCCGAAGTGGCGGTGATGGCCGGCGAAGTCGAAGTCGCGCTGCTGTCGATACCGGTGATCACGCCTCACATCAAGGCGGGACGAATGAAGGCGTATGGCGTGACCACGGCGAAACGCTCGCCCATGCTGCCGGAAGTGCCGACGATCCAGGAGCAGGGCCTCGAAGGCTACGAATTCGGGAACTGGCATGGACTGCTTGCCCCGAAGGGTACGCCCGACAAAGCGGTGCGTACCCTTCACCGTGAGGCGGTCCGTATCCTGGCAACCAAGGATATCCACGACATCGTGGCGAACCGCGGCAACGAGATCATCGCCAACTCGCCGGAGGAGTTTTCGGCGCGGCTCAAGCGCGATATCCCGCGCTACAGAAAAATCATGACGGAGGCCGGAATACAGCCCCAGTGATGGTCGTCTTGACGGGATTCCGGTCTGGCGCTGGAATGACGACTGAACTTGACCGAGAAACCGGAGGGGGGTCCGATGAACACGTTGTCGCTGCGTACGCTGCCGTTCTTGTTGCTCACGATGGTCTTTGCAGCCCCGGCCGCTGCACAGAATTATCCCGTCAGGCCGATCCGCATCATCGTGCCGTATGCGCCCGGCGGCTCCACCGACGTGGTGTTTCGCATCCTCGCGCCGCGCCTCAGCGAAAATCTGGGCCAGCAGGTGCTGGTCGAGAACCGCCCCGGCGCGGCATCGACCATCGGGCTCGACCTGGTCGCGAAATCGCCCGCTGACGGCTACACGGTCGGAGTGGCCAACATCGCGTACGGTGCGAACCCGACCCTGTACAAGAAAATGCCGTTTGACGCCGAGCGGGACCTGGCGCCGGTGAGCCTGGTCTCGATCGTCACCATGGTGCTGTCCGTGCATCCCTCGGTGCCGGCCAAGTCGGTGAAACAGTTGATCGCGCTTGCGAAGTCGAAGCCCGGGACGCTCAACTACGGGTCGGCGGGAAACGGGAGCGCCAATCATCTGGCTACGGCGCGTTTTGCGCACATGACGGGTACCAACCTGGTACACGTGCCTTACAAAGGAGGCGGTCCTGCGGTGGTCTCGATCGTGAGCGGTGAGACCGCGGTGCTGTTCGCGACCATACCGTCGGCGATCCAGCATTTCAAAAGCGGCAAGCTGGTTCCGCTGGGCGTAAGCCGGGCCCAACGCAACGCGGCGCTGCCCGACATTCCAACCGTGGCGGAAGCCGGTGTGCCCGGCTACGAAGCGATCGAGTGGAACGGAGCGATGGTGCCCAGTGGCACTCCCGCCGCGGTCGTCAATCGCCTACACCAGGCGATCGTCAAGGCGGCGGCGATTCCGGATATCAAGGAGCGCGTGAACGGCCTGGGCGCCGATCTCGTCGGCAATTCGCCCGACGAGTTCAGGACGTTCCTCAAAAACGAGCTCGCCACCTGGGGAAAGGTGGTGAAGGAAGTGGGAATGCGGATCGACTAAGGGCTCTAAGCCTGCGTGGGCTTCGGCTTGCTCACCTGGATGCGCTGGGCGGCGAGCTGGCCATCGGCGCCTGGCGTGGCCGTCAGGTTGACGATCGCGCCCGGAACAAAATGGGCGCGTTCTCCTGGCACTAGCATGGTGATCGAGGCGTCTTCCGGCACCACGATCTTCTGCGAGCCGCCCTCGTAAGTCAGGGTCAGCTCGCGCCCCTTGGTCGCCTGCACCACCGCCGATACGGTTGCGTTGGTCATGGTCTGATCGTCTCGCCCGTCGAACGGACGGTGCCCGGGGTTGACCGGTTTGGGAAAACGCCGGATTTCGAAGGCGGTGAGCGAGCCGTCGGGCCCTTTCGCGGATGTTACGCCGAGAAAATCGCCGGCCTTGATATCGCTGATGGTGATCGGTTGCGTGAACACGATCTCGGTTTTATCGACCACCAGCACTTTGCTGATTTGACTGTCGCGGACCTTCACCGTGAGCACATTGCCGTCGAATGCTGTGATGGCGCCGCGTATCCGGGTGACCTTCTGTGCATCCGTGGGCACGCTCGCAAACAGCAGCGCGCCAGAGAACAGCACAATCCAGGTGTTTTTCATGTCTTGCCTCCGATGTCAGTTAGGCATCATTTCCAGCCAATTCGTTCCCGAAGCGATTCGTCCCTCGCGAAGGGAAGTTCGTTCCCGCGCTTTTTTAAGGGGGCAGTCGTTCCCGCTTTTCACTGCGGCGGACGGACGCCGTCCCGGCTCACCTGGATGCGCGAGACGGTCATCTTGCCTTCGGCGTCGACGCTGGCCGACGTAAAGATGTACTCACCCGGCTTGAGGAACGAGCGATCGGCCGGCACGGTGGTCACGATCGGCGTGCCGGGCGGAACGATGATTTTCTGCGCGCCGTCCTTGTATTCGAGCGTCAGCTCGTGAGCCTTGCCCACGCTGACGACGGTGGCGACATTCGCATTAGTCATCGTGGACCCGGGTTCGAGATCCCACGCGCCGTGACCTTCGCGAACCGTGCGCGGTATGGTATGCACTTCGCGCGCGACCAGCGTTCCATCCGCAGCCTTCATGGCCGTGGAGCCGACGTAGTCGCCTTTCTTCAAATCGGTAAGCGCGATGGCCTTGGCGGCGGCGACCGCCGTCTTTTCGGTCATGTGCAGCTTGAGGTCCTTGCCGTCACGCGATTTCACCGAAAGAACGTCTCCCTCTACCGCAGTGATCGTTCCGCGCACCCGCACATTGGTCTGGCCGTACGCCGTGCCGGCGAGTGCGAGGGTGGCAAGAAGCAGGATCGTGCCGAATCGTTCATTACGGACCTCCTTGGGCTGACAGCAGTGCGACTTCATAAACACCACGGCGTGCATTCTATTCCGCAGCGCCTGCGATTGTTGCGGCGCCTGCGCGGATCGTCTACGATCACTCGCCGCAGCGAAAGCACCTCAAAAAACATAATCCCGGATCATCATCATTCATGAAAACTCTCGTCTTCGGAGCGGGTGCGATAGGCGGTTATCTGGGCGGCATTCTGACCGCCGCCGGGGCGGATGTCACGCTGGTCGCCCGCGGCGCTCAGCACGCGGCGCTCTCCACGAAAGGACTGAGGCTAGAAGGCGCGAAGAGCGGGCGCCCGGACCCCATTCGCGTCAGGGTCTGCAAGCCGGGGGAAGAGAGCGGCACCTACGATCTCATCTTTATCGGGCTCAAAGCGCATCAGATCGCCGACAACGCTGCCCATCTCACGCGCCTGCTCGCGCCGGGCGGAATGCTGCTTTTTCCGCAAAACGGCATCCCCTGGTGGTATTTCGAGAAGCTCGATTCGCCGCTGCGCGGGACGCGGCTGCCTTCGCTCGATCCCGATGGCGTCCTCGCGAAGACCTTTCCGCTCGACGCGGTGATCGGCGCGGTTACCAACAAGCCGGCTGAGCTGCGGGCGCCGGGTCACATCCGCCTGGCGGACCAGGCGAGCGACCGGCTGGTGGTCGGCGAGCTCGACAACAAGCTGACGCCGCGGCTGGAAGCGCTCAAGGCGCTGATCGAGCCGGCGGGCTGGCCGGTGCTCGTCACCGACGATATCCGCACGTTCAAATGGCGGAAGCTGCTCTCCAACGCGGTATTCAATCCGCTGGGAGCGCTCACCCAGTCCTCGGCGCTGCAGCTCGTCAGGTTTCCGGGCACGCGGCGTCTCGCGCTGGAGACGATTCGGGAAGTGTGTGCAGTGGCCGCCGCGCTCGGCGTCGTGCCCGACATGGATCCGGAACAGATGATTGCCGCCACCGAGAAGCGCGTCGAGATCCCGTCCTCCACGCTGCAGGACGTGCGCGCGGGACGGCAGATGGAGCTCGATGCGCTCGACAACGCGGTGATCGACATCGCCAGGTTGACCGGCGTGCCGACGCCCCATCTCGAAATCGTGGCGGCCTGCGCCAACATGCTGAACCGGCGGATCGTCGAAGACCGCTGGGCCTTCACACCCAGGGTCGTCCAGAGTTAGCGCCGTCCATGAAGAAAGCCACGCCGGGTTACGCCGATCTGCACGAGCATCTGCAAGCGCTCGAGGCGGCCGGTCTGCTCCTCACCATCGACCGGCCGATCGACAAGGACGCCGAACTCCATCCGCTCGTGCGCTGGCAGTTCGTGGGCGGCATCGAGGAACACGAGCGCCGCGCGTTTCTCTTTACCAACGTCATCGATGGCCGCGGCCGCAAGTACCGGTTTCCGGTCGTGGTGGCGGCCTATGCCGGCAACGCGGCGATCTACAGCGTCGGCATGCGCTCCCCGGTCGAGGACATCGAGGCGCGGTGGGCGCGTGCCATCGCCAACCCGATTGCACCACGGCTCGTGGAGCACGCCGCGTGCCAGGAGGTCGTGATCACCGGAGACGCATTGAAAGGCGAGGGCAACGGGCTCGATGCGCTGCCCATTCCGATCTCGACGCCGGGCTTTGACAGCGCACCGACGCTCACGGCGACCAACGTCATCACCCGCGATCCCGAAAGCGGCATACAGAATCACGGGACCTATCGCGCGGGGTTGAAGGCCGCGGACCGGATGGTGGTCCGCATGGCGACGCGCATCGGCGGCGCCGGCGGCTACCGGCATTACCTGAAGCATCAGCAGCGCGGCGAGAAAGAGATGCCGTGCGCGATTGCGCTCGGCTGCCCGCCGTGCGTCGCCTATGTCGCGCCGATGAAGCTGCCGCTCGATGTGGACGAAGTCGGCGTCGCGGGGGGGCTCGCCGGCGAACCGATAAGGGTGGTGAAGGGGAAGACCATCGATCTGCTCGTGCCGGCGGAGGCGGAGATCGTCATCGAGGGCATGATCGATACCGAGTATCTCGAACCCGAGGGCCCGTTCGGCGAATCGCACGGGCACATCGCGCTCGAGGAATTCAACATGCCGATGCGGGTCACCGCGATCACGCACCGCCGCAACGCCATCGTCGCCTCTTACCTGAGCCAGGTCACGCCCAGTGAATCGAGCGCCATCAAGCGCGTCTCCTACGAGCCGATGTTCCTGGCGCATCTGCGCAATACGCTCGGCATACGCGCGGTGAAGCGCGTGAAGTTGCACGAGCGACTCACCGCGATCCGGCGCGTCATCGTGATCACGATGGAGAAAAACGCGCCGCGCACGGAGGTCTGGCGCGCGCTGCTCGGGGCGTCGAGCTTCAAGGCCGATTGCGGCAAGATCTGCATCGCGGTGAACGAGGACATCGATCCGGACAATTCGGATGCGATCTTCTGGGCGCTCGCTTTCCGCATGGATCCCTCCAAGGACCTGCAGGTGCTGCCGTATCGCAGCGCGGGTCACGGGCCGGAACGCGAACACGAGTCGGAGCGCGAAGACGCAACGCTGCTCATGGATGCGACGATGAAGGAGGAACTGCCGCCGCTCGCGCTGCCGAAACGGGAGTACATGGAGCGCGCGCGGAAAGTGTGGGAGGAATTGGGCCTGCCGAAGCTGCGCCCGCAGTCGCCATGGTACAGCGCGCCGATGGGCGACTGGCTGCCGCAGTGGGACGAAGCCGCGCAGCGCGCTGCCGAAGGCCGCTATCTCGAAAACGGCGAGATCAGCGCGAAACTGAAGCGCCCGGGCCTGAAGCCGGAAACGAAATTCCGTCCGGACGAAGCCTAAAGCTTCTCCAGCACCGCGCGCAGCGTGGCGCCGATCTGCTCGCGGATCACGATGTCGGCGAGGTGATCGAGCGGTGTTTCCTGGTTGTTGAGGATCACGAGCCGCGCGCCCGACTGTTTCGCGATCCGCGGAAAGGAGGCGGCGGGCTCGACCACCAGCGAAGAACCGATCGAGATGAAGAGGTCGGCCGCCATGGCGAGTTCTGCCGCGCGACGCATTTCCTGTTCAGGCATCGCCTGTCCGAACGAGATCGTGCGCGTCTTGATCGGGCCGCGGCAGCCATCGCACTCCGGTGCGGCTTCGCCCTTTTCAACGCGCGCCACGATTTCCGATGTCGGCCATTCCTTCCCGCAATGCTGGCACGCGGCGTAACGGTTCGTCCCGTGCAGCTCGATCACCTTTTCGCTCCCCGCATCGAGGTGCAGGCCGTCGATATTCTGGGTGATGACCGCGCTCAAGTGTCCGCGCCGCTGCAACTCGGCGATGGTGTGATGGCCGTCGTTGGGTTTCGCGCTGCTGCAGCGGTGGAACATGCGCACGCCGCGCTCCCATGCCCTGACGCGCGCGGCCCGATCGGCCATGAAGTCCTGGTACATCACGGGTGTCTCGGTGGTCCAGACACCTTGCGGTCCGCGGAAGTCGGGGATGCCGCTTTCGGTGCTGATGCCCGCGCCGGTGAACGCGACGCCGCGCCGCGCGCGCCGCACGAGCTCACGGAAGGCGGACAGCTGGTCCATAGAGACTCGAAGTGCAGAGAGGCGTCTGCCCGCTGCAAACCGGGATACACATAGCCGGACCCCGGCGTACGCCGGGGAGACGATTCGCTGGCATTACTCGGGCTTGATGCCGGCCGCCTTGGTGAGCTTCTGCCACTTCGCGATCTCGTCCTTGATGTCCTTCTCGAATTCCTCGGGCGTATCGCCCGCCGCTTCCAGCCCGAGTAATGCCAGCGAATCGTCTCCCCGGCGTACGCCGGGGTCCGGCTATGTG
>JBQTJV010000025.1:0-3642 GCA_052386775.1 Betaproteobacteria bacterium
ATAGGTCCTCCAGGCCGCTTCAGGGTCGTCGCAGGCGAACAGGCTGCTCAACTTGCTTCATTGCAGTTGCCCTGATGGTGTTGATTGCACCAGCTATGGCGGCACCCTGCACGCCGGAACAACGTGCCGAATTGGCCAAACTAGGGTACGGCGAGACCGACATAAAGAAGCTGTGCGGAAATGCTTCTGCGCTGTTCGAGAAGGCATACATCGCAAAGGAATCCGGGGATCTGAAAACCGCGCAGCAGCTGTTCGAGCAAGGTTTGCGTATAGAGCCAGGGAACACGCTCGGGCAGAAGCTTCTGGCGGAAGTCAAGGAATCGCTGGGCAGCGCCCAAAAACTCTTCGATCAGGGTTATGCCGCCAGGCTATCGGGCGATCTGACAACTGCGCAACAGCTTTTCGAGCAGGGCTTGAAGATAGAGCCGGGGAACGCCCTCGGGCACAAGCTTCTGGCCGAAGTCAGGCAGGAATTACTGAGCAGCGCGCGAAAGCTTTTTGAGCAGGCTTATGAGGCGAAGCAGTCAGGCGACCTCAGAGCTGCGCAACGCCTGTTCGAGCAGGGTTTGAGCATGGAGCCGGGAAACCCACTGGGGCAAAAGTTTCTTGCCGAAGTGAACGACGCGCTGAGCGAGGCGCAAAGGCTCTTTGAGCGGGGTTACAACGCCAAGCAGTCGGGCGATCTGAGAACTGCGCAGCAGCTTTTCGAGCAGGGTTTGAGGATCGATCCGGCGAACACGCAGGCCCAGAAATATCTTGCCGAGGTGAAGAGCGCATCCAATTCCATCGCCGCGATGTCGCCAGGGATGAGCTTTCGTGATTGTGCTGCTTGTCCCGAGATGGTGGTGATCCCTGCAGGCAGTTTCACCATGGGTTCCCCTGACTCGGAAGCAGACCGCTTTGACATTGAGGGCCCGCAGCATCAGGTCAGCATCCCGCGGCCGTTCGCAGTAGGAAAATACGAAGTGACCTTCGACGAATGGGACGCCTGCGTGCGCGAGGGCGGCTGCACTCATAATCCGTCGGATTCCGGATGGGGTCGGGGCCGGCGGCCGGTGATCAATGTCTCGTGGCATGATGCCAAGGCGTACGCGGAGTGGCTGTCCCGGAAGAGCGGAGCAAATTACCGCCTGCTCACCGAAGCGGAATGGGAATACGCGGCGCGCGCGGGCACGACCACACCATTTTCGTTCGGAACCGCTATCACGCTGCAACAGGCGAATTCCAACGGCAACAGGTCCTGGCTCGGACTTTCCTTGGCTGCACCGCTCAAGACGCTCCCCGTGGGAAGTTATGCGCCGAACGCTTTTGGCCTTTACGACGTGCATGGCAATGTCCACGAGTGGACTGAGAGTTGCTTCTCGGCTTACGTCTGGTCCGCTGCACCGAGGGATGGAAGTGCCCGGACGCCTGGCAATTGTGCCGTCCGGGTCCGGCGGGGAGGTGCCTGGGGCAACTATTCCCAGCACTTGCGCTCCGCAGGCCGCGGCGCTAGCGAGCCGTCCCTACGGGAAAACGCCATCGGTTTCCGCGTTTCGAGGACTGATTAGTTCCTACTCTGTGGCGTTCTTACCTTTCACGATTATCCTGTAGGAGAAAGGCTATCCGGCCTCTGGGCTCAAGGCTCGGAGGGTGTGAACCTGCCAAGCATGCTCGAGACGATAGGCAAGTACGAGATCCGCAAGGAACTCGGCCGCGGTGCCATGGGAACCGTGTACGAGGGCTTCGACCCGGCAATCGGGCGACGCGTTGCGATAAAAATGCTGCGCACCGATGTTTTCGAGCCTTCCCAACTTCCGGAGGTGCTCGCACGTTTCAAGCGTGAAGCGCAATCGGCGGGCCGGCTATCGCATCCGCACATCGTGACGATTCACGAGTACGGCGAGGACAACGGTACTCCGTACATCGTCATGGAGTTCATGTCCGGCACTGAACTTGGCGTGTACCTGTCGCGAGGTTCTCGCTTCCCAATCGACGACATCGTGCGCCTCATGACTCAGCTCCTCGGGGCACTCGCCGTCGCGCACGTAGCTGGCGTTGTGCACCGCGACTTGAAGCCAGCCAACCTGTTTCTGCTTGAAGACGGCTCGGTCAAGGTGGTGGACTTTGGCATCGCGCACATCGAGGCCTCCAACCTTACCGGTACGGGTGCGATGCTAGGAACACCGGCCTACATGTCGCCCGAGCAGATGCTCGGTATGCCAGTAGATCTGCGCAGCGATCTCTTTTCAGCGGGCGTCATCCTCTACCAGCTACTGACCGGCGATCGACCTTTCACCGGTTCCATCCACACCATCAGTCAAAAAATTCTGCAACAAGAGCCACTCGCGCCTTCGTCGGTTAACCCCATGCTGTCTGCTGCTTGGGACTCCGTGGTAGCGCGAGTGATGGCGAAAAAGCCCGCTGCCCGCTTCGAATCCGCGCGCCAATTCGCCGAGGCAATCAAGTCAGCGTTTCAAGCGGAGCACTTGCACGCGGTGGACGTACAAAGCAAGGTGGGGAGCGCGTCGCACCAAGAATACCGGGAAGCCGAGGAACGATCGCGGGTTGCGGCCGCGCTGCGGGCTGAGGCGGAGCACGCTAGACGGGAAGTGCTGAGGACGGAGGAGGAACACGCGGCGCGTGTACCTACCGAGGAAGACGATGGAGCGGCAGCACACCCGAAAGCCCCTAAGACGGTAGTCGTGAGGCAGTCGCAATCGCGAAAACCGGTGTATGCAGCGCTTGCCGTCCTCGCGGTCCTCGGCGTGTTCAGTGCGGTGTTCTATCTGCGCGAGGAGTCGAACAAGCGAATGGCTGAAGCCGAAGTCGCGCGCGCAGAGCAACGCGTTCGGCTGGAGGCCGAGAACAAGGTCGCAGACGCGCTTCGCCGTGCCGAGGAGGCGAAGCGCGAAAACGAGCGCCTCGCAATGGCGCAGGCGGAAGACCGCAGGCGGTTGGAGACGGAGCGGACGAGGAAGGAGCTAGAGGAAAAAGCGAAGGCGGACGTGCTGCGCAAGGGCGAGGATTCGAAGCGCAAGGCCGAGTCGGCGACCAAAGCGGCGGCCCAGCTCAAGGCACGAAAGGAAGCGGACGACAAGGCGAAAGCCGAGATCGACCAGACAGCAAGACTCAAGGCGGATGCAGAGCGTGCGAGACGAGAGATCGAAGAGAAAGCGAAGGCCGAAGCTGCACGCAAGGTCGGGGACACCAAGGGCCTGCCTGCGTGCCCCAGTTCATACAACAGCGCAACATGGACGAACTGTTTCGGTGAGCGAATGAATGCCGATGGAAGCAAGTACATCGGCGAGTGGAAGAACGGCAAGTACAATGGCCAGGGCACTCAAACGTACTCTAGCGGCGTGTCCGCCGGATACAAGTACGTCGGCGAATTTAGGGACAGCAATCGACACGGTCAGGGGACCGCGACATTCCCCACTGGCCAGACGTACGTCGGCGAATTCAGGAACGGCAAATTCAACGGGCAAGGCACCAGCACGTACTCCGATGGCGCCAAGTATGTCGGTGAATGGAAGGACGACAAGTATGACGGACACGGCACCTATGCCTGGCCCGACGGCAGAACGTACGTCGGCGAGTTCAGGGGTAACAGGCGAAACGGTCAAGTCACCATGACGTTCTCCAATGGCGCGAAGTACGTTG
>JBQTJV010000026.1:0-7700 GCA_052386775.1 Betaproteobacteria bacterium
CTGCGCTCGATATGCGCACGCTCAACTTCATCAAGCGCGCGCGCAGTCTCGGCTTTTCCGTCGAGGAAGTGCGAGAGCTGCTCGATCTCTGGCAAGACAAGACGCGAACCAGCGCCGCCGTGAAGACGCTGGCGACACACCATCTGGAAGCACTTGACCGCAAGATCGAGGAACTTCGCGCGATGCGCGGTGCTCTGGCGGATCTCGTCAGGCGTTGCCGCGGAGACAAGCGCCCAGATTGTCCGATTCTGGACAACCTTGAAGAGGGCGGGGTAGCCGGGAACGACGGCGAACCGGATTTGGCCCGGGGCAACGGCCGGACAGGCAAAAGAGCCTAAGGCGCCTTGTCGTTACGCCATCGGCGACGGCACCGCCGCCCTTCCACTTTGACGCAGCCCAGTTCCGCCCGGCAGTCGTCGCGCACTAAGGTCAAATGATGAACCATGTCAGTTCTGTCGTTCGCGGACAGGCGAAGGATCCGGTCTGCGGCATGGTGGTGAATTCCAACAGTGCGCGGCGACTGACGTACGACGGGACAGAGTACTACTTCTGCTGCTCACGCTGCGCGGAGAGGTTCAGCGAGAATCCGCGCGCCGTGCTCGAGCGCGAAGCGCAGCGCAAGGCGAGCGCGACCGATGGCAGCGGCCGAGAAGTCGAGCCTGGCGGCGATCAGGCAGCCACCGAGCCGGCGAAGTACTTCTGCCCGATGTGCCCCGGCGTAGAGAGCGACAAGCCGGCGGCGTGCCCGAAGTGCGGCATGGCGCTGGAGCCGACGACGGCAGCGATCGAGGAGGAAAACCCCGAACTCGTCGACATGAGGCGCCGGTTCTGGATCGGGGCAGGCCTGACCGTGCCGCTTCTTTTCTTCGCCATGGGCATGTATTTGCCGGGGCTCGGACGGTTGTTCGAGCGCTTCATTTCCCAGGCCTTTGCCCACTGGCTCCAGCTCGTGCTCGCCACACCGGTCGTGCTGTGGTCCGGGTGGCCGTTCTTCGAGCGCGGCTGGAAGTCGCTCGTGAACCGCAGCCTGAACATGTTCACGCTGATCGCAATCGGCGTAGGCGCAGCCTATGTCTATAGCGCAATCGCAACCATCGCGCCCGGTCTTTTTCCCGCGGCGTTTCGCGAACCGTCCGGCGAGGTCGGCGTTTACTTCGAAGTCGCTGCGGTGATCGTCGTTCTGGTGCTGCTGGGGCAAGTGCTGGAACTGCGCGCCCGCGAACGCACGGGCGGCGCATTGCGCGCGCTGCTGGATCTAGCACCCCAGCGGGCACGGCGCCTCGCCGCGGACGGCGGTGAGGAGGAAGTCGCGCTCGATCTCATTCGGCATGGCGACCGGCTGCGCGTGCGTCCAGGCGACAAGGTGCCCGTGGACGGCGAGGTGCTCGAAGGTGCGAGCCGCCTGGACGAATCCATGATGACCGGCGAACCGATGCCGGTGAAAAAGGCGCCCGGCGACAAGGTGATCGGCGGGACGGTGAACGGCACCGGAAGCTTCGTCATGCGCGCCGAGTGCGTGGGTGCCGAAACGATGCTCGCGCAGATCGTGCAGACGGTTGCGGAAGCGCAGCGCTCGCGCGCGCCGATCCTGCGGCTCGCCGACGAGGTGGCCGGATATTTCGTGCCCGCCGTGGTCGCGATCGCCGGGCTGGCCTTCGCTGCGTGGGCATTTTTCGGCCCTGCACCCGCGATGGCGCACGCGCTCGTCACGGCGGTGGCGGTGCTGATCATCGCCTGCCCGTGCGCGCTGGGGCTTGCGACGCCGATGTCGATCCAGGTCGGCGTCGGCCGCGGCGCGCAGGCCGGTGTGCTGATCAAGAACGCCGAGGAGCTGGAGCGCTTCGAGAAAGTCGACACGCTGGTGATCGACAAAACGGGGACGCTCACCGAAGGCAGGCCGCGGGTCGTTGCCGTCGAAGTGGCGAATGGGTTCGACCAGGACGAGCTTCTTCGTCTCGCAGGCACGCTCGAGCGCTCGAGTGAGCATCCGCTTGCGTCGGCGATCGTGGCGGCAGCAAAAGAGCGCACTCTCACGCTCAGCGAGGCGCGCGAGTTCGACGCGCCCACCGGCATGGGCGTGACCGGCGTGGTGGAGGATCGTCGCATCGCCGTCGGCAATGCCCGGCTCATGAAAAAATTGAATGTCGCCTTCGAGCGGCTTCTCGACTGCGTGGAGATGCTGCGCCGCGAAGGCCAGACAGTGATGTTCGTCGCAATCGATGGCCAGGTTGCCGGATTGATCGGCGTCGCGGATCCGATCAAGGAGACGACGCCCAAGGCCATACAGGAACTGCGTGCCCGGGGCTTGCGCATCGTCATGCTGACGGGCGACGACCAGGCGACGGCGCAAACCGTTGCACGCAAGCTCGGCATCGATGAAGTGCACGCCGAAGTAATGCCTCAGGACAAGGGATCGATCGTAAGGCGATTGAAATCCGAAGGCCGGGTAGTTGCGATGGCAGGCGACGGCGTAAATGACGCGCCCGCGCTTGCCGAAGCGGACGTGGGCATTGCAATGGGAACCGGCACTGATGTCGCGATTCAAAGCGCCGGTGTCACGCTGGTGAAGGGCGATCTCGCCGGCATTGTGCGCGCGCGGCACCTGAGCCGCAGCGTGATGCGCAACATCCGGCAGAACCTGTTTCTCGCCTTCGTGTACAACTCGCTCGGCGTGCCGATCGCGGCCGGCGCGCTGTATCCGTTTATCGGCCTCGTCCTGAGTCCCATCATCGCGGCCGCTGCCATGAGCTTGAGTTCCCTATCCGTCGTCAGCAATGCGCTGCGCTTGCGAGGCGCGCGAATTTGAGATGACGGTCGCGCACCAAGGTGCACAGGACGCTTCGGCAAGAGTTGAAGCCGCCGGCAAGAGATCCCGACTCGGCTATCTCCTGCTCGTTCTCGCGTTTCTGGCGCTCGTCGCTATACTGAGCATCGGGCTCACGCTCGACCCGCGTAAAGTCCCCTCCCCGCTGATCGGCAAACTGGTGCCGCAGTTCTCCCGCGAATAGGATAAGCGTGTACTACGTAATGGTCACAAGTGTCGCCCTGATCGCAGCCGGTCTCGCACTGCTCACGCTCGGCTGGGCGACGGTTCACCGCGGCCGAGACACGCTCGTAACAGGCGGCGTCTACCGCTACGTGCGGCACCCGCAATACCTGGGCCTCATCCTGATCGTGCTCGGCTTCAATATTCAATGGCCCACCATTCCGACGCTCGTGATGGCGCCCATCCTGATCTTTGTGTACGTGCGGCTCGCGCGCCGGGAAGACGAGGAGCTCTCAAGCCTCTGTGGTAAGGCGTTCCGCAGATACGCGGAGCGGACACCCGCCTTTATTCCGTGGCGGAGACATCGGCACAGTTTCAGGAAGTACACGCCATATTCCGGACGACGGAGTACCGCGAAGTACTACGCCGCGAATGGCAGACGCGAATGAATTTCTACGAACGCCGGATTCTGCCCCGGCTACTCGACCTCACCATGAGAACCAAGGAGTGTCGGCGCTATCGCGAGCGCGTTATACCCGAAGCGACCGGCCGCGTGCTCGAAATCGGAATCGGATCAGGGCTGAACCTTCCGTTCTACGGTCCCGGCGTGGACCATCTCTTCGCCCTGGAGCCCTCACCATTCCGGCCCGCCGACCTGGAAACGGAATACGCCAAGGGCCGAAACCCATGAACTTTATCTACTGCGGCCGTGCGAGGCCGGCGTAAACGGAACCAACAGTGAGGGTCTTGCCAGTGAAACTCCCGAAGGCGACATTCAGCCATGTCAGGCACAAGGCGACTCCCTGGTTGATTGCGGCCGCCCTGGTTCTGTTTGCGTATTCGTCGATGCCCGCTGCACATACGAACAAAGATTTGCTCGGGGAATTGAAGAAGCAGGTGCCCTACATGCAGCTCACCGATCGTGCGGCTCCTGCATTCGCTTTGGAAGACGCCGACGGGCGCAAGGTGAGCCTGGGAGATCTCAAGGGCAGCGTACTGGTATTGAACTTCATCTACACCCGTTGCACTGATGCGTGTCCGCTTCACATGATCCTGATCGCGCAGGTGCAGGATCAGGTCAACGCGACCTTGATGCGCGACCAAGTACGGTTCGTAACCCTAGCGACCGATACTGAACCCCCCGCCCAAACGGCGGCAAACATGCGCGCTTACGGTAAGGCCCATGGCATGGATGCGACGAACTGGATGATTCTCCATGGCGGAAGCGCTGGACCGGAAGCGGGAATCGAAGTCGCCAAAGCGTACGGTCTGGAATTCACGCCGACGCTAGACGGCCAGCAAATGCACGGCGTCGTCACACACATCATCGACGCAGACGGCGTAATGCGCGCCCGGTTTCACGGGCTCAAGTTCCCCGCACTGTCGGTGACGACGTTCATCAATACGCTGCTGTATCCCGATCATCATGCATCAGGCGCAGAAGCGGTGCCGGGGATGAATGCCGATGCCTCTTCGAAAGAGGGTTCGTACCCGAGAGCCGCAAGCATCCCGATCTGGCTGTGGCCGATACTGGCTGCCTTGATGTTCGGCGTGGCGCTGCTCGCAGTACGAGGCGCCAGGCAAGCAAGTGCGGATACCGAACCGGGTCGCGAAGAAAGATGAACCGCAAGATGCCGTGCGTAAGGAGCGGCGCGGAAGATCGACCAAGGCACAAAAGGAGGCGACATGCTGATCCGAAAACCCGCTGATATCCGGCCCTCGGAGATTACCGCGAAGGACGTGTACGTGAACCGCCGCCGCTTCATGAAGGGGGCGGCGGCGCTCGCCGCCAGCATGTCCGGGCTCGCCAGCCTCACGGCACAGGCGCAGGGCAAACCGTCATTGCCTCCGGGGCGGCAAAGCCCGTACAGCACCTCCGAGCCCAGGAACTCTTTCAAGGACATCACGAGCTACATCAATTTCTACGAGTTCGGCACGGACAAGTATTCCCCGGCTACGCGTGCGAGGAGCCTGCGCACCCGTCCCTGGACCGTCAAGGTGAGCGGTGAAGTAAAGCGGCCGAAGACTTACGATGTCGACGAGCTGATCAAGTTGGCGCCGCTGGAGGAGCGCATCTATCGGCTGCGCTGCGTGGAAGCGTGGTCGATGGTCATTCCCTGGGTCGGCTATTCTCTCGCGGAACTCATCAAGCAAGTCGAGCCGACGGGAAACGCCAAATACGTGGAGTTCACCACACTTCACGACCCCGAGCAGATGCCAGGTCAGCGCGCGATCTTCGGCTCGCTCGACTGGCCTTACGTCGAGGGGCTACGCATGGATGAAGCGATGCATCCTCTCTCGCTCTTGTGCTTCGGCCTTTACGGCGAGGTGCTCCCCAACCAGAACGGCGCGCCGGTGCGCATCGTCGTGCCGTGGAAGTATGGGTTCAAGAGCGCCAAGTCGATCGTGAGCATCCGCTTTGTGGAAAAACAGCCGGTGAACGCGTGGCAGAAGAGCGCGCCGCACGAATACGGTTTCTATTCGAACGTGAACCCCACGGTGGATCATCCGCGCTGGAGTCAGGCGACCGAGCGCCGCATCGGCGAAATCTTCAAGCGCAAGACGCTGATGTTCAACGGCTATGCCGATCAGGTCGCATCGCTCTACGCGGGAATGGACCTGCGCAAGCATTACTGACCGCGATTGACCGACCGCTTCGATTCGCATGCCGCCGGGCTTCGCATTTACCGCTTTGCTATCTGCGCTGGACGCCACTCGCGTCCGGCGCATTAAGGCCGTGCTGTTCGCGGCCTGCCTGTATCCGCTCGCCTCTCTCATATGGCTTGGATTCACTGGAGAGCTGGGCGCCGATCCGGTCGAATTCATCAGACGCAGTACCGGAACGTGGGCGCTGGATTTTCTCATCATCACGCTGAGCATAACGCCCTTGAGACGAGCCACCGGATGGCATTGGCTGGTTCGTCTGCGCAGGATGTTTGGGCTTTACGCGTTCTTTTATGCGGTAATTCACGTGGTGACTTACCTGTGGCTGGATCAGCTCTTCGAACTCGCAGCGATCTGGCACGACATCGTCAAGCGACCGCTGATCGCCGCCGGGTTCCTGAGCTTCGTTCTCATGATCCCGCTCGCCGCGACTTCGACCGACCGCATGGTGCGCCGTCTTGGCGGCAAACGCTGGCAGACTCTCCATCGCACCGTGTATCTGATTGCGGTTGCGGGCGTCGTTCATTTCTGGTGGCTGGTGAAGATCGACTACACCGGACCTCTGCTCTATTCGGCAATCATCGGCGCGCTGCTCCTCGTACGCGTCGTATCTCGTCTCGAACGCAGCCGAGTCGTACTCGGTACTGCGCCGAAGCCGGCATGCGGCCGCCTTGGCAAGGGCGGATGACCTTCGGCGAACGGTAAGGTGACAAATCCGGGCCACACCCGCCGAAACCGCCTGCTGGATATATCCTTGAACTGGTACAAGGACAAGGTAGTGTGGCGATGGATAGCGGGGCGCTACCTGCCTTGGCTCGCCGTGCTCAACCTCGGGTGGGAGTTCGGACACCTCCCGCTCTACACCATATGGGACGAAGCCCCGGCCAGCTACAGAGTCTTTGCTGCCGTGCACTGCACGCTTGCGGATATGCTGCTCGGCTTTACCGCGCTCATACTCTCGCTATCCATAACGCGAGCTGGAGATCTCTCCACTTGGCGTTCGCGCCATTGGCACTTCGGTCGTGATTCTCACCGTAGCTTTCACGGCGTATAGCGAGTGGGTAAATACGACAGTATGGGATAACTGGGCGTATTCCCCTCGCATGCCAACGCTGCGCCTCGGCGCTCTCACCCTGGGCCTGTCACCGCTCGCGCAGTGGTTAGTACTCCCGCCACTCGCGTTGTGGTTCGCACGCCGACGATATCCCGGTATTGATGTCCGTCATATGAGCGAGCGTAATTAAAAATGCCGGCGCGTCCCTCTATTTATTCTGGTCGCTTGCTGATCGAGCGTTCGGAATACTTGCCCTTGAGTTTCGCAGTTCGTTGATAGCTTCCCTCAGAACTCTGCCTGCCGACCAAAGGAACAGGCCGGCGAGCAGCTTCATCGAGCCTCGTTCCATCGGCTTGACGCTGATTTTCATCGAAGTGGTCGAAGGAAAGAGCGTCGTCAGCAGGATCGCGCAGGTATCGGCTTTCACGATTGCACGCAGCGAGCACCACTATGGCCGTTGGGACCGCCTTGTAATCTGAGCAACGCGTTCCGGGACATCGCTCGCGGCAGTGCGCGTAGCGTATTGACGCCGCTGAGATCGCGTTTCTCGGGCAGTGGTGTGCTCGGCAAATCAGCCACCCATCATGCTCCAATGCATAAGACCCATCCCGAGGACGGCTGCTATTGCGAGCGCACCGACTACGGCTAACACGATCAGAACCGCTTTCGCCATCCGCCCGTCTCCACCGCCGGCGCCCTCAGGAAGCAGCAGGCGCACTGCCGCAACGACCAGCGCGATCACAAGAATGACTATGATCGCTACGCCAAGCCACCCAACCCACATCATATTTCCCATGCTCCTAAATCGACAGACATGTCTTCAGCCGCGGGCATGCCCGGCGTAGGCAGAACCAAACGCGACGTTACGCATCATGCCGCCGTCCTCGTGCTCGAGATTGTGGCAGTGGTACATGAATAAACCGGAGACGGTGGGCGCGATCTGAATACGCACATGTTCGCCTGGAAAGATCCCGAACGTGTCCTTGAATCCGGCAT
>JBQTJV010000027.1:0-35541 GCA_052386775.1 Betaproteobacteria bacterium
GTATCATTTCCTGAGAACTCGGCCCGTCAATCCCCAGGCCGCGCTGCGCGGTGTCCTTGGCCTCGGCGACGCCGAGGCCCCACGACCAGAGGTGGCGGCGGAAGGCGATGGTCGCATCCCAGTCCACCGCCGCATCGAGCCAAGGTTCGCGCGCGGAGAACGGATCGGCGACGACGTGCGCCGCGGCGTAGACGATGCGCGTGAAGGGCCGCGACGGCCGCTCGAAGCGGCCCGGCTCGCGCACGTGATACGGCGCGAGTGATCCACCGGCGACCGGCAGCTTGATCGTGTGCAGGGCGTCGCGCTTCATGGGCGATCGGTTACGTTTTCAGGTCTGGCACGGGCAGCCACTGTTTCCGCGACCAGCTCTTGAGCCCCAGCTCGGCGAGTTGCACGCCCTTCGCCCCTTCGATCAGATTCCAGCGAAACGGGCCCTCGCCGGCGACGTGCTTCAGGAACAGTTCCCACTCGGCCTTGAACGCATTGTCCCACGCCGTGTCGTCCGGCACCTCCCTCCAGCCCTCGAAGAAATCGATGGGCTGCGGGATGTCCGGGTTCCACACGGGCTTGGGCGTTTCGTCGCGCGGTTGCACGAAGCAGCGCCGCAACCCCGCCACCGCCGAGCCGTGCGTGCCGTCCACCTGCAGCGTCAGCAGATCGTCGCGGCGCACCCGCACGCACCACGAGCTGTTGAAGTGCGCGATGACGCCGCCCGTGAGCTCGAACGTGGCGTAAGCTGCGTCGTCGGCCGTCGCTTTGTACTTTTTTGCGTTCTCGTCCCAGCGCCAGGGAATGTGTGTCGCGCCGCGGCACGAGACCGCCTTCACCTTGCCGAACAGGTTGTCGAGCACGTAGCGCCAGTGGCACAGCATGTCGAGGATGATGCCGCCGCCGTCCTGCTTGCGGTAGTTCCACGAAGGACGCTGCGCCGGCTCGCGGTCGCCCTCGAACACCCAGTAGCCGAATTCCCCGCGCACCGACAGGATGCGGCCGAAGAAACCGTCGTCACGCAGCTTCTTCAGTTTGAGCAGGCCGGGCAGCCACAGCTTGTCCTGCACGACGCCGTGCTTCACGCGCGCTTTCTTCGCCGCGCGATAGAGGCTCAGCGCCTCGGCGAGCGTGGTCGCAACCGGCTTCTCGCAGTAGATGTGCTTGCCGGCCGCGATCGCCTGCTTGAGGATCTTCGGGCGCAGCTCGGTCGAGGCCGCATCGAAGAAGATGGCATCGGATTTGTCGCTCAGCGCAGCATCGAGATCGGTCGTCCATCGCGCAACGCCGTGTGCTTTCGCAAGCTCCGCCAGCTTGCGGGCATTGCGCCCGACCAATATCGGGTCCGGCATCAACCGCGTCCCATTCTTGAGCGCGACCCCGCCCTGAGTCCGGATCGCGAGGATCGAGCGCAACAGGTGCTGATTCGTTCCCATGCGCCCGGTCACACCGTGCATGATGATGCCGATTCGTTTTTCTGCCATTTTTTTGCCCGCCGAAAACGGAAGCCGCAAAACCATCTGTCGATCCCGCATTTTGCCAGAGGGCGCGGGGAAGGGTCGCATATCCCTTCCTCCACGACTTCCCGGGTCAATGCGGACGTCGCGGTTCGCGCACACCAAATCAGCGCCGTGAACCGAAGGCCAACGCGCTGTAAGAGCGCCACTCGCTGCGACTCATGAGGCGTCCGGAATCGGCAGCCCATGCATGCGCAGAAAACTCAGCTTGTCCCAATAGCCGCGCTGGAATTTGATTTTGCCCCGCACGACATGGAAAAAGCCGCAGCCTCGCAGGCCAAGCGGGTCGCGCCATTCCAGAATCGCCCATTCGCCGTCCTGGAAGATGTTCTCGACGATGCATACCATCTTCGCTCTGGCGAATTCGTTCGCGAACATCTCACGAATTGCCGAGCGGCCGACTACGGGTGCCTCGGCCACCTGATGGTTCGTCGCATCCTCGCTGTACATCGCAGCAAGCGCCGCGACATCGGCGCGGTTGAAAGCCGCGACCCAAGCCTGGACCAGTTCTCGTGGTTCCATAGGTGCTCTAACGATCCGAATCACCTGCACTCACGAGAAAGTGCAACGCGCTGCCCGACGCGCTGCGCATCTTATTGAAGGCGGACTCCCGCGTCCTTGATGATGGCGGCCCACAGCGCCGTCTCTTTCTTGATGCGCGCGCGAAGCTGCTCCGGCGTGCTCGGCCCTTGCTCCAGGCCCAGGCGCTCCATCGAGGCCCGCACCTCGGCATTTTGCAGCGCCTTGAGCGAGTCCTGGTGTATGCGCGCGACGATATTCTTCGGTGTCGCGCCCGGCACGACCAGGCCATACCACTGAATCGCCTCGAATCCGGGATAGCCGGATTCCGCTACGGTCGGCAAGTCCGGCAGCGCGCCGCGCTTGAGCCCGGTACTGGCCAGCGCGCGCAGCCGCCCGGCCTTGATGTGCCCGATCGTCGAGGCGGTGGAGCTGATGTTCATCTGGATCTCGCCCGCGAGTATGGCAGCGGCCGCGGGACCCGCTCCTTTGTACGGCACGTGCACCATGTCGAGCCCGGTCACCTTCTTGAACAGCTCGGCGGCGAGGTGGTTCGAGCTGCCTACGCCGGCCGATCCATGGCGCAGCGCACCGGGCTTCTGCTTGGCGAGCGCGATGAACTCCTTGAGCGTCTTGGCCGCAACCCCGGGATGCACGACCACGATCTGGTCGCTTACGGCCAGTATGACGACGGGCTGCAGGTCCTTGTCGACATTGAACGGCATGTTGTAGAGACTCGGATTTGCGGTGAGCTGGGTGTCGAGCGCCAGCAACACCGTGTGGCCGTCCGGATTTGCGCGGGCGACGATCTCGCTCGCGATATTGCCGGCGGCACCCGTGCGATTGTCCACGACCCAGTTCTGACCCATGGATTCGCTCAGCTTCGGAGCGACGATGCGCGCCGTCGCATCGACACCGCCACCGGGCGCGAACGGGACGACCAGCCGGACGGGGCGGGTCGGATACGCGGGATCGGCGGCCTGCGCGATGCCGGCGGCAATGCAAATGCCGGCGAGGGCGATGGCGCTTGTGATGCGGCTCGGGCGGACGCGCTTCATCATGTCGGTCTCCTCCTCGTTCTGAAAATCTTCCGCTGCCTCGTCAGTGCAGACGGTATTTCTCCAGCTTGGCGTCGTCGAGTGTGATGCCAATCCCCGGTCCTGGCGGCAGCGCAAGACTGCCGGAGGAGATATCGAGCCGCGTCGTCGCGACGGTATCGACGACTTTGAGCGGGCCCACGCACTCGAGGCCGGAGAGCACCGCGCGCGAGGACGCCGCGAGCATGATCTCGGCGAGCGTGCTCGGATCGAGGCCGAAGCCGTGGCCCATCACCACCGGCAAACCCGCGGCTTCCGCTGTGGCGAGCATGCGCGCTGCGCGCAGGATGCCGCCCGCCTGCTTGATGCCGAACTTCACGAAATCCGCCGCATCCGCCTTGATCACGGCGAGCAGGCTCTCGTGGCTGTCGACAGTCTCGTCCGCCATGATCGGCACGCCCCCTTCGCGGCGAACGCGCGCCATGCCGGCGATGTCATCCTTGGGCACCGGCTGCTCGAAGAGTTGCAGGTCGAAGGGCTTGATGACGCGGCAGAGCTTGAGCGACGTCTCCGCATCGTACTGGCAGTTCGCGTCGATCCGCAGTTTCATCGCGCTTCCCACCGCGTTACGCACCGCGGCGATGCGGTCGCGGTCGGCCTCCACGCCGCTGCCGACCTTGATTTTCGCGGAGCGGAAACCGGCGTCGAGCCAGCGCTTCGCCTCCGCCGCGGCTTCGTCCGGCGGCAGCATGCCGATCCAGCCGTTGAACTCGACGCGTTCGTGCACCGCGCCGCCGAGATAGGTGTACATCGGCACGTTGAGGACGCGGCACGCGAGATCCACGCACGCCATCTCGACGGCCGCGCCCACGCCGGGCTGCGTCGGGGCGAGCCGGTCCATCAACTCGACGAGCCGGTGGATATTGAGCGCGTCCTGGCCGACGAGCTCGCGGGCGACCCGCTCGCGCAGCGTCGCGAGAAGGTCCGCTGCGGTATGAGGCGACGTGGACGCAGCGGAAGGCTCCGCGCTGCTGATGCCGACGGCGCCGTCGGCAGAGGTGAGGCGCACGACGACGCTCTTGGTCACGGCCTTGGAAATGCCGCCGCTCGTGAAGGTACCGACGAGCGGCATGCCGACGCCGAAGATTTCGACACGTTCGATTCTGGCTTGCATTCTGGTCTTCCTGGTTATTCCATTGCTTTCACATGCGCTGCGGCGGTGATGTCCATCTCGGTCAGCGCGATCACTTCCTCGGGCGTGAAACCCGGCGCGACTTCATCGAGCACGAAGCGGTTCGTGTCCCAGCGCAGCAGCGCGAGATCGGTCACGACGTAATCGACGCATGCTTTCCCGGTGAGCGGGTAGGTGCACTGGCGCCGCAGCTTGGGCCGCCCCTTGCTGTCGGCGTGCTCCATCACGATGATGAGATCGCCGCGGCCGGAGAGGAGATCCATCGCGCCGCCGATGCCGCCGCGCTTCGCATCCGAGACGCTCCAGTTCGCGACGTTGGCCTGTTGATCCACCTCGTAGGCACCGAGGATCACGGTGTCGATGAAGCCGCCGCGCGCCATCTCGAAGGAGGTCACGCTGTCGAAGAACGACGCGCCGGGCTTGAGCGCGACGAACTGGCCGGCGGCGTTGTAGATGTCGGGATCGATCTCCTCGTCGGTGGTGACCATGTGGCCGTAGCCGAGGACGCCGTTCTCGGCGTGGAGAATGACGTCGCGGCCCTGCAGGTAGTTGGACACCATGGTCGGAATACCGACGCCGAGGTTGACGTACGTGCCCTCGCGCACGAGGCCCGCCGCGCGTTTCGCGATGCCGGCGCGGGACAGGGCCGGCTTGCCGTTGTAGAGCCGCGGCTTGTCGGCGGGGCGCCGCTCGGGCCGCCGCCAGGCCTTCGCGTCGGACGTGTCGGTGGTTTTCAGGACGCGTGAAACGAATATCCCCGGCAGATTGATGAGTTCCGGCGGGATCTCGCCCGGCTCCACGATCTCGTCCACCTCGACGATCGCGAAGCGCGCCGCCTTGGCGAAGCTGGGATTGAAATTCTGGCTGCCGCCGCGCAGTTGCACGTTGCCCAGACGGTCGGCGCGATAGCCGCGCAGGAACGCGTAATCGACGTGAATGGCGTATTCGAGCACGTGCGGCCGGCCGTCGAACTCGCGGATTTCCCTGCCTTCGGTGAGGAGCGTGCCGATGCTGGTGGGGGAATAGAACGCCGGAATGCCGGCCCCGCCCGCGCGGCAGCGCTCGACCAGGATGCCTTGCGGCACCACCTCCACTTCCATTTTTCCGGCGGCGATCTGCTCCTCGCTCGCCGTGGGGGTGCCGGCGCGTATGGAAAAGGCGGCGATCAGTTTCTTCACCTGCCCGTTCTCGGCGAGAATCTGCCCGCGCGTGGCCCCCGGATCCCCGAGGGAATTGCAGAAGATCGTCAGGTTCTTCGTGCCCTTGTCGCGCAACGCCGTGATCAGGCTGGTGGCGAAGCGATGCGAAACGCTGAATCCGGCGATCGCGATCGTTGCGCCGTCCTTGATGTCGGCGATGGCTTCCTGCGGCGAAGAAACAACCTTGTCCATGCGGGCTCCCGTGGATGTGCGTCGTCGTCCGAACCGCATTTTGCCAGACCGCGGGACGTGACGGGTGCGCCATTGACCTTTGGCTCCCCGCGTCCTAGCCTAGCGCAAACCAGAGGAGGAGGAAACGCCATGCGTATTGAGCTTTGCTGCACCGCCATCGCGACGGCCTTGCTCGCGGCTGCCCCGCTACAGGCCCAGACCTATCCGAGCAAGATGGTCCGCATGGTGATCCCGTTTCCGGTGGGCGGCAGCAGCGATGCGAATGCGCGCATCATCAATCCGCATCTGATCGAGCGCTGGAAGCAGCAGGTGGTCATCGATCCGCGGCCCGGCGCCGCCACGGCGGTCGGCACCGAGCACGTCGTGAAAAGCCCGCCGGACGGCTACACGCTGCTGCTGACTTCCACGCAGTTTCCGCAGATGCCGGCGCTGTTCGCGAAACTGCCGTTCGATCCGCTCACCGATCTCGTGCCGATCACCATCGTTTCCATCTCGCCGCAGACCATCGCCGCGCATCCCTCGCTGCCGGTGAAGAACATCCGCGAACTGATCGCGCTGGCCAAGGCACGCCCCGGCGAACTCAACATGGGCAATGCCGGCAATTCGCTGCCGACGAATCTCTTCACCATGCTGACGAAAGTGAAGATCGTGACCGTGCCCTACAAGGGCGCCGGCCCGCTTTCGACCGATCTCATGGGCGGACACATCACGCTCGCGATCGCCGCCGTGAGTTCGATGCAGGGCACCGTACGCGCGGGCCGCGCGCGGATGCTGGGCGTGTCTTCGCCGTCGCGGGCCTTTCCCGACGTGCCGGTGATTTCGAAGGATGTGCCGGGCTTCGATGCCGATGCGTGGTTCGGCTTGTTCGCGCCGCGCGGGACGCCGCCGGAGATTATCCGGCGCGTGCGCGACGACGTGGCAGCGGTGCTGCAGATGCCGGAGGTGCAGAAGCGCATGCTCGACATCGGCGGCGAGCCGGGCGGCATGCCGTCGGATGTATTCGCCGAGCGCGTGCGCCGCGAAGTCGAGAAGTGGAAGAAGGTGGCCGTCGCGGCGAACCTCAAGCCGCAGTAAAAAACCGAAAAAAGTAGATACCGTCTTTGATGTCAAGCGCTGTCAGGGCTGCGGGGCTGATAGAGCTGCTGGTTTTTGATGACTCCGAAGCAGATATGCACCAGTTTTCGCATCGCTGCACACAGGGCGCTCATTTTGGACTTGCCATTGCCGCGCAGACGCTCGTAATGCAGACGAATATCGGGATTGTGGCGGGTGGCGACCACCGCCACCATGTAAAGGGCAGCCCGCATGGAGGCGTCCCCCGCCTTGGACAGATGGGGGGGACGATGCACCGAGCTGCCCGATTCGTGTTGGACGGGAATCAACCCCAGATAAGCGGCCACGGCACCGGCCTTGCGGAAGGCACGCGAATGCAGCACGCACAGCATGCGCCGGGCGGTCTTGCGGCCAATGGCCGGGATCGATTCAAGCAAGCCTCGATCGTGCTTAAGCTGGGGATGGCCCTCGATATGATCATCGATGCGTTGCTCGAGCGCGGCCTTCTCCTGCCTAAGAAAGGCCAGGCTGTTGTGCAGCGAATCGAGCACCGTTTGCGGGGTGAGACTGATTTGCGCCTTCTCCAGGCGATTGGCTTCCCGTTGCAGATCGGCCTCTACCGCCTGCAACCGGCTCAGCAGGGCCTTGAGTTCCACGAGTTCCGGGGCGGGCGGCTGCCACAGGGGTGGTTTCATGCTCGCCCCGTAGCGCGCCAATACCGCCCGATCGCTGGCGTCCGTTTTGGTGTGCACCGCCAAGCTTCTGGCGAACTCACGCACCCGCGCCGGGTTGACCACCGAGACCTTCACACCGGCTTGCGTGAGCGCATAGGCCGCCGCCTCGTGATAGACCCCGGTGGCCTCCATCACCACGTGCAGCTGCGCTACGGTGCAGCGCGCCTGCCGGCACGCCCACTCGATCAAAGCCAGGCATCCCGGCTGGTTATTCACCACCGCCTTGCTGCGCAGCTTCAGCGGCTCGCCGCTTAACAGCAGCGCGCAATCGAGTCGCTTCTTCGAGACGTCACAGCCAAGCACATACATCATAAGGGCTCCCTTAAAATGACTCGAATTCGCCCTCCTTGCCGACTTGCCTTGTGCATGCAGGCTCACCGTCTCGCTGCGGGGCCTAGGCTACCGTTCAGTCTCAAGCGGGGCGAGGAAGTGGAGCCGGGGGCCTTATCTACACCTCAAACTAATCGCTTTAAGGGTGGGCTCAAGCTCACCCGGCTCCATGTGAGGGTAGCTAACCATCACAGCGTTCAAGATACAAGGGTGGGCATTCATGCCCACCGGGACTCCGAACCGATGGTGGGCCCAAGCGCCCACCCTACGAATTGAGCCAGCAGGGTAGGCATTCATGCCCACCGGGGCTCCGAACCGATGGTGGGCCCAAGCGCCCACCCTACGAATCGAGCGGGTGCCTGCTCACGAGGGGATGACGGGCACGACGAGCCGTGACGGTTTCTTCCCGCCCTCGTGCACCGTATTCGTCGCCTTCTCCCGTATCGTCACGTGCGGCCTGCCGTTGGCCGCGATGATGGAATCGGAATTCGCGATTTCCAGCCGCAGCCGATGTCCCGGCTTGAACACGTTGCACACCGGCCAGATTTCGATCGGCAATTCGTACACCGCACCCGGTTCCATGTACTCGGCGCTGGTATGCGGATGGTACGGTTTGGCGGGTGACGACAGCCTGGGATCGATTTTCCGGTGCGACGAGCGCAACCAGCCCTTGCACAGCTCGCGCACCTTGCCGTCCGGGCCTTCATCGCCCACCGCAACCAGCCAGTCGGTATCGCGCGCCGTCGACCCGGCCTGCAGGTAAAGCGCCATCGGGCCGGTCAGCTCCAGGTCCTTCGCCATCGGCTCGGTGCGATAGATGAGGTGCGGCTTGCCGTGGTACGCGTCCTGGCTCGCGGGGTCGAAGTCGAGCCGCCGCCTCTGTTCGCTCCCCGCCGAGTCCATCAGCTTGCCTTCGTGTCCGTTCGGCGCACCGCCGAGATAAAGCTCGCGCCACTGCGTGCGCTTGAGCGGCCACTCGTTTTCCGGGCGCCAGGCGTTCTCTCCCTGCACGTAAAGCTGGATCGGCGAGCCTTCCATGACGCGCGTGTCCATGCCCTTCAGCCAGTGGTCGTACCAGCGCAGCATCTCGTAGTGATAACCCGCCCACGGGCGCAGCGGCCACGGGCGCGGGCCGACCATCATGCGCTTCGGGATATCGCCGGTGCCGTTGTAGCCGTCGAACGCGCCCTTCAGGTGCAGCTCGTTCATGTACCAGCCCGAGCCGAAGTAGGCGGGAATGTTGACCTTGTTGAGCCGCGGCCCCGAGGAGCGATCCTGGTACCACTCGCAGTCGAACGGGTAATTGTGGCTGTACATGATCTCGAGCTGCGCCTTGAGCTTGTCGACGTTGGGATTGCGGCCCGAAGTCATGTTGAGATTCATCACGAACGCGGTCCAGTGCGTGGTGAAGTTCGTCGGTATCCCGCCGTGGAAGCAGGCATCGCGATAGAAGTCGCACGAGGCATCGTAGGGAAAGATCGCCTTCAAGTGCGGCTGCTGCTCGGCGGCGAAAAGTTGCGTTCGTCCCATGTACGAGATGCCGCTCATGCCGACGTTGCCGTCGCACCACGGCTGCTCCGCGACCCACTCGATGATGTCGTATAGGTCCTGCTGCTCCTGCGATCCGAAAAGGTCGTACACGCCCTCGGAATCGTTGGATCCGCGCACGTCCACGATCACGTGCGCATAACCGCGCGGCACCCAGAATTCCGACACCCCCGCCTCGTTCTGGCCGAGCGCGATCACACCGCGCTGGAGCTGGCGCGTGTACACCGAAGTCGTTACCAGCGCCGGAAACTTCATGCCCGACGCGGAAGGCCGGATCACGTCGGCGGCGAGCCGGATACCGTCGCGCAACGGGATGCGCGCTTCGTAGTCGGAAATCGTCGCATAACGCGGCTCCGAACGTTCCGGCGTGCGTGGTGCGTCATTGAACGGATACTGCGGCGAGACGAGCGGATCGATGCAGCGGATGCGGTCAGGGTCCACTTTCAAGGGGTCACTCCTTCATGCAGTAAGAATCGCTTCAGGCCGTAAGCTGGCGCACGACGTCGTCGACGTAGCGCAGTGTCAATGCTTTCATTTCAGCGGGCTTGAGATTGCTGATCGGATGCGGCAGCTCGATGTAGGGATGTCCATCCATGCCCTTGCCGCGGAACTGGAACTCGGCGGCATTGCGAAAAGCCTGCGTGATGACAACCGTTGCCGGAATGCCGCGCTTCTCGAATTCGACGGTGTCGTGCACACTGCACAACGTGCAGGACCCTCAGCCGCCGACGGCGGCGATGGCCACCTGCACTTCCTTCGCCATCCCGTCGATGAGCGAACCGGTGGCAGGCTTGGAGTAATGCTCCTTGCGCTGAATCACCACGCGCGCGACGCCGTGACGCTCGCGCAGCACCTCACCCAGTGTCGCCAGGATCACATCGGCCTGCTCCTTGGTGTTGTCGAGCAGGCCGACCACTTTCCCGGCGAGGTCCATGGGCCGCGGCGCGCGCAGGATTTTCGCCTCGTCGCCGCCGGCCGTCGGGTCGATGAAATTCACTTCGCTCACTATCGATGCTCCTCTCAGGTATCGTATTTGCCGTGTACGGCACGGCTGCCGCCGCTCCAGCCGTGGCATATCGCAGTGCACGGTCCCCATCCGCCCGCGACGATGAGATGCAGGTCTTCCGGCTGTTTGATCGCGGGGATGAAGAAATCCTCGTCGTCCGGATCGACTTCGATGGGAAACGCGAGCGCGCGCTCGCGCCGCCAGTTGCCGCCGACTTTCAGTTCCCGCACCTTGCGACCGGCCATTTCGAGCAGGCGGCGTTGAACGTCGGTGCGGCTCATGCCCGCATTGGCGCAGATCGCCGCGTGCTGCGGCCCCATTGCGACCACCATATCAGAACGCGCATGCATGTTCCATGAGCAGATGTCGGCCATCGAGCTCGCCAGTCCCGCGAGGAGCCGCGCGGGTTCCTGGCTTACGTCGTCGAAGCAGAGCCGCGGGCTTTCCACCATCGCGCACGTGATCACGTTGTCGTCGGCTGCATAGCCGCGCGCGACGCCGAGCGTCTCCCACGGACTGCGCGCGGTGTTCTCAGTAATGCATGCAGTGTAGCGCAGCGGCGTGGCGAAGATCGTGGCGGAGGCGACGCCCGGAATGCCGCCGCCGAGGTTCGTCATCATGAGCCGGATCGCACGGCCGATCGAAGCATTGGCGCGGAATCCCGGCCCGAAACAGCCGTTTGCACCGTGCAGGCCGATCTTCGCCGCATAGGGGCCGTTTACGATCATGAGCGGCGCGACGCCGTGCATCGTTCCCTGCACGCCGTTCAGGTTGAACTCATCGCGCAGCATGAGCGTGAGGGCGCCGAGCACGACGGGCAGGTACTCCGGTTTGCAGCCCGCCATGAGTGCGTGAATTGCGACCGTGCGCACCGTGGCGGGGACCGTGGCCGGCGGAATGCGGCCGATGATTTCGTCCGGTTCACGGCGCGTGGCCGCGAGCATCCATTGAACGCGCGCCTCGGTCGGCGTGACGACCGGCAGGCCGTCCGACCACTGCTTGTTCAGAAAGAACTCGAATTCGTCCTGTACCTGAGCCATATCGCTGCGCTACTCGATTTCGTATTTGCCGTGCACCGCGCGGCTGCCCCCACCCCAGCCGTGGCATACCGCCGTAAGCGGTCCCCAGCCGCCCGCAACGATCAAATGCAGGTCGCGCGGATCCTTGATCGCCGGCACAAAGCGTTCATCGTCGTCCGGATCCACGCCCATCCTGAGCGCGCGCTCGCGCCGCCAGTTGCCGCCGCGCTTGAGTTCGCGCACCGTGCGTCCCGCCAGCTCGCACAGGCGGCGATGCACCTCGGCGCGTGTCATCCCGGCCCGGGCGCAGATCGCGGCGTGCTCCGGCCCCAACGCCACCACCATGTCCGAGCGCACGTGCATGTTCCACGAACCCATGGCCGTCATGGAGTCGGCGATGCCGATCAGCAGCGGCTCCGGGTCCTGGCTCGCGTCGTCATAGCAAAGGCGCGGGCTTTCCACCATGGCACACGTGATTACATCGTCCTGCGCCGCGTAGCCGCGTGAAGCCGCAAGCGTTTCCCACGGGCTGCGCTCCACGTTCTCGGTAATGCAGGCGGTGTAGCGCAGCGGGGTTGCGAACACCGTCGCCGAGCCGATGCCGGCGATGCCGCCGCCCAGATTCATCAGCATGAGCCGGATCGCGCGGCCGATCGAAGCGTTGGCGCGGAATCCCGGTCCAAAGCAGCCGTTGCCGCCGTGCAGGCCGATCTTCGCCGCATAAGGACCATTCACGATCATGAGCGGCGCCACACCGTGCATGGTCCCCTGCACGCCGTTCAGATTGAATTCTTCGCGAAGCATCAGCGTGATGCCGCCGAGGACGACCGGAAGATACTCCGGCGCGCATCCCGCCATGAGGGCGTGGATCGCCACCGTTCGCACCGTCGCGGGCGCCATGGCAGGCGGAACGCGACCGATCAGCGCTTCCGGGTCGCGGCGCGTGCCCTGCAGCATCCGCTGCACGCGCTCCTCCGTCGGTGTGACGACCGGGAACCCGTCCGACCATGGCTTCTTCAGGAAAAATTCGAATTCGTCTGCGGATGCCAACGAACACTCAATCAGCGGTGATGTTGGCTGACCGGATCACTTTCCCCCATTTGTCCGTTTCCGCCTTGATGAACGTCGAGAATTGCTCCGGCGTGTTGGAAACGGGCTGGGTGCCGAGGTTGACGAAAAGCTGCGCAACTTTGGGGTTGCCGATCGCGCGCGCGATCTCGCGATGCAGCCGCTCCACGATCTCCCGGGGCACGCCGGCCGGGGCGAGTATGCCGTACCACTGGGTGACGTCGTAACCCGGCAGCAGCTCGTTCATCGCCGGCAAGTCGGGCATGGAGCGCCTGGTGCCGGTGGTGGCGAGCGCGCGCACTTTCCCGGTCTTCATATGCGGAACGACCGATGGTCCGCTGCCGAACATCATCGTGCTCTCGCCGGTCATGACGGCGATCACCGCCGGCCCGTTGCCCTTGTACGGAACGTGCAGCAGCTTTACCTTGGCGAGCAGATTGATGAGTTCGCCGGCAAGGTGCGGCGCACCCAGATTGCCGCTCGAAGCGTAGGTAAGCTGGCCGGGCTTCGCACGTGCGAGCGCCAGCAGCTCCTTGACCGTGCGCGCCGGCAGCGAGGGATGCACCGTCAGCACGTAATCGGAGGTCGCGATGAGGCTGATCGGCTGGAATCCCCTGATCGGATCGTACGGCAGCTTCGCGACCGCCGCGGGAAGTATCGCGAGCGGCGCCACGTTGCCCAGCACCAGCGTGTAGCCGTCGGGCGCCGATTTCGATGCGATCTCCGTACCGATGCGGCCGCTTGCGCCCGGGCGGGTATCGACGACGATCTGCTGACCCATCTGATCGCCGAGCGCCTGCGCGATGATGCGTGCCGTGGCATCGGTGCCTCCGCCGGGCGGATACGGCGAAATGAGCCGGACCGCCTTGGTCGGATAGGCCTGGGCGGCGGCGTGGCCGGCCGCTGCACAGGCGGTAAACGCGGTCAAAACGAATGCTGCGATTCTCGGTTCCATTTTCAAACCTCGTCGATCCGTTATTATGCGAGTGCGTTCGTTGTCCAGTGGGCGCAGCGCAGCACGCGCTCGTCATCGTCATCGCGGCCGACGAGTTGAACGCTGATGGGCAGTCCTTGGGGGCCGTGTGCGGCCGGTATCGTCACGCACGGCACGCCGAGCAGAGTCCAGTTGCGGTTGAAAATCGAACTGCCTGTGTGAGCTATTCCCTCCGGCGCCTCTCCCGGCGCGCTCGGCGTCAGCAGGACGTCGACCTCGGACATGAGATCGGCGAATACACGGCGGCATGCGCGCGCGCGCTGCAGTGCAGCCGCATAGGGTTCGCGCGGCATCGTCGAGTGCTGGCCGATCATCTTCTGCATGTGCTCGCTCAACAGTTCCCGGTGGCTGAGGTACTCCGGCATCAGCGCCCGCGCCGCCTCGAAATTCATGATCAGCATCTGGTCGTCGTAGAGCCGGTCGAAGTCGTCGGGGAGATTCACTTCACGCAAGCGCGCACCGTGTTTCGCGAAGGCGGCTGCCGCATCTTCGACGGCACTCTGCGCCGCGGGTGCAGCGTCCTTCCAGCGCGAAGTGCGATGCAAGCCGATGCGCGGGGGCTGCAGGAGCTTGCGCGCAAAATCCGGCAGCGTTCTTCCGGACACGGCATGCATCAGCAGCGCGCAGTCTTCCACGCTGCGTGCCATCACGCCGATGGTGTCGAGCGATTCCGCCAGCGGTTTCAATCCCGCGCGGTTGATGGTGCCGAAACTCGGCTTGTAGCCCACGATGCCACAATAGGAAGCGGGTCGTATGGTGGAGCCGCCGGTTTGCGTACCAAACGCGAGCGGCACCATGAAATCGGCGACCGCGGCGGCCGAGCCGCTCGAGGATCCGCCGGGAGAGTGGGCAAGGTTGAGCGGATTGCGTGTCGGGCCCGGACTGCGGGAAGCGAACTCCGTGGTGACCGTCTTGCCGAGCACGATACCGCCCGCGCGGCGGACGAGCGTGACGCAGGCGGCGTCGGTGCGCGGCTGGTGGCCGCGATAGATGGCGGAGTTGTATTGCGTCGGCATGTCGGCTGTGTCGATCACGTCCTTGAATCCGACGGGCACGCCGGCGAGCAAACCTTTGGCGCCGCCCTTGTCGATGGCGCGAGCCTGCGCCAGCGCGGCGTCCGGATCGCAGTGCACCCAGGCCTGCACGTCGTGATCGCGGTCGTGAATGCGCGCCAGACACGCCGCAACCAGCTCCTCGCTGGACAGCGCTCCGGCGGCGATGCGCCGTGCAGCCTCTGCTGCGGAAAGATGATTCGGTGCGTTCACGTTGTGGAACGGTGCCGGTTGATTCCGGCGATCGCGGTCGGTTCGGGGATTTATTGATAGAGTGTAACATCGCCGCGGCAACAGCAAGGGGAGAGCATCGTGAAATCGCAGCCCGTCTTGTCGAACTTCTTTTCGAAACCGCTGATGCTGACTGCAGCGCTCGCTTTCATCGCCGGCGGGGGAGGGTCCCTGCTGCATGCCGCCGAGCAGGGGGGCGAGGTGAAGAACTATCCCAATCGACCGATCCGGCTCATCGATCCGTACGCGCCCGGCGGCGGTTCCGGGGTGCTGGCGCGGCTCGTGGGCGCCAAGCTCGCCGACGCGTGGGGCAAGCAGATCGTCGTGGACAACCGTCCTGGCGCGGCCGCGGCCATCGGCACCGAGATCGCGGTGAAGGCGGCGCCGGACGGCTACACGCTGCTGATGGGAACGAGCGGCTCGATCGCGATCAGCCCGAACGTCAACAAGGTCCCGTACGACCCGATCAAGGACCTCGCGCCGATCACGCAGACCAGCGGCCAGGCGATGCTCGTCGTGCTGCACCCGTCCGTGCCGATCAATTCGGTGAAGGAGTTGATCGGCACGGCGAAGGCCCAGCCGGGCAAGCTCATCTACTCCTCGTCAGGCGCGGGAGGGTCGGGCCACCTCGCGGTGGAGCTTTTTCAGTCGATCGCGAAGGTGTCGATGACGCACGTCCCGTACAAGGGAAGCGGCCCGGCGGTCCTCGCGCTGCTGGGCGGCGAAGCGCAGCTCGGCTTCACCAATATTCTGGCGGTGCTGCCGCACGTGAACGCCGGCAAGCTCAAAGCGATCGCGGTGACGAGCGGTAAGCGCGCGAACGCGGCGCCCAGCATTCCGACGCTCGCGGAGTCCGGCGTGCCGGGTTACGAAGCGACCTCGTGGAACGGAATGTTCGCACCGGCGAAGACGCCCCGCGCGATCATCGACAAGGTCCACGCGGAAGTGGTGAAGGCGCTCAACTCACCCGACGTGCGGGACAAGCTCGTCGCCATGGGCTCGGATCCCGTCGGCAGCACGCCGGAGCAGTTTCAGGCCTTCATCAGGAAGGAACACGCGCGGTGGGGCAAAGTGATTCGCGACAACAACATTCGCGCTGAATGACGGTTCAGGCGCGGCGGTGCTTGAGATACTCCGCGTTGACGCAATTCTCGAGGCGGCCCTCCCGCAGATAGCGGTAAGCCGTCTCGACGGACTTGCGTCGCATGTCGGCGAGCGCGTCGGGACTGTAGAAGCCGGTGTGCGCATTGAGGAGCACGCGGCCGCGTATCCACGGCTCGTTATGGTGCCACGCCGCCACCAATGGATCGTCGAGCGAGGCAGGCTCCCTGGGCAGCACGTCGAGACCCACTGCCGCGAGCTTTCCGGATTTGAGTCCGGCGAGCAGCGCGCCGGTATCGCAGATGGGCCCGCGCGCGGTGTTGATGACGTAGGCGCCCGGTTTCATTGCGCCGACCGCTGTCGCGTTGATCAGCCCGCGCGTTTCCTTCGTGAGCGGGGCGTGTATCGCAATGACATCTGCCTGCGCGAGCAGCTCCTGCAGCGTGCGGCTGCGCGTAAAACCGAAAGACAGCTCGGCACCGTTCGGAAGGTAGGGGTCGTGGAACGCGACCCGCATCCCGAATGCCTGCGCGCGCAACGCCGCCGCCGTGCCGATGCGGCCCAGCCCTACCACGCCGAAGCAGGCGCCGCGCAGCCGCCGTGCCGTGACGTTGTTGAGATGGGTCCAGGAGCCCTTCAGGTCGGCGCGCAATGCCGCATCGCACGCTGCGGTGCCGCGCGCGAACGCGAGCATCATGGCGATGGCGGAGTCGGCGACTTCGGTCGTGCCGTAATCCGGCACGTTGCACACCGCGATGCCCGCCGCGCCGCACGTCTCGAGATCCACCACGTCGAAACCCACACCCATGCGCACCACGATGCGCGCGCGCTCCATCTTCTCGATGACGCTGGCGTCGATCTGGACGCGCCGGACGATGACGGCATCGCAGCTGCGCCATGCTGACAGCTCCACGTCTTCGAAGCGGGTCTTGCACGGATTGATGTAAGTGACATCCGTTCCCGTTATCTCCGTTTCGACGCTGAGGTCCGTGGAGCGGTTGTCCGGATAGAGAATGGTGTAGGGCACGTCGCTTCCTTTTTCGCTCTATAATTTTTCGGCTTCGCGCACCTCGACCGCATACACGTCGGTGATCCTGCGCAGCCCCTTGAACTCGATCGCGTTGCCGCAGCCGTCGGTGACCGTCATCAGCATCTGCTCCCGTACCGTGCCTTTCTGGGTGACCGAGGGCTGGTTCAGAAATTCGGCGCCGTGTTGCTCCAACCGTGCAGCGGTCGTGCGGAAGTCGTCGAGCGTCATCACGACACCGAAGTGCCTGAGCGGCGTCTTCTTCGACTCGCCGATCTTCCTGCCCTGCGAACCGACCACCTCATCGGGCGCGAGGTGCGCGACGAGATGATGACCGAAAAAATTGAAATCCGTGCGGCCGGGCAACTTTCGGCCTTCGGGGCACTGCAGGATTTCGCCGTAGAACTTGCGGGCGCGATCGAGATCGTTCACCGCGAACGAAAAATGGAACAGCGTCTTCGGATCGGAATCGGTCATCGGTATCCTCCTTCAGGCGGGCGATGCTACACAGCGCCTCACATATGCGCAATGCGGTTTCAGATCGAGGCTACATTTTCGCGCACGGCCTGTTCCGCGTAGCGCATGTCCACGCACTGCCCGAAGGCGGGCCGGGATTTGATATAGCCGGCCGCGTGCATCGCGTCGCGCAGCCACTCGAGCCCTTCGTGCTTCATGACGGGACTGGTGTTCCACAGCCCGAGCGCCTTGTAGTCATCCAGGCACGCGGCGAGGGTGGCGCCCGGTACGTCGGGCAGATAGCTGGCGACAAGCCCGGCGAACGCCTGCCCGTCATGCGCCGCGATCCACTTCTGCGTGCGGTACATCGCCCGCGTCATGCGCAGCGCGATGTCGGGATTCTTCTCGATGAAGGCGCGCGTGGTGTTGAAGGTGGTGTAGGAGGTGAGTCCGCGGTTCGCGGCCGCGTACCAGACATGGCCTGCACCCGCATCGATCAGTTCGCGCGCGTAGGGTTGAAAGACCTGGATCACGTCCACTTCACCATCGCGCAGGGCTCTGGCATTTTCCGCCATGGTGCGCGCCGGCGCGGGCATGACCTGATCGGGATTGATGGCCGCCCGGCGCAGGTCATACTGCAGGCAGATCCACGGTGTCGGCACTTCACTGACAACCGCGAGACGTTTTCCAATGAGATCCGCGGGTTTGAACTGCGCATTGGGCGCCCGACCGATCAGAAAAAACGGATCGCGCTGCACCACCTCGCAGAAACAAACGTATCCGCCGCCGGGGTTGGAATCGAGCGCTTTCATGACGCGCAGCGGCCCGCCCCACGAGACATCTCCCGTGGTCAGTGTTTTCTCCGCCGCTTCCGACGCCTTCAGGGTGACCTCGAGTCCCTCCGCCTTGTAGGCGCCCAGTGCGGCGCAGGCGTAGAACGGCGCGTAGAACACGGCGCGGAAGTTTTCGATCAGCGTGATCTGCATTGTTGATCTCCTTCGGTCCCGAGTATAGCGGAACGGCGACCGCGGAAAATTCGCGCGCGGGCTGGCGTAGAATGGGGCCACACGAAATGAAAGGAACTGCGATGGCCGACATTCCGCGCCTCAACGGCGCGATCCGCGCGCTGGAACAGGGCAAGCCGGCTTTTGTCACGTTCGCGCCGGCGGACGTCCCGGCAGCGCAGGCGATAGCCGCGGCGCCCTATGACGGGGTCGTGTTCGAGATGGAGCACAACCCTTACGATGTTCGTGTGTTGCGCGACTGCATGCAGTACATGCTGGACCGCCGTCAGATCGTGCAGTCGGGAACACTCACACCGGCGGTCGCGCCCATGGTGCGCATTCCCCCCAATGGCGGCGAGATGAACCAGTGGATCGCAAAGCAGGTGCTCGATATCGGGGTCTACGGGGTGATCTGGCCGCACGTCAGCACAGTCGAAGAAGCGCGCAACGCGGTCGCAGCGTGCCGCTATCCGCGCCCGCCGCAGGCGCGCTATTTCGAGCCGGCTGGCCTGCGCGGGGATGCGCCGCGCACCGCGGCCCGCTATTGGGGCCTCACGCAGCCGGAATACTACGCGCGCGCGGACGTCTGGCCGCTCAATCCACAGGGCGAGATACTCGTCGTCCTCATGTGCGAGGAAGTGCGGGCGATCAAGCAGCTGCCGAAGATGCTCAAGGAGGTGCCCGGCATCGGGGTCGTGCTGATCGGAGAGGGTGACTTGTCGCAGGACATGGGTTTCCCGCGCCAGTACGAGCATCCACAGGTGGCCGCCGCAATCGACGAGATACTCGCCATCTGCAAGGAGCACAACGTCGTCTGCGGCCATCCGCACGTCGACAGCGGCAACGTCGAAATGCTCCTGGAGAAGGGTTTTCGCTGGCTGATGGCGGCGCCGACGCAATCGTTTGCGGCGCTGGAGCGCGGGCGCAAACTTGCAGGCCGCTGACGGGCTAGTGCCAGGCGAGGTCCCTCATCGCGGTTGAATGCCCGCCGAGCGCACCACCTTGCCCCACTTCTCGGTTTCGCTGCGCAGGAAACGCGCGAACTCCTCCGGCGAGCTGCCAACTGCTTCGGTTCCGTCGGCCGCCAGCCGTTCCTTGGTGGAGGGACTCTGCAGCGTGCTTTTCATCGCTTCGTTCAGTTTGTTGACGATTTCGCGCGGCGTCTTGGCCGGGGCGAACAGGCCGTACCACTGCACCGCCTCATAGCCCGGAACGCCGGCTTCGGCGACGGTCGGAAGATCGGGAAGCGAGCTGCTGCGTTTGCCGCCAGTGGTGGCGAGCGCGCGCAGCCGTCCGCTTTTTACGTGCGGCAGTCCGGCGAGCATGGTGGAGACCGCAGTTTGAACCTGGCCGGCGACGAGATCGACCATCGCAGGTCCCAGCCCCTTGTACGCGACATGAACCATTTTCAGGTTGGTCATGCTGAGGAAGTGCTCCATGGAAAGATGCGGGTTGGTGCCGAGGCCGGCGGAGCCGTAATTGACTTCCCCGGGACGCTTCTTCGCGAACGCGATCAGCTCCTTCACCGTTTTCACCGGCATCGACGGATGCACGACCAGAATGTTGGGTGCCGAAATGACCTGCGTGACCGTCGCGAGATCGCGCATCGCGTCATACGGAAGTTTTTTGTGCATCGCCGGCAGGATGGCGAGCGTCGAAATGCCCATGAGCAGGGTATAGCCGTCCGGCGGCGATTTGGCGACGACGTCGTTGCCGATGATGGAACCCGCACCAGGGCGATTGTCGACGACGACGGTCTGCCCCAGGCGCTCCGAGAGCCCGGGTGACACCAGGCGCGACAGGATGTCGGTGCCGCCGCCCGGTGAAGAAGGCACGATGATCCGCACCGCCCGCGTCGGATAATTCGCCTGGCCGTACGATGCGCCGGCCGTGATCGCGAGCAGCCCCGCGCCCGCAAGGTAGTACGCTCTCCGTGCTTTCATGCCGATCCTCCTCTGTTTTGTCGTGTCGGTGATTCGATCGCTACGGCTTGTCTGCCTTGCGCGTGAGATGGCCGCGAATGTCACGCAGCTTGGTCTTGATGCGGCCGGCGTTCTCGTTGCCGATGCGCATCATGATCTTCTGCCCGGCGGATCGCCTCTCCAGATCCGGATCCGAGAACTGGTAGAACACCTTGGGCTGCACCAGCTTGGCCTCCGCCGGCATCTCCGGCGCGGCAAGCAGATGATCGATGACTTCGATCAGCCTGTCGTTGAAGTAAGCTTTCGGGTAGCCGAGATCCTCGTACGCCTGCTGGAACAGAGGATAGAGACGGAAATAGACGTCCGCCACCCGCGCGCTGTCGACGGACTCGGCGAGCTTGACGTAGGCTGCGTAGCGCCCGGCGTTGTCCGGGCTTACCGTAACGCTGTCGCCCTTGACGGCCGTGCGGAACTGTCCCGGTACCGGTTTCACCGGCATCAGCCGCAGCGCCACTTTCTGGCGCGGCAGGTTGTCGATCGTGGCAACGACCCGACGCACGAATTCGTTTACGTGAAAGAACTGTGCGACCGTCTTGTCGCTCCATAACCCAGTGAGCGCCTCCTTCATCGCAGGATCGCTCTGATTCAGCGCGGGCAGCGGTTTTTCCGGCGGTTTCGGCTCTATGGGGTAACGAATCTCCGGCTCGGCCGGCGGTTTGGGCGCCGGGGCTTTCGCCGTGGGAGGGACGACCCAGGATGGTTTCTTCTGATGGGTGTAGTACAGCACGGACGCGATGGCACCTGCCACGATAAGAAGCAACAACCATATCGTTCTGTTCACCACCAACTCCTGCGGGCGCTGAGTACCCGCAGGATAGGTTACCACGGCATTTCGCGAGCAGACAGGCGTTCCCGTGGCCCCCGCTGTTGGAGCCTGCTCGTCAATATGTTCAAATAGATACAAAAGGAGGGAGACCAAAATGAAAAAGTGGTTATGCGCCGTGATGGCTGCGCTGGCGATGACCTGCACATCGTGGGTGGGCAGCGCGCTGGCACAGGCGCCGTGCGCCAATCGCGGCGATCTCGATCAGCGTTATTGCGACGAGGACGGCGATCTCGTGGCCGACCGTCCCAGGGATCAGAAAGCGTGGCAGAACCCCTCGACGCTGGTGTTCTCCTACACGCCGGTGGAAGACCCGGCCGTCTATGAGAACGTGTTCGCCGATTTCATGGAGTACCTGGCGAAGGTCACCGGCAAGCGCATCCGCTGGTTTCCCGCGGAGTCTTATGCGGCACAGGTCGAGGCCATGCGTTCGGGCCGGTTGCATATCGCCGGCGTAGCGACCGGCCCCACCGCCTTCGCGGTGAACCTGGCGGGATTCATCCCCATCGTGGCGATGCAGCGCGCCGACGGCACCGTGGGCTACACGCTGCAGCTCATCACGCACCGCGACAGCCCGGTCAAGACCGTCACGGATCTCAAGGGCCGGCGCGTCGCGCACGTTGCACCGTCTTCGAACTCCGGCGACATCGCTCCGCGTGCGCTGTTCAAGGCGCTGGGGGTCGAGCCCGACAAGGACTACAAGGTGCTCTATTCGGGCAAGCACGATAATTCCATCATGGGCGTGGTGAACAAGGATTACGATGCCGCGCCCGTCGCGTCCACGGTGGTGGAGCGCATGCAGGCACGTGGCATGTTCAAGCCCGGAACGCTGCGCGTGGTCTACGAGTCGACGCCGTTTCCGCGCACCGCCTTCGGTGTGGCGCATAACCTCGCCCCGGAGCTCCAGGAGAAGATCAAGCAGGCGTTCATCTCGTTCGATTTCAAGAAATCCAAGCTCGCCACCGAGTTCAAGGATGTCGAACGATTCGCGGCGATCAACTACAAGGACCACTGGAAGGACGTGCGGACCATTCAGAAGGCGAGCGGCGTGAGCTATACCCAGGAGAGCTTGAGCAAGCTCGGCAGGAAGGCCGAATGAGCCGCGCAGCGCAATGAAGCCGATGACGAGGATGCGGCTGTAGCAGATGGAGGGCGTACTGCCTGCGGCGTCGGCGCGTGAATCGAGCGACGCAGCGCTGCTCTCGATCGCAGGGCTCACCAAGGTTTATCCCGGCGGACAGCGCGCGCTGGAGGACGTGAGCTTCACCATCGGGCGTCCGGAAGTCATCGCCGTCATCGGGTCCTCCGGTGCCGGCAAGAGCACGCTGATCCGCTGCATCAACCGGCTGGTGGAGCCCACCTCCGGCCGCATCCGGCTGGGCGCAAGCGACATCGTCGGGGTGTCGCGCAGCGAGCTGCGCCGGTTGCGCCGGCGCATCGCGATGATCTTCCAGGAATTCAATCTCGTCGAACGGCTCACCGTGATGGAGAACGTGCTGTCGGGGCGGCTCGGCGCGGTCGGGTTCTTCGCCGCGCTGTTCCGGCGCTTTCCGCCGCAGGACATTTCGACGGCCTTCGCGCTCCTCGACCGCGTCGGACTGGCGGGATATCACAACACGCGCGCCGATGCGCTCTCCGGCGGACAGCGCCAGCGTGTCGGCATCGCGCGGGCGCTGATGCAGGATCCGGATCTGCTGCTGGTCGACGAGCCGACGGCGAGCCTGGATCCCAAGACCGCGCGCCAGATCATGCGCCTCATCCGCGAACTGGCCATCGAGCGGCGCCGGCCCGCGCTCGTCAACATTCACGATGTCGCGCTGGCGCAGTCTTTCGCCGACCGCGTGATCGGCCTGAAGGCCGGACGCATCGGGTTCGACGGCCCGCCCTCCGCGCTCACTGCCGAAACGCTGACGGCGATCTACGGCGCAGAGGACTGGAGCCGCACCATACGCCGCGAAGACGAAGAGGGGGGCGGCGAGTGACCGCGGTCGCGTATCCCTCCGTGTGGCGGCCGCCGCCGCTCTTTGGCAGCCGCCTGCGCCAGCATCTCGCCGCGCTGGGGGTTATCGCTTATCTTGCCTGGGCGGTGTCGGATCTGAACGTCGACGCGGATCGCGTGCTCGCCGGTTTCCCGCGTGCGCTCGACATTTTCCAGCGCATGATTCCCCCGGACTTCGCGCGCTGGCAACTGCTCGCGAGCGGCATGCTCGAAAGCGTGCAGATGGCGCTGGCGGCAACGCTGGCCGGCCTGATCCTGAGCGTTCCGCTGGGCATCGCTGCCGCGCGCAATCTCGCGCCGCGCGCCATCTATTTCGTCGCCCGCGGCTCCATCGTGCTCGGGCGCACGCTGCACGAAGTGATCATCGCCATTTTCTTCGTCAAGCTCTTCGGCTTCGGCCCGGTGGCGGGACTGCTCACGCTGGCCTTCGCCTCGGCGATTTTCCTCGGAAAAATGCTGGCCGAAGACATAGAGAACGTGCGCAGCGGCCCGGTGGAGGCGGTGCGCGCGACGGGCGCCGGGTTCGGCCAGACCGTGGTGTACGCGATCGTGCCGCAGGTGCTCTCACGCACGGTGGGCGTCATCATCTATCGGCTCGATGCCAACGTACGGCACTCCACCGTGATCGGGATCGTGGGGGCGGGCGGCATCGGCCAGACGCTTTCCGCGTCGTTTTCGCGTTACGACTACGACTTCTCGCTCGCCATCCTGTTGTCGATCATCGTGCTCGTTGCGTTCGGTGAGTGGTTCAGCGACTGGGTGCGGAGAAAACTGCGGTGAGCTCCGGCGCGGCGCGACCCCCGCGCACTCCCGAGGTATGGCAGCGGCGTACGCTGCGCGAGACCGTGATCGGGTGGTTGTGGGTCGCGGGCGTGGCGTTTGCCGCCGCCTGGTCGGTGTCCGCGCTGGAAATCGAGTGGGCGTTTTTCGCGGATGCGCATGAGCAGGCTGCAGACCTCGCGCAGCGCATGTGGCCGCCGCGCTGGTCGTATCTGCCGGTGATCGTGCAGCCGCTGATCGAAACGGTCCACATCGCGACACTGGGCACCCTGATCGCGCTGGTATTTTCCGTCCCGCTGGCGTTCCTCGCCGCCCGCAATACGACGGCGAACGGTGTCACGTGGGCGATCGGGCGCGCACTGCTGGTCGCTTCGCGCTCGGTGAACACCGTCATCTGGGGCCTGCTGTTCGTGGCGATCTTCGGCCCCGGCGCGGTCGCGGGGATCGCCGCGGTGGCGGCGCGCTCCATCGGTTTCCTGGCAAAGCTCGTCGCCGAGGCGATCGAAGAAGCCGATCGCGGCCAGATCGAGGCGATCGAGGCCACGGGCGCGGGTACGGCACAGGTCTATCTCGTCGGCATCCTGCCGCAGGTGATGCCGGTGCTGATCGGAACCACCGTCTATCGCTGGGACATCAACGTCCGGGAGTCGAGCGTGCTGGGTTTCGTAGGTGCCGGCGGGATCGGGCTCCATCTCTATGCTTCCATCAACCAGTTCGCGTGGCAGCAGGTGCTGGTCGTGCTCGCCGCCATCCTCGCGATCGTGCTGGTGAGCGAAGCGGTCTCGGCGTACATCCGTGCCCGCATCTCCTGACGGTTCAGCGCACCCTTTTGGTGTCAGGGCAGTGCCCGGAGTCGCGGCGCTCGCCGCTGACTACGACGGATACATCCTCGATCAGTGGGGTGTGCTGCACGACGGAACGCGGCCGTACCCGGGTGCTGCGCAATGCCTGCGGCGGCTGCACGAAGCGGGGAAGCGGATCGTGGTACTTTCCAATTCCGGGAAGCGCGAGCAGGACAATCTGCGCCTCATGGCCGGCATGGGGTTCGATGTTGCGCTCATCGCGCGCTGCATATCGGGCGGCGAGAATGCCCGCCGGGCGCTCGAGGCGCGGACTGATGCGTTTCATCACCGGCTGGGGAAACGCTGCTATGCCTTCACCCGCGGCGGCGACCGCTCGCTGCTCGAAGGCATCGGCTTGGAATTCGTGGCGTGTGTCGAGAGCGCGGATTTTCTCGCCGTGCTGGGGACCGATGCGCCGCGCCGCCTCGTGCACGATTACGAGCCGGAACTGCACGCAGGCATCGCCCGCGGGCTGCCCATGGTCTGTGCCAATCCCGACACCATCCGCCTGCTGCCGGAGGGTACGACCGAGGCACAGGGCGCGCTGGCGCGACGCTACGAAGCGCTGGGAGGCGAAGTGTTCTATCACGGCAAACCGTATCCGGCGATCTACGCGTCGTGCTTCGAAGTCCTCGGCTGCCCCAGGGACAAGGTGATCGCCATCGGCGATTCGGTGGAGCACGATATTCTTGGCGCCGCGCGTGTCGGCATTCGCAGCGCCTTGATCCCCGGCGGGGTGCATGCTGGAGCGCTGGGCATCGCATGGGGTCAATTGCCGACGCCGGAGCGCTGGCGGTCATTTGCCGCTGCTGCGGTGGCGCACCCCGACTACCTGCTCGCCGCGTTCAACTGGTGATGCGAGTTGCGTGGTCGCGCCGAAGACCGGGAGCCGGACAACGATTGCTGCCGGAATGACGAACTGAGGGTTCAGATTTTCGGATAGGGATGCCGGCTCACCATCACCTCGACGAGCGCGGGTTTCTCTTTCGTTGCAGCGAGTCCCTGCCGCAGCGCCTCTTCCACATCCTTCGGCTCGCTCACGCGTATGCCTTCCGCGCCGCACGCGCGCGCGATCTGCGCGAAATCCGGGCTCGCAAACGCGGTGCCGTAGGTGTGCCCGTAGATATTCGTCTGCTGCATGTAGGTCTGGCCGAAGGCGCCGTCGTTGAGCACGATCATGAGGACGTTCGCCCCGTACTCCACGGCAGTGGGTAGATCTCCGATCGTCATGAGGAACGCGCCGTCACCCGCGAGCGCCACCACGGCACGCTGCGGGCATTCCATCTTGGCGACGATCGCGGTCGGCAGTCCGTAGCTCATCGCGTTCCACACACCGGACTGCATGAACGATTCCGGCGTCGCGATGCGGCGATAGGCGCGCGCCCACATCTGGCAGTTGCCCACGTCGCTCGCGACGACGGCGCCGTTGTCCAGCACGGCGTTCATCGCCTCCATCAGCACGCCGGGATGAACCGGATGCGCGTTCCGATGCGGATCGTTGTAGGCAGTAAGACGGCGCCGGATGTCCGCCTTTTGGTCGGCCATCGCGCGCAGCGCTGCTTCGTCGCGCGGCCGTTCGTAATCCTGCAGCCGCGCCAGCAGTGCGGCGAGGAAGAGCTTCGGATCCGCCACGCGCTCGTCTTCGCCGGGATAGCGCGCGTCGGGAGCATCGTCGAAGCCGATCACGAGGAGATTTCGCTCCGGCGCCACTTTCCTGAGGTCCGTGATTTCGGCCGCCCCCATCCGCAGGCCGATGCCGAGTATGAGATCGGTCCGCTGCAGCGCCGCCGTGCACAGCGGATGATTGCGTATCGGGGAAAAATGCCCGGCAAACAACGGGTGGTCTTCCGCAATGACGCCGATCGCGTCCTGCGCACACACCACCGGAGCCTGCAATTTGAGGGCGAGGTCCGCCAGCTCGCGCAGCGCCTTTTTTCGGATGACACCCTTGCCGGCGGCGATCACCGGCGATTTCGCGTGCATGAGCTGTCGCGCGCAGCGTTCGACATCGTGCGCATCAGGCGCGTGCGTCACCGTCGGTATGGTCCGATACGGCGGCAGCACGGCCTTCTCTTCCTGCAGGATGTACTCGCTGTAGTCGGACAGCCGCGGTAATTCCACGTGCACCGGGCCGGGCCGCCCGCTGCGCGCGATGTGAAACGCTTTCGCCATCGCCTCCGGAATGTCCTGAAGGCGATCGACCCGCACGCTCCATTTGGTGATCTTCTTGAACATTTCGTGGACGAACGCCGGATCGTCGACGCCGTGAAAAGCTTCCAGATCGGCTTTGAGCGGCACCGCCCCGGCGATATGCACCATCGGTGACGCCGCGCCGTAGGCCTGCGCGACGCCGGCCATCGAGTTCAGGCTGCCTGGCCCCGCGGTCACGATGCACACGCCGGGCTCGCCGGTGAGACGCCCATGGGCGTCGGCCATGAGCGACGTATTGGGTTCCTGTTTGCAGGTAACGAACTGGATGGACGGGACGCGGCTCAGCCCGTCGTAGATCGGATGGATGTGCGAGCCCGGCACGCTGAACACGCGCCGCACGCCTTCCTCGCGCAGCGCCTCGGCGACCGCTTCGCCGGCGTGCATGGCGACACGTTGTGGTGTCATCGCGCTTTCTTCCTTTTCAGAACGGGATATCGCCCGCCACGGGGATTGGTGATCCCGAATGCGGGGGACTATAGCGTCGGGCTGCTGAACTCCCCCCCGAGCGCAACCAGCCCCCACGGCGGAAGCTGCGCATCGGTGCTGAAGCTGATGTGCCCGGCGGCGGCGCGCGCATCGCGGAAGATGCGCTGCAGCGGATGCTGGTCATAGATGCCGGTGCCCCCGAGCATCTCATGCAGTGAATCCACTGCTTCGAGGCACTGGCGTACCGCAAACGCGCAATTGCGCTTGTAGCGCAGTTTGGTTTCGGTGTCGAGTTTGGCGCCCGCCTCGACGATGTACTGCGCTTCCAGGCAGTCGTTGCGCATGAGCAATGCCGCCGCATCGATCCGCGCGCCCGCGGCGCCGATGCGCAACTGCACGGTCTGAAAGTCCCGCATCTTGGCGCCGGTGTAGTTGGTGCTGCGGGATTTCACGTGCTCGGTGGCGAGGTCCAGCGCGGCGCGCGCGTTGCCCACCATGCAGGCGCCGATGCAATCGCCCCCGAGCGCCGAAGTGGGAATCCGGTAGTGCGGATTGCGATGGACCGTCAAGCCCGGCCAGCTGTGATCAGGCCGCGCGAGATGCATCGAAATGCAGCGGTACTCCGGAACGAAGACGTCCTTGCAGCGGACGGTCTTGCTGCTGGTCGCGCGCATGCCGAGGGTATGCCAGTCGTCGACGATTTCGTATTCCGACCAGTGCAGCAGGCACAGCAGGTAATCGATCGGCCGGTCTGCATCGCGTACCACGCAGGCGAGCATGCTCCAGTCGGAATGATCGGTTCCGGAGGAAAAATTCCACTCGCCGGAGAGCACGATGCCGCCGTCCGCAGGCCGCCCGCGGCCCTGGTGAAACGCGATGCCCGAGGCGATGCCCGCATCCGGATTGCGGCCCCAGACTTCCTCCTGTGCCTTGGGATCCCACCAGGCGAGGTTGCGGTGATGGGACGCCAGATTGGCGACCACCCAGCCGACCGAGATGTCGCCCCGGGACAGCATCTCCGGCACGTCGAAGTAGGCGACGAACGGCAATTCCATCCCGCCCCACGCTTTCGGCTGCAGATAACGCAGCAGGCCCGCGCTGTGCAGCGCGTTGAGCACCGCCGGCGTGAGGCTCCGCGCCTGCTCGCACTTGGGCGCCTGCTCGCGCAGGAAGGGAATCAGTTCGCCGGCGCGGCGCAGCGCTTCCTCATAGCCGACGTCGGCGAAGCCGGCGGGCCGGTTCGTCAGGTCCATGCGCTACTCGGGCACTGCCGTGCCATCGCGCCGGACGTGGCGGGCGAAGCAATGGAACGTCGCGCCAACGGCCTTGGGCTGGAGCCCTCCTTCGGTCGTACTCTAGCCATGCGATTTTCTCCGTTGGATAGCGTTTGAACGGCCTGACTCAACCGACGCGGCCGGCCGCTGCCCTGGCTGTCTTGCTCCATTTTGCCATTTCCCGGTTCCGGCCCCCGGGTTCTGGCCTGGCGTTCGCATTATATTAGGCACTCCCTCTAAAATGGTCGCTCACCGGGAAATTCCATGATCCAAGCCGTGCCTTTGCAACTGCCCGCGGAAGAGACTGCCGCAAACGTGCCCGAAGGCACCGACCTCATCGAGTGGTATTACGCCCGCGGTTACTCGGACGGATTCCCGCTGGTGCCCCCGACGCCGGAGAAGATGTCGGCGGTGGTCGATGCGCTCGGCGGCGAAGCCGGCAATCTGCTGTGCCGCGTTCCGCCGCGTTGGGGCAGTCTCACGCGCGAGGTGCTCGCCGTCAACATGGTGATGGCGGGCTGCCGTCCCGAATACGCGCCGGTCGTCGAGGCGGCGATACTCGCACTTTGCGCGCCGCCATTCAATTTGAACGGCGTGCAGGCGACGACGCACATGGCGAGCCCGCTGCTGGTGGTGAACGGTCCGATCCGCAGCGCGATCGGCATGAATGCCGGCTGCAATGTGTTCGGGTCGGGAAACCGGGCGAACGCCACGATCGGGCGGGCGTTGCGCCTCATGCTGCTCAACGTCGGCGGTGGCTGGCCCGGCCTGCTCGACAAGAGCACGCTCGGCCATCCGGGCAAGTACACCTATTGCATCGCGGAGAACGAAGAACACAGCCCATTCGCGCCGTATCACGTCGAGAAGGGCTACCGCGCGGAGGACTCGACGGTTTTCGTGCTGGCCGCCGAGCCCCCGCACAGCATCACCAATCATTTTGCGAACGACGCAGAGGGCATACTCGACAGCGTGTGCTCGGCGATGAGCACCATTTGCAACAACAACGCGGTGTCGGCGGGGCACTGCGCGGTGGTGCTGGGCCCGGAGCACGCGGCCACCGTCGCCAAGTGCGGCTGGAAGCGGCATGACATTCGGCACTATCTGTGGGCGCATTCGGGAAACCGCTGGGCGGATCTTTACGGCAAGGGTCGGTACGGCAAGGTCTACAATCGCAATCTTCCGGTGTGGTACAAGCGCGAGCCGGATGCCCGCACACCGATCGTGCCCAGTCCCGACAACATCCATCTTTTCGTGGCGGGCGGTGAGGCGGGACGCTTTTCAGCCTTCATTCCCGGATGGGGGCACATGTCCACGCCGGTGCTGCGGGCGATCGACGGCAGGGCGCCCGCGAGCGGTGGCGCGCAGTGCATCGACGGCACCTGCTATCTGTAGTGCAAGGAGAATAGATGAACACGATACCGATCTACGACCCGCGCGGCGTGGTGGAGACAGCTCCGCTTGCCCTGGCGCCGCGCGTTCAGCGCCTCGGGGGGCTGCGGCTCGGCCTGCTCGACAACACCAAGTGGAACGCCAACAAGCTGCTGCGCGGCGTGCGCGACCAGCTTGCGCAGCGGCATGGTTTTGCCGCGGTGAACTACTACCGCAAGCAAAGCTTTTCGCTCAATGCGGCGCCTGAGCTGCTCGATGAGATCGCGGCCCACAACGATATTGTGCTGACTGCCATCGCGGATTGAGGCTCGTGCACGTCGTGCTGTATGCACGACTCGGTGATGCTGGAGGTGAAGGGCCGTCCCACGGCGATGATCGCGACCTCCGAATTCGTGCTGGAAGCGAGCACGCAGCGCGATGCGCTCGGCATGACGGGACTCGAGCCGGTCATCATCGCGCATCCATTGAGTTCGCTCACGGACGAAGAGATCGCCGGCCGCATCGAGCAGGCGCTGCCGCAGATCGAACGCATCTGGTTGAGCGGCCGCGCGAGCACGGACATTGCAAGGTAGGACTCCCGTGAAAGAAATCCGCATCGTCTCGGCAACCGGCATCCTCGGCTCCGGCTTTCGCGAGGAGACGCTCAAGCGCGCCATGGCGCTCGAGCCGCATTTCATCGGCGCGGATTCGGGCTCGACCGATCCCGGTCCGCACTATCTCGGATCCGGCGAGACGTTGTTTTCGGACTCGGCGTACAAGCGCGACCTGCGGCTGATTCTCCTCGCGGCCCGTGCGGCCAGGGTGCCTGCCATTATCGGATCGGCATGCACCTCGGGCAGCGATCCGCAATTGGCGCGGCTCCTCGGGATAGCGCGCGACATCGCCCGGGAAGAAGGCCTGTCGTTCAAGCTCGCGGCCATCCACAGCGAGCAGAACAAGGATTACCTCAAGCGCAAGTTCCGCGAGCGCCGAATTACCCCGCTCGCCAATGCGCCGGAATTGAGCGAGGCGGTCATCGATCGCAGCGCGCACATCGTCGGCATGGCGGGGATCGAGCCGTTCGTGGAAGCGCTGGACCACGGGGCGGAGGTGGTGATCGCCGGGCGCTCGAGCGATACCTCGATTTTTGCCGCGATGCCGGTCATGCGCGGCCTGAACCCGGCTACGGTGTGGCACGCCGCGAAGATACTCGAGTGCGGCGCCGCGTGCGTCGTCATGCGCAAGTACCCGGATTGCATGTTCGCCACCGTGCGCGACGACCACTTCATCGTCGAGCCGCCCAATCCCGAATATCGCTGCGATCCCGCCAGCATTGCCTCGCACAACCTGTACGAGAACGCGACGCCTTACGAACTGGTGGAGCCCTCCGGCGTGCTCAATACCTATTCGGCGAAGTACGAGGCGCTGTCCGACCGGGCGGTGAAGGTGTCGGGCAGCACGTTTACGCCGGCATCGCGCTACACCATCAAACTCGAGGGCGCGGAACTCGCGGGCTACCAGACGATACTGATCGGCGGGGTGCGCGATCCGATCATCCTGCGCCAGTTCGATTCCTGGATCGCCGGCCTGGTCCGCGCCGCGAAGGATCGCATCGCTGCAGTATTTGGCGGCGGCATCGAAGACGAATACCGGCTCGACGTCCGTGTCTTCGGCCGCAACGCGACCATGGGCGCGCTGGAGAGCGAGACGGCGATCGGGCATGAAGTCGGGCTGCTGTTCCAGGTCACGGCGGCAACCCAGGAACGGGCGACGGCGCTGATGAAGTCGGTGAGCCACATTGCGGTGCATTATCCGGTGCCCGAATGGACCGGACTCATCACTTCGATCGCCTACCCGTACTCGCCGGCCGAGATTGCGCGCGGGCCGACCTACCGCTTCAACATGAACCACGTCGTCGAGCCTGCTTCGCCGCTCGAAATGTTCAGCATCGACTACGAGCAGGTGTGACGATGGCGAAACTGTGGCAGCTGACGAAATTGATCCGCAGCAAGAACGCCGGGCCCTTCGAGCTGACTTTCGACGTGATCTTCAAGGATCGCGAGAGTTATGAACGGGTGCGCGATGCAAAACTCATCAATGCGCAGTGGTTCGCCCGAACGTACCGACTGACGCCCGAAGTGGTGTCGATCATCAACTACGATGCGGCGGCCGCCATCAAGATCACCATTCCGCGGCCGGCGATTTCGGGCGGTATCGACGACACCGATGTCTTCGGCGGCCAGCAGCACGGGCCGCTGGTAGATCTGGAGATACCCGAATAATCGGCCATTCGAGGGAGAAGAAGATGAAAAGGGCGGGCTTCGCGTCGCAGTGCCTCGCGCTTCGGGCGCCACTCCTGGCTTATGCCGCGACAAGCCTCTTCGCAGGCGGTGTGCAGGATGCCGCGGCGCAGGCGTGGAAGCCGGACAAGGCGATCGAAATCATTGCGGTCAACGCACCCGGCGGCGGTTCGGACCGCATCGCCCGGATCATGGCCAAGGTGCTGCAGGAAGGCCGCCTGCTCGAGGCGCCGGTCAACGTGGTGAACAAGCCGGGCGGCGGCAGTGTGGCCTACGCCTACCTCAACCAGCATCCCGGCGATGGCCACTACGTCGTGCTCGCATCCAAGGCGATCATCACCAACAACCTGGTCGGGCGCGGGCCGAGCCACACCGAGTTCACGCCGGTCGCCCACCTCTTCAGCGAATGGATTTCGGTCACGGTTAAACCCGACTCGCCGCTCAAGACCGGCAAGGACCTAGTCGAGCAGTTGAAAAAAGATCCGGCGGCGCTCAGCTTCGGCATCGCCACCAGTCTGGGCAATCTGAATCATCAGGGCGCGGCCGCGGCGCTGAAAGCCGCCGGCATCGAGGTGAAGAAGATGCGCACCGTGATCTTCCAGTCGGGCGGCGCGGCGACGACGGCGATGCTTGGCGGGCACATCGATGTCGTGCCGATCACGGCCGCCTTCGCGGCGTCGATGGTCCGCAACGGCCAGGTGCGGCTGATCGCCGTGAGTTCGCCGCAGCGCCTGACCGGCGTGCTGGCGGAGGTGCCGACCTGGCGCGAACTCGGCTATAACGTCGTCGTGTCGAACTGGCGCAGCGTGATCGGCCCCAAGGGCATGACCGAGGCGCAGCTCACGTATTGGGAGCGCGCGCTGCGCCGGATGGCGGAGTCGGAGGAATGGAAGAAGGAACTGGAAGTCAATTTCTGGACGAGCGAGTTTACCGGCAGCGCAGAGACCCGCAAGCGCATGGAGCGCGACAACGCGCAGGAACGTGCCTTCCTGGTCGAACTGGGCCTCGCGAAGTAACAGCCGGGCGGTAAGCGCCCGTTCAGCCCGCAAAGGCGCGCATATTGCTTGCGCGTACCGCCACCCCGGCGCTAGGTATTTTCGACCTCGCAATACTTTCTGAACTAAAGGTCCCGCACACAGTCCCTTGGGAATCGGACCCGCGCGGCTGCCCGCGCGGCGCGGCGTCCGTCCGGCACCCACAGGAGAAGACGATGACCCCCTCCCTTCGTTTAATCACGGTTGCATTCTGCACGGCCCTGGCCGCGAGTCTGGCTCCGATAACGGCTGCCCAAACACCCGCACCGAGCATTCAGCAGCCTGCGCCGGCATACAGCGAGGATGAACTGAAGACGTTCGCCGTTGCGGCGCTGGAGGTGCTGCGGATCAACGACGCGTACCTGCCCAAACTGAAGATGGCCGCGACACCGGAGCAGCAGCAGCAGGTGGAGCGCACCGCATCGGACGAGATGGTGAAGGCGGTCGAGAAGGAAGGCATGTCGGTCGCAAAGTACAAGGAGATCATGAGTCACGCCGAAGCCAATCCGGAGATCGCTCAAAAGGTGATCAAGCACATGAAAGAGGCGCAGTCGGCGCCTGGAGCCGGACGCTGAGCATGTCGAACAGGGAACCGACCGGAAGAAAAAGGCCGCGCCCGAAGGCGCGGCCTCTTGTGCATACGCCGAGAGATCAGTTCGCCACCAGGGCGCCTTCGACCACCTTCACTTTCGCGCCCGGCCGGAACGCCGGTTCGCTGTCGTAGGGAAAGTTGCGCACGCTGCCGTCGTCCATGCGGACCACGACATCGTAGCGCTTGGTGGTTTTCACGTGCTTCTCGATCTGATGCCCGGCATACGCGCCACCCGCCGCGCCGGCGACCGTCGCGATTTTTCTGCCGCTGCCACCGCCGATCTGATTTCCGAGCAGGGCCCCCGCGACACCGCCGGCAACCGCTCCGAGTCCGGAACCTTCTCCCTGCTGTTCGATGGCGTTCACGGCTTCGACGCTCCCGCAGTTCGCGCAGAGGCGCGGCGCTGGCGGCGCCGCGGGTGCCGAGGCGACCCGAACCGGCTCCTTGGCCGGCGTTTGCTTCGGCGCTTCGGAGGCCGTTTTTCTGGGCGGCGCACTGGCTGGCTGACTTTGCTTCGCGCTGCCCTGTGGCTTGGCCGTATCGGCCTTTGCCGGGGCTTGCGCCGGGGATTGTGCCTCCGTCGTCTTGGAACTCGAGCTCGGGATGAAGCCGGTCATGACCCCGACGCCCACTGCGCTGAATATGATGACTGCCACGGCGGCGGCCGCTATCAATGGATTGGTGCGACTCTGTGTTTCTGACATCGAAGCCTCCTCTGCCTGAACTGGCAAGCGTTAACGTCTCGAGTGCCGAAAACGTTGACGTCTTCAGGGCACCCTATGACATGTTAATACGGGTTTCCGTCCCGGGCGAGGCACTATTTCACCCGCAATGCCGCGCGCCTTGTCGCGTATCGGCGACACAACGGGCCGGTGCGCCGAGCGCCGTGACCGACCGGTGCTCGCTTGCGGGGCGCTGCATCGGCTGAACCGCGCACGGAATCCTGTATCCAAGCAGTACCTGAGCGGCAGCCGGGCATCTTTTTTCCTGATTCGACTCCGGCATTCGCGTTTGGTATCGTGTGTCGATGGGGAGCCCTTTTTCACGGAGAGTTGCAAGTGGGCAGAAGAATCTATGTAGGCAATCTGAGTTATAACGTAGGCAAGCAGGAGTTGGAGCAGGTGTTCGGCGCGCACGGAACGGTGGTGTCGGCGCAGGTGATTACCGATCGTGATACGGGGCGCTCCAAGGGATTCGGTTTCGTTGAAATGGGCAGCGATCAGGAAGCGCAAACCGCCATCGCCGCGCTCAACGGCAGAAATTTCGAAGGCCGTAATATCACGGTGAACGAAGCGAGACCGCAGGAAGGCCGTAACGGCGGCGGCTTTGGTGGCGGCGCACGCCGCGGCGCTTTTGGCCTCGGTGCGGCGCGTGGCGCAGGCAACTCGCGCGGCGGTCGCGCGGGCGGCGGCGCGGGTCGCGGAGGCGGCGGCCGCTATTGAGCAGTACGGGCGCGCTGCGCCCGGCCACCGGCCATGCCGGTGGCACCGAAGCATGATGCCATTGACGGGGCGGGAGCCTAAGTACTCGATTCCATAAATACGATGACGTATAATATGGCGCTTGTCAGGCACTTGGCTCGCCGCTGGGAGGAGGCGCACAAATGCCACGTAAGAGTCCATATGTCATCAGCCTTTCCATTG
>JBQTJV010000028.1:0-8705 GCA_052386775.1 Betaproteobacteria bacterium
CCCAACTATCGCGGCTGGATGCGGCTCGCGCCCGGCTACATGGATGCCACGTTCCTCATGTTCAATCTGCGTTCCTTCGGGGAGAAATGGCGGCTGAACGGCATTCGCGCAAAGCAGCCGCATCCGCCGGACTTCGAGTGCCATTACGGCATCTGCGAAAAGCTCACGCGGCATAAGTACCTGAGGCCGCATCACACGCGGCGCTACGGTGTAGGCAACGTGCTGAAAGATGGAGAAACGGCGGTTCTGTGGCATCAGTGGTTTGGCGCCTATCGCGTCCGGCTTCAGGGCCCGGATGCTGCCGGACTCCCAGGCGCCGCCGATTTGGCTGAAGTGGTCCGTACCGGCGAGGAGGCGTTCCTCAAGGAATACCCTGCCCTCGACCTCTCGGAGCTCCGGCCGGCATGGGGACCGGAATTCGACGCCGCCGCCGAAAGGCAACGGGTGGTCGCGGCTTTGCCCGGGAGCGCTTCTCTTGCAGAGCGCGTTCGAACGCGCCTCCTTCGCTGGAGCGGCTACGGCATCCGGAAATTTTTCCTGCATGGCTGGCGCTGGTTCGAACGGCGCTGGCGGTTGCGCTGAAGCGCACGGTGCTCAAGCAGTTCCTGAAATCGGCCCTGCCGCCTATGCTGATCGACGCGTATCGCCTTGCGCGCTTCGGGCGGCGCTGGAACTGCTATTGGGACGGGATATACGCATCGTTCCGGGAGGTGCCCAGGACCGGTGACGGATTCAGCGATGTCCGCTACGTGGACGCCGTAGTCGAGGAGGTCCGGCGCGCCATGCGCTCCGCCAGCGTCTCAGGTGAGGAGGCGTACCTGCCGCTGCTGGCATCAGCGGCCGCGAAGGAAGCAAGCGAAATTATCAGTGTCCTGGATTTTGGAGGCGGACCCGGCATAGGCTTTGTGCATCTGGCGAACGGCCTGGCGGGCAGCCGCAAGCTCGAATATCACGTCGTCGAGCTCGCGTGGGCGTGCGACGCAGGTCAGCGCCTGTTTGCAGGCGACAATCAGATCCTGTTCCATGAAGCGTTTCCGGAGATTCCGGCGCGGCTCGACATCGTCCTGGCCAAGGGTTCGCTGTCGTATGTCGAGGACTATGCCGGCGCGCTCGGTCGCCTGTGCCGCTATCAGGCCAGACATGTTTTCCTTGTCGACATTCCGGTGGGCCGCTTCGCGACATTCGCTTCCGCGCAGCGCAACCTTCCCGGCGTCGTGCCGCATTGGTTCTTCAATAAGGGCGAGATCGTTGATCTGATGGCAGCGGGGGGATATGTGCTCAGCTTCAATGGCGTCCTGGGGGAGCAGTACCGGCAGGACAACTTCCCCGGCAGCCATCGCCTCGAACAGGGGCGCGCAAGCACGCTGCTGTTCGCGCTGGGTAGCCAAGATTGACTGTGGCCGCCATTACCTGTGCGATTCCAACTTTGAACAGCGCGCGAACGCTCGAAGCCACGCTGCTTTCGCTCCGGTCGCAGAAGCCCGTGGACGTCGAGATCGTCGTGGTCGACAGCGGCTCGACGGATCGGACGCTGGAGATTTGCCGCGCCTTCGAAGTGAAAGTGCTGTCCGCCCGGGCGGGCAATATGTACCACGCGGTCAACGAGGGGTTGAATACCGCCGGGTCGGAGTGGCTCGCCTACCTGAATTCCGATGACTGGGTCTACCCCGGCGGCTACGGGAGACTGATCGAGCTTGGCGAATCGCTCACGGCCGACATCGTCTACGGGGACTGCGACTACGTGGACTCTGCGGGTCGGTTTCTGTTCCCGTTTCGTTCCGCGGCGCCGCAGCAGCTGCGCGCCCTCTTCAGGATGGGGGTGATGGGCATTCCTCAGCCCACCGCGATTTTCAGGCGCAGTACGTTCGCGGAGCTTGGCGGATTCGACACCCGTTTTCAGCTTGTCGCGGATACGGATTTTTGCTGGCGCGCGCTTGATGCAGGCAAGACATTCGCGTACAGCGACCGATTGCCCGTATCCTGCTTCCGTGTTCACCGCGAGCAACTGAGCTTCAAACGCAGGGACTCCATGAACGAGGAGAGCCGCTCCCTGCTGCAGCGCCGCGGCGTGCGCCCCGGACCCGCGGATTGGCGCGTGTTTCTGCACTGGAAATTGCGCAATCTGCCCAATTACCTGGTCAGAGTCGTGCGCGCCTCGGGCCTGTCGAAGCGGCTCCGCCTGCCGCGATCGATCGATGATTACGAGCGGTGAAGCATGATCAGGCGACTGGCGCGAAGCTTGTTGGGCGAAACCGCTCTTGGCGTGCTCGACTACTACCGGTTCCCCGAGCTGCGCCACAGCTGGGGCGGGCCGTTCAATGGTCAGGAATTCAGAGCCAGGATCTTCCTGGAGCTGATTGCCAGGATCGAGTTCTCGGCGATCGTCGAGACGGGCGCGTATCGCGGCACCACGACAGAGTACCTGTGGAGCACCTCGCGATTGCCGGTTTACTCGGTGGAAAAGTATGGCCGGTCATACGGTTATGTGCGCCGCAGGTTCCTTTCGAACCGCGAGATCAGGGTGACCCACGGCGACAGCAGAGCGTTCCTGCCGGATATTTTTCGAAGATACGCCCGTATGGGGGAGCAATGGTTTTTCTACCTTGATGCGCATTCCGAGGACGCATCGCCATTGAAAGAGGAAGTGGACATTATTTTCGCCGGGCCCTGCAAGGCGGTCGTCATGGTCGATGATTTCAAGGTCCCTGGGGATCCGGACTACGAATTCAACGACGATGGCGCAGGCAGGGATCTCGGCCTGGAGCATCTGGACCGGCCCGATCTGGCCGCATTTTTTCCGGCCCTGAGCGGGAAGTGCGAAAGCGGCGAACGCCGAGGATGCGTCGTGCTCGCCAAGGCCGATGACCTGGCCGGGAAGCTGAGGCATTTTGATACTCTCAGGTCATAACTCATGACCCTGGTGCGCGTGGTGCGCGAGTACACCGACATTCCGCTGATGCGACAGACCCCTGGTGGCCTGGGCGTCTGGGACGGGATCCGGTTCACCGAGGATCCGGTCGAGAGCTGCGATTACGTCGTCCTTGTGGACACCTGCGCCGTACCGCAGATTCGGGTTCCCGCGGGCCGGATCTGGGCGTTGATCGGCGAGCCGCCCAACGAACATGCGCGGGCGATGCATCGAGGACTTCCGGAGTACGACCAAGTCGGCATGATGGATCCGTCCCTGGCAGATGCGAGAAGGTTTCTATCGCAACCCGCGCTGCCTTGGCGCGTCGGCCGCTCGTACGATGAACTCGCGGTGATGCCGCCGCCGGACAAAGCGAAGGCGCTGAGCTGGGTCACCAGCGACCTTGCAGTGTCCCGGGGGCACCGTGAGCGCCTGGAATTCCTGGAGCGACTGCGGTCGCGCGTCGAGTTCGATTTGTTCGGCCGGGGCTACACGCCGATCCAGGACAAATGGGAAGGGCTGGCGCCCTACCGCTATACGATCGCGGTCGAAAATTTCCGGCACCCGTTCTATTGGTCGGAAAAGATTGTTGACGCGCTCCTCGCCTGGGCCATGCCGATCTACTGCGGGTGCAACCGGATCGCGGAGTATTTTCCGAAGGAGGCGTTCGTCTCTATCGACATCGCGGATCCGGATGCGCCGGAAATCGTCCGTGAGGCGATCGACAGCGACCGGTATCTGACGGCCCGTGACGCGATCGCCTACGCGCGAGAACTGATCCTCGACCATTATCAGCTGTTTCCTTTCTTGGTGGCGGAAATCAGGAGCCATGAACGGCGACGTGGCGTGCTCGGACCGCCGCCACGGACACGACACGTTGCACGGCCGCTGCGTCCGCGTGGCGCTCGATACTGGTGGAGTTGGCTTCGTGGCGGGGCATCCCGGGAATGGTGACGGATGCTGCGCAACGGCACCTGCGGGGGGGTATGCGCATCCCGCCGATGAAGCCGTCGTTCACGGATGCTGACCGCCGCGAGATCCTGCGCCGTATCGATGCCAGCCTGGCGATGGGCCAGGTCGCGCAGGGCGCCAATACCGAAGAGTTCGAAGAGCGTTTCGCGACGTACGTAGGAACGCGCCACGCAGTCGCAGTGGCCAACGGCAGTTGTGCTCTCGAAGCGGCGCTGCGCGCGCGCGGCATCGAGGGGCGCGAGGTACTCGTGCCGACGAACACTTTTTTCGCGACCGCCGCCGCGGTACGTTTCGCGGGGGGGCATGTGCGGCTCGCTGACGTCGATCCGGGCACGTTTTCGGTAAGCGTGGAGACGCTGCAGCGCGCACGCACCCCGCAGACGGCCGGGGTGATCGTGGTCCACATCGGCGGAATCATCACGCCGCAGATCGAGGCGATTCGAACCTGGTGCGAAGCGGAAGGCTTCTGGTTGCTCGAAGACTGCGCGCACGCCCATGGCAGCGAATTCGCAGGCCGGCGCGCGGGGCGCTTCGGTTACGCGGGGGCTTATTCCTTTTTCGCCACCAAAGTGATGACCAGTGGTGAAGGGGGCATGGTGGTCACCGACGATGACCACGTAGCCCAGGAAATCCGATTGCTGCGCGATCACGGCAAGGCGGACCCGTGGGTCAGCCATCACACGAGACTCGGGGCCAATTGGCGGATGTGTGAATTTGCGGCGGCCGTCGGCGTTGTACAGTTGGCGCGATTGGACGAGATCATCGAGTGCCGAGCGCGCGTTGCGACCCGATATACCGCGGCGCTGAGCGGAATTCCAGAGCCCGTGCCGGTGCTGCCAAGGCACCGGGCGAGCTGGTACAAGTACATTGCGCTGCTGCCGCCGGGAATGAACCGCGAGATCGTGAAGCGACGCCTCAAGGAGCAGGGCGTTGCGCTTTCCGGCGGGGTGTACGAAGCGCCGCTTCATCGGCAGCCGGTATTCGGGGCGGAGGCGGATGTGGCGCGCTTTCCATGCGCAGACGATGTCTGCGCCAGGCATATCTGCCTGCCCGTGTATGGAGAAATGACCGAGACTGAAATTGAACACGTGGTTGCCGCAGTTGCGCAGGCTGTGTCCGAGTAGATCCGGATGCCGGGATTTAATTGGTTCCGGGGCTCGGCAATGCCGGAAGTATTGCCGAAAAAGCTCCTCCGCCAGTGGCTCCCGCGCGATCCGGTGATCGTGGTTGCAGGCGCTCATACGGGGCATGACAGCGTCGAATTGAGCGGCGTGTGGCCGGCCGGGCATGTGCACGCGTTCGAGCCGATTCCCGAGCTGTATCGCCAGTTGCTTCGCAATGTGCGTCGACGGAAGAATATTGCGACCTACAACATCGCGCTTGGCGACCGGTCGGGGAAGGGGCGAATGTACGTCAGCTCGGGCGGATCGGATGCTTCGAGCTCACTCATGAAGCCGAGGGAGCATCTGCGTGCGTTTCCCGATGTACGGTTCGAGACGGAGATCGAAGTGCGAGTGAATACCCTTGACGAATGGGCTGGTGGCACTGCGGTTGCACAAATCGATCTGCTCTGGCTGGATATGCAGGGCCAGGAGCTGGCCATGCTCAAGGCGGCTCCGCGCACTATCTGCTTCGTACGAGCCATCTATTCGGAGGTGAGCCTCTGCGAACTATATGAGGATGCCCCCCTGTATCCGGAGATTCGCGCCTGGCTGGAGGACCGGGATTTTCGGGTCGAGCGCGAAGACTTGCATTGGAAGGAGGGTGGATCGGTCCTCTTCCTGCGAGGCGCTGCGCCGTCGCCAGCGAAGTCTTGAGGCCCAATGACCGGAAAGCGCCGATTGCGCGTTATCGTGACAGGCGGTTCGGGTTTCATAGGATCACATTTGGTTCGCAACCTGCGAGACGCCGGTCATGAGGTCGTCAACATCGACCTGAACTCCGACGGGCCGACCCGCATCGACGTTTCCGATACAGAGAATCTTGTCGGCTGCTTCCGGGAGACTCGCCCGGAATTCGTATTTCATGTCGCGGGTGTTGCCGATGCGAGGGCGGCGCTCGCCAACCCGGTCGAGGCGGTACGCGTTAATGTGGGCGGCACAGCGAGCGTCTTCGAGGCTGCGCGCAGGGCAGGGGCAGGGCGCGTCATCCTCGCGAGCACCTGCTGGGTCGCGAGCGCAATGCCGGAGGGCCTGCTGGACGAATCGGCGCCGTTCATGCCGACGGGCGGCGGGCACGTATACACGTCGACCAAGATCGCAGCCGAGCTGATCGCCCACGACTTCCATCGCCTGTACGGACTACCGTTCACGATACTGCGCTACGGGATCCCCTATGGGCCGGGCATGTGGCAGGGGTTGGTGCTGCGCGGCTTTCTGGATGCTGCCGCGGCGGGCGGACCCATCACGATCTTTGGTGACGGCTCGGCGTCGCGCAAGTTCGTCTATGTCGACGACCTTGTGCGCGCGCATGTCCTGGCAATGCAGGACGTGGCGGCCAATCAGCTCTACAATATTGAGGGCCTGCGCTTCGTCACCATCCGCGAGCTGGCGGAGATTTTTGCGCGGCTCTGGGGCCCCGTGACTATCGCCTATTGCGATGAGCCGTCTCGCATCGGCGAGGTTCAGTATTTCCGCAAGGCTCTTTCGAGCCAGAAGGCCCTCGTCGAACTGGGTTGGCAGCCACGCGTGGACCTTGAAGAAGGCGTGCGACGCACGATCGATTGGTACCGGACGTCCTTCGGCGGGCCCCCGGTTTCCTGAACGGGCGCCCGGTATCGAGGACCGCGTGGACAGCGCAATTCACACGACGATGGATCGCCTCGAGCTGTTGACGGCAGAGGCGCAACCCGTGGTCCGCGAGCTCGACGCACTGGTGCGGAGCATGTATTCGCGCGGCGTCTATCCCGGGTCCTGGTATGGCACGGTCCCGCCTCCTCCGTTCAGCGGCGAGAACCTTCGGTACCTGGTCGCGCGTGTCCTGCGCCGTCCCCACACCGAGTATTGGCGGGTGGGTTTTGAAGTGCGCGACGGTCATTACGAGCCGCTGCCGGGAGCTGCGGACGACGGGCGCCTTCCCTGGTATCAGTACTGGCAAGTCGTGTGGGCAGTATTGCGCGGGCCGACAGTGGCGCCCGGCATGGCGGTGCTCGACGCCGGGGGGGCCTCCTCGCTCCTCAGTTGCCTGCTCGCTTCGCGTGGCGTGGCGGTACACGGTATCGACATCGATCCGCGCCTTGCGAGAAACGCCAAACGCATCGCCCGGGTCATGGGCTGGCCGATGCAGGCATCGGTGATGGCGGTGGAGCATCTGAGCTTTCCCGCACGGCACTTTGACCACGCCTACGCGATCGGGCTGTTTCATCACCTGTCGGAGCAGAGGAGGGCCGAGGCGCTGACCAGATTTCACGAGTGCCTGAAGCCCGGCGGCCAGCTGGTCGCCACGTTCGACTACCGAAATCCCGCGCCGTACGAAGTGGAGCGTCTCGAGTACATCGACGGCCAGGGTCTTGTTTCCGAGCACGACATTCAGCGCACGTTCGTCGCGGGAGGGCGATTTCGGCTCGGCGGCGACGGACGGTTCGTGGACCGTGGCGTCTTGCCTCTTGTTCATGAAGCCAGAGCCGATGTGCGGTATACCTTCGCGGGGATTGCGCTGGCCAAGATCGAATACCCATGAGCGCCGAAACGAAGGGGCCATCAGTGCAACTACTGGCACGTGAGAGGTCGCTGCCGGGGGATTCCTATTGGGCTGGCGAGCACGCGGAGATCATGGCGCGCTACCTGTATGCCGGACGCCTCGTAGCTGGACGGCGAGTGCTGGACGCGGCGACAGCGACGGGATATGGGGCGCAGACGCTGGCCTCCCTGGGCGCCGCCTCGGTGCACGGCATTGACTGCAATCCCGGTGCGATCGCCGAGGCGACAAGACGATGCGCGTCGCCGGCAACGACATTCGCGGTCGATGATTGCGAGCAAATGCGGACGGTTCCGGGACCGATTGATGTGGTGTGCAGCTTCGAAACCATCGAACACCTCAAGGACCCAGGGGCGTTTCTTCGCGGCGTTGCCCGGGTACTGGCGCCGGACGGGATTTTTGTCTGCTCCACGCCGGAACGATCGAGCATGCCGGCATTCTCGAACGGCCGGCCCCAGAATCCTTATCACCATTTTGAATGGCACAAGAGCGAATTTCACTCGCTGCTCTCGAAGCACTTCCAGCGAATCGAGATGCTTTCCCAGGTGACGACTTTCAGCTATGCCGCTCGCTGGAATGCCGCAAGCGGCTTGGCAAACCGCAGACTGATTCGTATGGCGCGACGTCTGCCAGCGTGGACCGGGATGCGCGGGCTCTGCGCTGCGATCGACGCGTTGGCCGTGCCCAACGTCTATGATTTTCCGGTCTTTGAGCCCGATATCGCGGCTCTCCTCGGGGAGCCGTTGTGCAATGTCGCCGTGTGCAGGAGCGCGATTCCGTGACCGCGCTTTTTGTGCCCGACCTCGTGTCGATTGTGGTCGTCGGCCACGACAATTGGCCGGAACTCGAGCAGGCAGTTCGTAGCGGGCTCGAGCAATCGTATCGATCCATCGAGGTCGTCGTAATCGACAACGCTTCGACGGACGCCACACCGCTTGAGGTGCCGCGGCGCTTTGCGGGTTCAATCCGCTACATCCGGCAGGAAAATTGCGGTGACGGAGGCGGCTACAACCGGGGTATTACCGAGTCCAGGGGCGAATTTATACATTTGCTGGACGGTGACGATGTCATGGCGCGGAACATGGTCGAAATACAGGTCGCGATGCTCAAGGCGGACGCGGGCCTGGAC
>JBQTJV010000029.1:0-21889 GCA_052386775.1 Betaproteobacteria bacterium
CGCAGCGCAGCGCGCGCCGGGAAACGCGCGACGCGGCTGCGGCGCAGCGCCAGCGGCAACTGGCGCGACGCCGCCCGCTCTTGCGCGAGATCGAGCAGCTCGAACGCCAGCTCGCGGCATGGCACGAGGAAAAGCGCGAGCTCGACGAGCAGCTTGCGGATCCGGCTTTCTACGCGAGCCCGGAGGTCGATCAGCTCAAGGGCGTGGTGCTGCGGCAGCAGGCGGTGACGCGCCGCATAGAGGAGACGGAGCACCGCTGGCTCGAAGTGCATGCCGCGCTGGAAGAAACGGGCGATGCGCCCAACACTGCTGCTACCGGGTGACCGGAGTGATTCGAATTTCTGCCGGCCAGATGCCGCGATCGACCACGCGGCTGCCTTCGAACACGAGATAGCTTTGCCCACCGTAGTGCGGCAGCGTGTGCGCGAGCGCGGCGAGTGCGCCCGCGTCGCGCGCTGAAATGACCGCAATCGGAGCGGTCGATTCCCGGGTTTGCACGGTCCACACCCGCGCCGAACCGCGATTCGCAGCGGGTGTCAGCGGCACTCTCCACGCGGAAAGCGTGCGCTCGACGTCGGCGTGCAGTCCGGCGATGAGCACGGGTCCGCTACCGCGCGGCGCCTCCTTGGAGGGGATCAATTCGGGAACCGCTTCCAGGAAGCGCGCGGCCACGGTTCGTGCCGCACGCGCGACCTCCGTGCTGTTGGAAACGACAGCCATCCGCGGCGCGCGGGCGACGATCCACTGCCGCAGGATGGGCGGCAGCGCTTCGGGTTCGAGCCGGCGCCACAGGCGAAAATCGGGATCGAGCCGCACGCCTTCCGGGACGGCGCCCGGCGTGAGCGTCGCGGTTTCGCGCTCGCGATCGAACGTCGTGTAATGCACTGCGCTCCGGTTCTTCGTGATCAATTCGAGAGGTACGCGCAACATGTAGGCCGGTGGGGACTGCTTCAGCGTGATGGCGATGGTGTTTGTTCCCGAGGCTTCCCTCAATCGGCCTGCTTCGAGTTCCAGCGTTGGGCCACCCGCGCGGTATAGCCATTGCTCGAAGAAAACGCGCAACGAGCGGCCCGAGGCCCTTTCAAAAGCCGTCTGTAGATCACTCCACGATGCGACCTTGAATCGCTGCGCCGACCAGAAATCGCGAATGCCGCGACCGAAAGCCTCCTCCCCGATCTCGTCGCGCAGCATGAAAAATACCATCGCCGCCTTGCCATAACCCAATGCGGCTTCCGCGCCATGCGTGCGCGATCGGAACGCAGCGAGCGGCCGATGGGCATCGTCCGGGACGGCGGCGAAATCGCGCAGCCAGGAGAGCCGCATTTCCTTAGCTGAGGCCGCAGACTGCTGTTCCCGGTAATAATAGTCCGCCATGAAGGTCGTGAGACCCTCGCTCCAGTTGCCCCTTTCGTAATCGACGTATACGCCATTGCCCCACCAGTTGTGCAGCACTTCGTGGCCAAGTGAAGTCGCGCGGATGAACGGCAGCTTGAGGACGCGTGCGCCGATATAGGTGAGCGTCGGCATGCCGAAGCCTGTGGGCAGCGGACTCGCCACGACGGAAAACTCGGAAAAAGGATAAGCGCCGATGAGATCGGCATAGAGCGCGATGTAGCGCTCGCTGTCCGCAAGATAATCCTCCGCAAGCGCGTCCATGTCTGGAAAGAAATACGTGCGCAATCGGAGCGGCGGCGCCTGCGCGCGCTGCACGAGCCGTTCGCGAATGCCGTATGGACCGGCCATGAGATCGATGCCTTCAGCGGGCTGCTCGAAATGGAAAACGGCCTCGTAACGGGCGTTGTCGCCCGAGGACAGCGCTTCGGAAACGAGTCGCCCGGCAACGAGTCCGCGCTGCCCACCCGGCAGCGTGAGCTTTACGCGATAAGTGAACCGGGGCGCCGGTCTCGGGTACCAGCCGCTGCCTGAGGGCAGGAAACTGCCGTCGATCGCCGCCATCGGTGCGCGTGCAGTAAGAACGCTGCGATGGTTCAGCACGCCATCCAGCGGCGGCAGCGTGCCTTGGTACTCGATTCGCACCGTTTGCGTGGGCGATGCCATGACGCGCCATCGGCGGCGATCTTCGCTTTCACCGACCGGCGTGACCTCTACGGGTTGTCCGTCGGCACTCGCCGTCACCACGTCGAGGGAGCGGTGCAGCGCAAAGACGAACGGCGCGGATGCCATGACTTGCGCCCGCGCATACAGGCGGCGCGATGCGGGATCGAGTTCGACCTCAAGATCGAGATGCGGAGTGGGCGATGAGGCGTGTGCCGTAGCAATCGACGCCGCCACGCAGGCGAGCAGCAACAGCACGCGTTGGCGCCGCTTCATTACCATGGAAACTTGACTATCAACTCGAGCGTTTGTCCATCGCGCCGAATCTCGAGCGGCAGCCATGTCCCCGGTGGTTGAGCGCGCACGGCGGCGACGAGCGCGGCTGTTGCCGTAATGGACTTACCGGCCACCGAGAGGATGCGGTCGCCGCGCTGCATTCCGCTTTTTTCCGCCAGGCTGCCGGCTGTGACATCCGCGATTCGGACTTCACCGGCAGAGGCTTCGAGTCGCACGCCAAGACGAGGGCGCACCGCCGTATCGCGCGGGAGGTCGGGCAGCGCGAAGATCGCGTCGGCCATCCCGCGTTTCAGCTCCTTGCAGTCGCGGCGCGCATCGACGGGCAGCAACGTGCCCACGCGGCTTACCCCGAGATCGCGCAACTGGTGCGGCACGCCGTGTCCGCCGCGAATATGTCCGCTGCCCATGACACCGACCACCAGGGGGCGTCTGCTATCGCTGCTCGCCAGCCGCTCAGCGAGCGCCTGTGCCATCGCCCGATCCCAGACAAGTTGTGCTTCGACGAAAAAGCGGAACGTATCGTCGGTGCGGCGTGCGGGCGCGGGATCGTGCATTGGATCGTGCTGGTGTTGCCGGAAGACTTCATAAAGGCTGTCGCGATACTCCGCCGATGCTGGCGTGGGGCGGGAGACACCCGCCTTCTGATCGCTCGGGACAGCGTCCCATCCGATCTTTCTGACGGCTGCCGTCAGCCTGCGCTCGACATTCAATGCCACCATCGGAATGCGGTTGAGGCGCGCAAAGTGAAACAGCGGCAGATAAAGTTCCGGCGCAAAACTCCAGATCTGGTTCCATTCCACCTGATCGAGAAACTGCTGGACTGAAAGTTCACCGGCGACCCAGCGATCGAGGACAAGCTGAACACGCCGCGGAAACGACTCAAAACCAATCACCATGTCGGGCCGCAGCAGGTGCAAGGCGGCGAGGGTCTGCAATTGCCATTGATGATGGCTCGCGTCGTCGTGGCGCTCCCCGAGCAGGATCACCTCGCGCGCGGCCATCTGCGCCAGCAGGTCGCCCGCGTACACGGCGTGCGGCGCCTCACCTTCCAGGGTGTACCACGTGGCCGGTGCAACGCATGTCGCCGGTTCATCCTGTGCCCAGACAGCGCACGCGAAAAAAAGGAAGAAAGCCGTCGTGACGAACTTCATTGCGCCGCGCATAGTCGGTTAGATTACCATCGACTTCGGCACCGGGCGCGCGCGGTGCTAGACTTCACCGCATTCACATGATGGCGGGACCTGTTTCATGTTGCACCACGCGAAAATAGCGCTGATCGTCGCGGCGTTTTTATTTTGTGCGGCGGCTGTGGCCCAACCCGCGGCCCAAATCGTGGGATCGCAGCAGCATGCATTTCGCACGGTGACGCTGGTGACGGGGCTCTCGTTTCCGTGGTCGCTCGCATTTCTGCCGGACGGCCGCATGCTGGTGACGGAGCGCGACGGCAGGCTGCGCGTCATCACGAAGGACTTCAAGCTGGCACCCAAACCGGTGGCAGGCGTGCCGCGGGTGGTGGCGAGCGGGCAGGGCGGTCTCTTCGACGTCGTTCCGCATCCCGACTTTGCGCAGAACCAGCTTGTTTATCTCGCTTATAACGGCCCTGGCGACGGCGGTTGGGGCACCGAGTTGCTGCGCGCGAAGTTCGACGGCGAGCGACTGACCGAACCTCAGGTGCTTTTCCGTCTCGATCCGAAATCGCGCGGCGGGCTGCACTTCGGCGGGCGTATCGTGTTCGATCGCCAGGGCTACCTGTATCTCACGCTCGGGGACCGCGGCGACAAGGATCGCGCGCAGCGCCTGGACGATCACGCGGGCTCGGTGATCCGGCTGCACGACGACGGTCGTGTTCCGCAGGACAACCCGTTCGTGCAGCGCCCCGGCGCGAAGCCGGAGAAGTTCACCATCGGCAACCGCAACATGCAGGGCGCGGCGCTGCACCCCCAAACCGGCGAGCTGTGGACGCACGAACACGGTCCGCAGGGCGGCGACGAAGTGAACGTGATGCGGGCCGGCCGCAACTACGGCTGGCCGGTGATCACCTACGGCGTGAATTACGGGCTGGGCACGAGAATCGGAGAAGGAACGCACAAGCCGGGCATGGAGCAGCCGCTGCACAAATGGGTGCCGTCCATCGCTCCCTCCGGCATGGCGTTTTACGAGGGCGACAAATTCCCGGGCTGGCAGGGCAACATCCTGCTCGGCGCGCTGCGCAGCCAGATGCTGGTGCGGCTCGAACTGGAGGGGGAAAGGGTCGTGCGCGAGGAACGACTGCTCAAGGGCACGCTCGGCCGCATCCGCGACGTGCGCGTCGGTCCCGACGGCTACGTTTATCTGCTGACGGACGACTCCGACGGGGTGCTGGCGCGACTTGAGCCCGTGCGGTGATGTCGAGGGAGGAAAGCAAAGACGCGAAGGACGCAGAGGACGCAAAGTATCCAGTACTCAGCGTTACGGGCCCGGTTACTTTGGGCTGTTCTGTGGTGATGGCCTTCGTTGGTCCTTCGCGTTCCTTGCGTCCTTCGCGCCTGAACTTGCGCTAATCCGCCTTGGCGCCGGAGGCCTTGACCGCCTTGCCGAAACGTTCGGTCTCGAAGCGGATCAGCTTGCCGAATTCTTCCGGCGTGCCGCCGAGCGGGTCCACGCCCATGTCGAGAAGGCGTTTGCTGGTCTCGGGCGAGCGGATGATCCGCGTGATTTCCGCCGCGAGCTTGTTGACCACCGCTTTCGGCGTTTTCGCGGGCGCGACGATGCCGGTCCAGTTGCCCATCACGAACTCCTTGTGGCCTTGCTCGATCATCGTCGGCACCTCGGGCATGAACGGATGACGCTTTTCGGTGAGCGTCGCGATGATGCGCAGCCTCCCGCCCTTGGCGTGGGGAAAGAGTTCGGGCACCGCGTTGATCATCACGTGCGCCTGCCCCGAAATGAGATCGGGCACCGCCGGTCCCACGCCCTTGTACGGCACGTGCGTGGCATCGATGCCGGTCGCGACCTTGAACATCTCCATGGAAAGATGACTGATCACACCGGCGCCGCCCGAAGCGTAGATCAGCCGGTTCTTCCTGGCCCAGCCAATGAGTTCGCTCACGTTCTTCGCCGGGATGCCGGGATTCACCACCATGATGAGCGGCGCGGTGCCCAGCACCACCACTGGCGTGAGATCGCGCTCGAGGCTGTAGTTGAGTTTTCTGTAGAGCGTCTGCGCGATCGTGTGCGCGGTGCTGATGTTCATGAACGTGTAGCCATCGGGCGTCGTCTTCGCCACCAGCTCTGCGGCGAGATTGCCGCCAGCGCCGGGCCGGTTGTCGACGATCACGGGCTGGCCCCACGAGTCGTTCAGCTTCTGGGCGACGATGCGCGCCATGATGTCGTTGATGCCGCCGGGTGCAAAGGCGACGACGTAGCGGATGGGACGGGTGGGATAGTCGGCTGCCGTGGCAGCGCCCGCGAGCAGCATGCCCATGAGACAGGCCGCCCGGATTGCAGCACGCACGATGGACTGCATGATCAACCCTCCTCTCGTTGTCTTCGGGGACATTCTACCAGCGGCGCGGTAGTGGCGGCCGGCGGCGCCAGTAGCGGATCACCGCGTAACCGCCGAGCATGCCGCCGAGGTGCGCGAAATGCGCCACGCCGGCCTGCGTTCCGGTCATCCCGAGATAGAGTTCCAGCGCACCGTAGAGCGTGACGAACAGCCACGCCGGCATGGGGATCGGCGGGAAGATCAGCATGACCGTGCGCCGTGGAAAGTACAGCGCGAACGCAAGCAGCACGCCAAACACGCCACCGGAAGCGCCCACCGTAGGATAGGGCGGACCGCCGGTCACGGCGGCGACTATCAGTTGCGCGAACGCAGCCGTGATGACGCAGGCAAAGTAATAAATCAGGAAGCGCCGCTCGCCGAACACGCGCTCGATGTCGGAGCCGAACATGTAGAGTGCGAGCATGTTGACGAGCAGGTGCAGCAGGTTGCCGTGGAGAAAACTGTAGGTCACGATCTGCCACGGCAGGAATCCGGCCATGCCGGTGGGCGACGAACCGTGCAGCGGCCACAATGCAAACCACACGATCAGCTCGGGGTCCATCAGGCCTTGCAGCAGGTAGACGATGCCGTTTGCCAGCAGCAGCGCCCAGGTAATGGGAGGAAGGGAAGGGAACATCAGTCGGTGGTTATGGCGTGGAGACTCTTCGACAGCAGTGTCGCTCCCGGGTTTGACAGCACATTGGATACAAGCTCGCCGCGCCGGTTTTTTCGCGTCGAAACGTTCTAAGCCAGCACCGGCGGCAGGTCGCGCGCGAGCTTTGCCCGCTCCGCGATCGCTGCCCCGTTCAGGGCGAAACCAAGCAGTTTCCCGGTCCCGTCGAGGTAGAGCGCCTTTACGCCGTCCGCCGTGCGCTCCACCAGCCATTCTCCAGAGCCCTCTTCGGCAGGCGGCGCGACGATGGTCGGGCAGGCGGGCGTCTTCACCAGCACCGGCATGGCGGGATAGGTGACGAGCGTTCGCTTGCCAGCCAGCGTCGCCGCGAGCGCGCGCGCAGCGTGCATGATCGGCATGACGAAGGGCAGCACCTTCCCTTCCACTTCGGCACAGTCGCCCAGCGCATAGATGCCGTCCGCGCTCGACGCCAGCGTGCGATCGACCAGCACGCCGCGCCGCACCCCCAGCCCGGCTGCGGCCGCGAGATCGATATCGGGCTTGAGGCCCACGGCGGACAGGACAAGATCGGTTTTCACGACGTGTCCATCGGCAAGGTGGAGCGCGATACCGCCGCCGTCGCGTTCGGCTGCCGTGACAGTGGTGCCGAGATGCCAGGCGACGCCGATCGCAGAGAGTTTCTCCTGAAGGAACGACGCGCCGACTGCCGGCAGCAGGCGGGGCAAAGGCTGCGGCGCGATGTCGATGCACTCGACCTGACGACCGGTCGCGGCGAGATCGTTGGCGAACTCGCAGCCGATCAGGCCGGCGCCGATGATCGCCACGCGCTGCCTGCCCTCGAGGGCGCTGCGAAAGCCGCCGTAATCGTCCAGGCTGTTGACGGTAACGATGCCATCGACCGCATCACCCGAGAGCGGCAGGCGGATCTGGCGGGCACCGAGCGCGAGCACGAGCCGGGAATAGTCAAGGGTCTCATCGTCGATCCGGATGCGTTGTGCATCCGGTTCGACGGCCGTCACGCGGGTGCGGGTGCGTATCATCGCATTGAGCTGGGCCGCCATCTGCTCGGCGCTGTTCAAGGCAATGGCGGACGGCGTTTTCCCGGCAGCGAGCGCGTTGGAGAGCGTCGGCTTCGAGTAGAACTCGCCTCCGTCTGCACTCACCATCGCGATCGGCATGTCGCGGTCCAGCTTGCGCAATTCACGCGCGACGTTGTAGCCGGCGAGGCCGCTGCCGATGATCACTAACGGGTTCACGATGTTTTGAGGTGTTGTGGTCAGAGGGCGCAACTATGGGTCATGGTAGCAAAATCCTGCCGCGGTCGCGAAAGCCGATGGCAGCGGTTGAGACGGCTGCGGAATTGCGTTATCGTGCAGGCGCACAAAATCCGGGCGTCACATTCCTTCCATGAGCGACAGCAAGCGCGGCATGCGCCGCGGCCTCACCGCATACGGCGACGAAGAATTCTCGCTGTTCCTGCGCAAGGCCTTCATCAAGGCGATGGGATACACCGACGACGCGCTCGAGCGTCCCATCATCGGCATCACCAACACCTATAGCGGGTTCAATGCCTGCCATCGCACGGTGCCCGAGCTGATCGAAGCCGTGAAGCGCGGCGTCATGCTGTCGGGCGGGCTGCCGGTGGAATTCCCCACCATCACGCTGCACGAGTCGTTCGCCCATCCGACCAGCATGTACCTGCGCAACCTGATGGCGATCGACACCGAGGAGATGATCCGCGCACAGCCGCTCGACGCATGCGTGCTGATCGGCGGGTGCGACAAGACGGTGCCGGCGCTCCTCATGGGAGCGGCGAGCGCTAACGTGCCGGCGATCATGCTGGTCACCGGCCCGATGCTGACGGGCGACCATCACGGCGAGCGGCTCGGCGCGTGCACCGATTGCCGTCGCTTCTGGGCGCGCTACCGTGCCGGGGACATCGACGGCGAGGAGATCAATGCGGTCAATGCCAAGCTTGCGCCCTCGGCCGGCACCTGCATGGTGATGGGAACGGCGAGCACGATGGCCTTGTGCACGGAAGCGCTCGGCATGATGCTGCCGGGCGGGGCTTGTACCCCGGCGGTCATGTCGGAGCGCATGCGGCATGCGGAAGCGAGCGGCGCGAGAGCCGTTGCGCTGGCGCAGGAAAAGCTCACGCCGGACCGGATCATGACACCCGATGCCTTCGAGAATGCGCTGCGTGTACTGCTCGCGATCGGCGGTTCCACCAACGCCATCGTCCACCTCACGGCGATGGCCGGGCGGCTGGGAATCGGGATCGATCTCGAAGCTTTCGACCGCATGGGGCGTGACACGCCGGTGCTGGTGGATTTGAAGCCCACCGGCCAGCACTACATGGAGGATCTCGAGAAGGCGGGCGGCCTCGCGCCGATCCTGCGCGAGCTGCAGGCGCTGTTGAAGCTCGAGGCCTTGACGGTCACCGGAAAGACGCTGCGTGAGAATATCGCGGGTGCGCCGCCGCCGTGGAAGCAGGACGTCGTCCGCCCGATCGGCAGTCCCGTGTTCCGCGAAGGCGGCATTGCGCTCCTGCGCGGCAACCTCGCGCCCGGCGGGGCCATCATCAAGCAGTCGGCCATGGACCCGAAGCTCATGCGTCACGAAGGCCGTGCCGTGGTGTTCGAGTCGCTGGAGGATCTTGCCGCGCGCGTCGACGATCCCGCGCTCGACGTCGGTGCGGACGATATTCTGGTGTTGCAGAGTGCCGGCCCGAAGGGCGCACCGGGGATGCCGGAAGCAGGTTACATTCCGATCCCGAAAAAGCTCGCCCAGAAAGGCGTCAAGGACATGATCCGGATCTCGGACGCGCGCATGAGCGGAACGGCTTTCGGCGCCATCGTGCTGCACGTAACGCCGGAATCGGCGATCGGCGGCCCGCTGGGATGGGTGCGTAACGGCGACCGGATCCGGCTCGACGTGCCGGCGCGCAGACTCGAGTTGCTGGTGGGCGAGGCGGAAATGGAATCACGGCGGCGCGCATGGCGCGCGCCGGCGCCGCGCGATGCGGACGGCCGCGGCTACCGCAAGCTCTTTCTCGACGCCGTCACACAGGCCGATCGCGGCTGCGACTTCGATTTTCTCGCGCCACCGGCTACAATTCGCATTCCAAGGTAGTTCGCGTGGCGTTGGAAGGTTAATTCCCCCGGGTTTTTCCGGTTCCGAATTCAAGCACGGCAGGCTATGCTTTCTTCATCGCGTACCAGGCGACGTCGATTCGTCGTTCGCAGATCAGCCATACACGGGCGCGGCGTCTTCGCGCTGCGGCACATCCCGAAAGGCACGCGGCTCATGGAATACACCGGTGAGCGCATTTCGCATGATGAGGCGGACGAGCGCTACGGCGAAGAGCACGAGCACTCGCCCCACACGATGCTCTTCGCCGTAGACGACAAAACGGTGATTGATGCCACGCGGCGCGGCAGCTCCGCCCGCTACATCAATCATTCGTGCGGGCCGAACTGCGAAGCGATCGACGAGGACGGACGCATCTACATCGAAGCGCTGCGCGCTATCAGGCCCGGCGAAGAACTTACCTACGACCACAATCTCGTGCTTGAGGAAAGGCACACCGCGGCACAGAAACGCGCGCACCCCTGTTACTGCGGCGCGCGCCGCTGCCGCGGCACGCTGCTCGGGCGCAAGCGCTGAGCGCCTCGCCAGCCGTTATGCCGCAGCGCAAGGCGGCGCACGGCGCTGCGCCAAACTCCAGCACCTACGATTTCGGGATTGCCTTTTGCGGATCGACGAACGGCCGGGCTACCACGCTCGCCCGGCGCTCGCCCGCTCCGGGTACCGTTACGTCGAACGTATTGCCCAGGGCTGATTCCGTGACCGGCACCATGGCGTAGCCGAGGTTCTTCTTCAGCCGCGGCGACCAGGCGGCCGACGTGATCCGCCCCATGATGTTCCCCCGCTTGCTGACCGGCCACAACACGGCGTTCATCTCAATGCGCGGGCCGTCGATTTCCACGCCGACGAGTTTCTGCTGCACCCCGGCTGCGCGAACGCGCGCCAATGCGTCACGGCCGATATAGGGACTGGCCTTCGCTTCATCCACCAGGTATTCGAGGCCGACCTCGTAGACGTTGTTTTCGAGCGTCATGTCGGCACCCCAGTTCAGAATGCCGGCCTCGATGCGCCGGATGTCCGATGGCCCGGTGGGCCGAATATTGTGCGGCTTGCCCGCATCCATGATCCGTTCCCACAAGTCCTCGCCACGGCTGCCGTCGCGCAAATAGACTTCGTATCCGACCTCGCCGGACCATCCGGTGCGGGTCACGACCACCGGGATTCCATCCAGCGCGGTTTCCACGAAGTAGTAATAACGAAGCTGGAGGACCGCGTTTCCGAAAAGGGTGGCGACCACATCGCGCGCTTTCGGTCCCTGGATCTGCAGCGGGGAGACATCCGGCTCGCGGATCGTGACGCGCAACCCCGCGTTCAGCGCAACGCCGCGCGCCCATAGCAGCACATCGCTGTCGGCGAGCGCCAGCCAGAAATGATTTTCGCCGAGCCGCAGCAACACAGGATCGTTGATGATGCCGCCGTCATCTGCTGTAATGACGACGTATTTGCCCTGGCCGACCGCGCATTTCGACAGGTCGCGCGGTGTCAGCATGTCGGTGAAACGAAACGCGTCGGGCCCGGTGATTTCCACCTGGCGCTCGACCGACACGTCCCACAAGGTGACGTGATGGAGAAGGTGCCAATATTCTTCCTCGAGATCCCCGAAGCAGATGGGGAACAGCATGTGGTTGTAGACGGTGTAACTCCTTGCGCCGTAACGCTGGGTGGCGTGAAAGAACGGGGTTCGGCGCAGGCGCGCACCGCGCTGAACGAGACTCATGTCGAACGCCATCGGGCCTCCGGAGTGGCAGAGCGGAAAACCGGCAATTTTCGTATGAAACCGGGCGGCATGCATCAGCTAACGCGCGAAGATCGGCGTCCTTGTCCCGCGCCGGCAAACTTGGGCGCCGCGCTGCTGTCCTAGCACGGACTTTGCTATGCTTACGGTGTACGCACACCAGGAAGACGGTTTCGACGTGCTTATGACCGCCTTGCCGCTTGCTTACCAGGGCGAAGCCGCGGCTTTACCTTTAGGCCGAAACGTTCAACAACCCATCCGTTTTTTACATGGATTCCAAATCAATCGAACGCGTCTATACCGGCTACGCCAAGGTCTATAACCGTATTTTCGGCACCATATTCCAGCGCTCGCGCGAGGCCGCCATACGGGACCTCAATGTGCAGTCCGGGGAGCGGGTGCTCGAGATCGGCGTCGGAACCGGGCTGTGCCTGCCGCTCTATCCCAGGGATTGCCAGATCACCGGCATAGACCTGTCTGACGGAATGCTGGATCGGGCGCGCAATCTGGTGCGGGAGCGCCGGCTGTCCAACGTGCAATTGATGCGCATGGACGCCGGCGCGCTCGAATTTCCCGATGGCAGCTTCGACACCGTCGTCGCGGCCTACGTCGTGACGGCGGTTCCCGATCACCGTGCCGTGATGAGCGAGGCGATCCGCGTGTGCCGTCCCGGCGGGCGGATCATGCTGCTCAATCACTTCACCAACGACAAGAAATTGATCGCCGCGTTCGAAAAAGCCATTTCACCCCTCTGCAAGCACATCGGGTTCCGCACCGATCTCTCGGTGGCCGACGTGCTGGACGGCTGGCCGATCATCATGCAGCGCCACCAGCGGGTGAGCCCGCTGCAGATGTGGCACGTGGTGGAGTGCATGAAGCCCCCGGAGCCCGAGCCGGTCGCGACCCGCTGAGGTACGTGGTTCCGGGGGGGATCCTTGGGTTGTTGGTCCTCGCAGAGAACGCAGGGATCCAGAGAGGTGTTCTATCGTGCTTTCCGGACTCCAGCCCGGCGCTGGAATGACGGTTGGTTTCGGCATTCATCACTCTAACCTTCGCCGCTGCGGCGGTTTTACGTGGAATTGAGAGGCGCGCTTCACTCGATTAGCATACCCCGAAGTTCTCCAGGAGGAAGGGTGGGCGAACGTGCACAGAGCGCGATGGTGATGTTGTCTGCGTGCATTGCCGCCGCACCAGCCCATGCCGCGGAAACACCCATCACACGGGCGCCGCCAGTCATCGTCACCGACACGCGCATCGACGAATCGGCTGCGCGCATGGTGGGCGCAAGGCTCATCACGGCGCGCGAGATCGAGCGCAGTGGAGCGTCCACCCTGTCCGAACTCCTCCGATCTTCGTTCGAAGTGCGCACGCGCAATCTTCCCGGATCGCCGAACCCGCAAATCGACCTGCGGGGCTTCGGCCTCTTCGGTGAGCACAATACACTCGTGCTGATAGACGGCTTGCGCGCACGCGAATACGAGCTGCTGACCGTCAACTGGGCCGCGATTCCGTTGTCGTCCATCCAGCGCATCGAGATCCTGCCGGCCAGCAGCGCTGTCCTTTATGGCGGTGGCGCAACGGGCGGCACGATCAATATCGTCACTAAGGCGCCGGCGAGCGGCGCGCGCAGCGCCGAGCTGGGAGCCGAACTCGGAACGCACGATACGCTGGAGGCGCGCGCCGTGGCCAGCGCCGCTGGAAGAAACGCCGGTCTAAGGCTCCACGGAAGTCATTACGAGAGCGACAATTACCGCGACAACCAGCGCGTGCGGATCGACAACGCGCAGGCCGACGTGCGCTGGACGGGCGAGTCCGGTTCGCTCAGCCTGAAGCTCGGCGCGGACGACCAGCGGTTTGGCCTGCCCGGCGTGATCAGCGAAGCGCAGATCGCCGCGAATCCCAGGCAGGCGGCGCGACTCCGGGATTTCGGGACCCAGCGCGGCGGTTACCTCAGCCTCGGGGCGCACACCAAGTTCGGTCCCGGCGACCTCACGGCGTATCTCGGCTATCGGGAACGGGACACGTCGCAACACATCCTGGTAGGCACACCTTTCGGCAACAGCGTGGACACGCAGGTCAGTTTGTGGACCTTCGCGCCACGGATGCAATTCCGGCCGGAATTCGGTTCGTGGGAAAACGCGCTCGTCGTCGGCGCGGACTTCGAGGACTGGAAGTTCGACAGCAACTCGGGCCCCACGATAGTGGGGCGTCCGCATTCGACGCAGCGCACTGCGGCACTCTACGCGCAGCATGCGATGACGTTCGCCACCCGGACCACTTTGACCTTGGGCGCGCGCGGGCAACGTGCGCGCTACGACGTAATGGATCGCGTCAATCCGGCGGCAAGCGGCGCGCGCAGGCACACGCTCCGCGCCTGGGATGTTTCGGCGCGGCAGGCGTTGTGGCCGGCGCTGAACGTGTACGGCAGGCGCGGCAACAGCTTTCGGCTCCCCAACGTCAGCGACAACTTCAATCCCGCGTTTGCGAGGGTGACGCTGCTCGAGCCGCAGACGGCGCGCGATATGGAATTCGGGCTCGACGGTGCCGGCTCGGCGTGGCGTTACCGCGCCGCGGTGTTTCGCGTCGATTTGAGCAACGAGCTGTTTTTCGATCCGGTGACTCTGGGCAGCCGCAACCGGCAGCCGACGCGCCGCCAGGGCTTTTCAGTGGAGGGAAGCTGGCAGGCGACGGCATCCCTGGCTTTGCGCGCCAACTACACCTACGCTGACGCCACCTTCCGGGAAGGGACCGTCGGTGGACAATCGATTGCGGGAAACCGCGTGCCGATCTCTCCGCGCCATACGCTGAACACAGGTTTCAATTGGGCCTTATCGAGTCGCGCCCGAGCTGATTTCGATGTCCATTACACCGGCACCAGCGCCTTCGACGCGGACGAGACCAACACTTTCGGGCGTGAAATCCCCGCGTATACTGTCGCGGATCTCAAGCTGAGCGCGCGCCGCGGCGACTGGCTGCTCAAGGCCGGTATCCGGAATCTCTTCAACGAGAAGTACATCGACTATGCGGTCGTGACCCGGCGACCGACTTATTTGGGGCGGCCGGCGGCCGCGCGCACCCTATTCGTGGCGGCGCAATATACTTTCCGCTGATGGCAGCCGGTCCTCGCATTTCGGTTATGGTCGTCGAAGACGACGACACGCTGCGCCGCGAATTCGCATCGATAATCGATGCTGCACCCGACCTCGCGCTGCTGGACGTGGCGAGCGATCTCTCCGCTGGCCGCGCGGCGCTGGCGAGGCATGGCGCCCCCGATGTGATGATCATCGACCTGGGATTGCCGGACGGCGATGGCACCGCCTTGATCAGCGAACTGGCCGCCATCGCACCCAAATCGGACGCGCTGGTAGTCACGGTGTTCGGTGATGAAGGCCACGTGGTGCGTGCCCTGGAGGCGGGCGCGAAAGGCTACCTGCTCAAGGACGCGACCCCGGACGAGTTCGTACGTGCGATCCGCATGGTCCATGAAGGCGGTGCACCACTCTCGCCGATGATCGCCCGTCACGTGCTGAAGCGCTTTGCGCCACAGCGGCCGGCCCGGGTAACCTCGCCTGTCAATGGCAACGCGCTCGTCGAAAGCCTGACGGCGCGGGAAACCGAGATCCTCAAGTTCATCGCGCAGGGCAAATCCGTCGCGGAGACCGCTGTCGCATTCAGCCTGTCATCTCATACCGTTACGACGCACGTGAAGCGCATCTACGGCAAGCTGGCGGTCAATAATCGTGTTCAGGCCGTCAATCGCGCGCGTGAGACCGGGCAGATCGACTGAACCGCGGGTGCGGCTCGCGCTCGCGGGCGTGGTCGCGTTCTTCTTGTGGCTGCCATCGGTAGGCGCAGCGATCCACGATGATGCTTCGCGAATCGCCTTCTCGGCGTATGCCATGTCGCCCGTCATCCCCGCGTACGCCATGTCGCCCGTCTTCCCGGCGTACGCCGGGATCCAGAAAACATCACTGGATTCCGGCTTTCGCCGGAATGACGATGAAGGCGTTCTGAAGTTCGGGCAGGCGGAGTTTGTCATCAGCGACGCCGACACGCCCCCGCAGGACGGATGGCAAACGCAACGGCTGCCCGATTCCTGGCTGCACAATCACCCGGGGTTGGCCGGCATCGGTTGGTACCGCATGCAATTCCGGCTCGATGCCATGCCGCCACAAGGCATGGCGCTGTACGTGTCGCGCGTCGGAGTAACGGGACAATTGTGGCTCAACGGCTCGATTCTGAATCCGGAAGTCCGGTTTACGAAACCTGACGGTCCCGTCGGCACCAGCACGAGCCACCGCGCCTACCTTATTCCCCTGCCGCAGGGCCTGTTTCGCGTCGGCGAGAACACGCTGCACATCCGCGTGCAAGGGTTCGGCGTCGGCGGTGAAGGCCTGTGGGACGTGCGCATCGGCGACATCGAGCGGCTGCGTCCCGCCTGGCTGGTGCGTGAAATCCCCCAACGTATCATCCCGCAGGCGCTCTTCGCCCTGATGCTGGCCAGCTCTTTATTTGCTTTCCTCGTGTGGTGGCGTGAGCGGCGTACACGAGTCCCCCATTTCATGGTCGTGATGCTGCTGTGGACCGTGTTTCTCGGGATGTTCGTGTTGCCGCCGCCGCCGCTCACCCGCTTCGCGTGGACAACACTGATCGTCGTATTGCTCACCGTTTTCAACTGGACGCTGCTCCATCTGTTTTACCGCTACAGCGAATCGAACTGGCGCTGGTATCCATGGGTACTGCATATCATTTCCGCGATTACACTGCTCCTGGCGGTGGTTGTCGTTGTTCACGGAGATGCGGAACAGGGGTCCAGGCAAATGGGCCTCCTCATGCTTCCCACCGCGCTGCTTCGCGTGCTCGCACCTGCAATGCTGATTCAGGCAGCCTGGCGCCAGCGCTCCTGGCGCAGCTATGCCCTGGCGGGGACCGAGATCCTCTGGTTCAGCGGCCAGCTTCAAATCATGGGGATACTGATGGGATGGTTATCGCCTGAGCCATTCCGGATCGATCCCGCATGCGCGTTGCCACTGTACCTGGTGCTCCAGTACTTGTTCGTCGAGCGCTTCGTGCGCGACAGGGAGCGGGCGGCGCGCGAGCAGCAGGAAGCGATCATCGCAGAGCGGGCGCGCATCCTGCAGGACATGCACGACGGCATGGGCTCGCAACTCGTCACCGCGCTGCGCTTGGTGAAACGCGAAGACGGCGACCGCGCCGTGGCCGCGCGCAACATCGAGGAAGCGCTGCAGGACCTGCGGCTCATCATCGATTCTCTCGACCACCTGAATCAGGGCCTGCTGCCGAAGCTCGCCGACCTGCGCTACCGGCTGGAGCCGCGACTGGCAGAGCTAGGCATTCGCCTGGTCTGGGAAGTGGACCCGCTGCCGGAGTTGGACGCGTTGCCGCCGCAGTCCGCGCTGAATGCGATGCGCATCGTCCAGGAGGCGCTCAACAATGCGATCAAACATGCGCGCCCGACTGCAATCACCGTATCCGTCACACGGCAGGATGGGGCAGTGGTGATAAGCGTGGCCGACGATGGCGCCGGCTTCGATCCCGACGCTGCCCGAGGCGCTGGCCGCGGACTTTCGGGCATGCGCAAACGGGCGGAGCAGCTCGGGGCGCGCCTGCACGTCGAGCGATGCGGCGGCGGCGGTACCGCCGTGTCGCTCTATTTCCCGCCTGCGTCCGGATTTGAGCCTCAAGTCGGAACGGTGTAGCCGCGACGACCAGCGCCCAAAAATACCTAAATCAGGGGATGCGCCCGACTTTTCCCCTTACTACGATCCTTCTCGCTGGGCATTCATGCAAGGAGGAGGACCATGTTGATTGTCCGCACTTGGTTTCGTTTCTTCGAAACCGTCTTAAGGCGCGCGAGCGCCGTTTTAGCCCTCTTTTGCGTCGGAAGTGCAGGCGGGGCGGTTCACGCCCAGGCGCCGATCCGCCTCGGTGCTTCTGTGTCGATGACCGGTCAATTCGCCGAATTGGGTCAAACTCAGCACCGCGGCCAACAACTGTGCGTGAAGCAGGTTAACGCCCGCGGTGGCCTGCTGGGGCGCAAGCTCGAGGTCATCGTCGAAGACGACCGCTCGCAGGCGCCAGACGCTATTGCGATCTACGAAAAGCTGCTCGGTCAGGAAAAAGTTGACCTTATCTTTTCGCCGTACTCTTCGCCTCTCACCGAAGCGGTCGCGAACATCACCGAAAAACATCGCATGCCAATGATCGCTGCAGGCGCTGCGACCACCTCCATCTTCAAAAAAGGACGGACGTACATTTTCATGCTTCTGTCACCCGCCGAGGTTTATCTCGAAGGGCTCATCGACTTGGCGGCCAAGCGCGGCTTGAAGACCATCGCCGTTGTCTACGAGGACACGCTCTTCCCCAAGGCGATAGCGCTGGGCACCGTCGACCTTGCGAAAAGACGTGGGATGCAGGCCATCGTTCTCGAGGCCTATCCGCGACAGACGAAAGATTTCGCACCGCTGCTCGCAAAGGTCAAGGCCACCAATCCCGACGTCGTCGCTGCGGCGACCTATTTTGATGATGCCGTCGCAATCACGCGGCAAATGAAAGCCGCCGGTATCAATCCGAAGATGCACGCGGTAACCGTCGGCGGTGATTTGCCGAAATTCCACGAAGTGCTCGGCCGGGACGCGGAGTTCGTCTACGGCGCCAGTCAGTGGTTGCCCGAGCTCGTGACCTTGCGTGCCGGCGGCCTGATTCCCATCGCTCGTCAGTATCCGGGCGCCCGCGAATTCACTGAAGACTACGCCAAACAGTTTCCCGGCGCAGGACTTTCCTATCACACGGCGCAGGGCTACACGGCCTGTCAGATCTTGCTCGACGCCGTTAAGCGTGTGGGCTCCCTGGACCGGGACAGAATACGCGACGCGATTCGAAGCTTCGAAGGCAATACGGCTTACGGGGCGTTCAAGGTGGACGCGGGCGGCTTCCAGACCGCGCACAAGATGGTGATGTTTCAGTGGCAGGATGGCAAGAAGGTGATCGTGTGGCCGGAGGAACTTGCTGCGGATCGGCCGCGTTTTCCGACACCGCCGTGGAATCAGCGGCCGTAGATTCGAGATCTCATAACAATGGGAGTGTCATGAAACGACGCAATTTTATTGCTACCGCGGGGGCACTGACCGCCGGTACAACGGGCATCATGCATGCGCCGGCCGTCATCGCGCAACAAAAGTATCGCTGGCGAATGCCGACCACGTGGACGCCGGCCCTCAACGTGATGCTCGGCTCCGCCCAGCGGCTCGCAAAAATCGTCGCTGAATTAAGCGGCGGGCGGCTCACGATCGAAGTGTTTCCCGCCGGGCAGATCACCTCGCCGCTCGGGGTTTTCGACGCGGCGTCCAAGGGCATAGTCGAGGCGTTTATGGGCGCCTCTTACTACTGGGTCGCCAAGGACCCCGCAATGCAATGGTTCTGCAGTGTGCCGTTCGGCATGAATCCTAGCGGGATGTCGAGTTGGTACTTCCATGGCGACGGGCTCAAGTTGTGGGAAGAGACCTATGCCGCATTCAACCTCGTCCCGCGTCCCGGTCCGGCGACCGGTCCCCAAATGGCGGGCTGGTTCAGAAAAAAGATCAACACCATTGCCGACTACAAGGGACTCAAGATGCGCATCCCCGGCCTCGGCGGCCAGGTCGTCGCCAAGGCGGGCGGCACGGTCGTACTGACGCCAGGCGGTGAGATTTTCGCAGCGCTGGAGCGCGGCGCGATCGACGCGGCTGAGTGGGTGGGTCCGCACGATGATCTCCAACTCGGGTTACAGAACACTGCGCGTTACTACTACTACCCGGGCTGGCACGAGCCGGCGACGACACTCGAATTCACTTTCAACAAGAAAGCCTACGATGGCCTTCCCGCCGACCTGCGCCGCATTCTGGATCACGCCGTATCGGCTATTTCGGTGTATGGACTCGCCGAATACGAGGCGAAGAACGCGATCGGACTGGAGAAATTGAAGGCCGAGTACAAGGGCAAGGTGGAGATTCTCGGGCTGCCGCCAGCGGTGTTGCGCGACTTGAGGAAGCTGGCGGCCGAGGTCCTCGTTGCGGAGGCGGAGAAGTCTCCGACGGCAAAGAAGGTCTATGCGTCATTCACGAAGTTCCAGGGACGGCTCGGCGGTTGGCGCGCCGTGTCCGAGGCTTCCTACCACGAGTTCGTGGCGGTGTGAATTGATGATGTCAGCGGTGCATGTGAAGTTCGCGGCTATGATGGCGATGTTGTTCGTCGTGCTGCCTATGGGCGCCTATGGTCAGCAGCCGCAGCGGCCCCACCGCATCGGTGTGCTCAACGAGGCATGGGCCGCGAATCATCCCACCGTCGAAGGGCTCCGCGCCGGGCTGCGCGAGTTGGGTTTGGAGGAGGGGCGCGACGTCGTATTCGACATCCGCTTCACGCAGGGCAAGCCCGAAGCGACGCGCAGTGCGGCCGAAGCGCTCGTCAAGGAAGGCGTCGATATCATCGTAACGAGCAACGAGGCGGCGACCCAGGCGGCGCAGAGCGCCACCAGGAAGATTCCCATCGTCTTCACGCTGGTCGGCGATCCGGTCATGGCAGGGATTCTGCGCACCATCGCGAAACCGGGAGAGAATCTCACCGGGGTGTCGAGTCTCACTTCCGACCTGGTGGCAAAGCGCCTGGAAATCCTCAAAACCCTGGCGCCCAAGGTCAAGCGCGTCTGGGCCATCCATCACGGCGACGATCCTTCGTCAATCGAGGCGATCCGGCGTGCGGAAACCGCAGCCAAGCAGTTGAACGTGAAATTGCTGGCCCGGGCGGTGTATACGCCGGAGCAACTTGCGTACACCCTCAAATCCATCGAGCCAGGCGATGCCCTCCTGCCCCCGGACGTCGGCACGCTCGACATTCCGGCGGCGCTGCTCGAGGTTTCCATGGCGTCGCGAATCCCGGCCGTGTTCGCCACCTCACTCTGGGTGGGACACGGCGGGCTCGCATCGTATGGGCCGGATTACCATGCGCAGGGCGTGCAGGCCGCCCGGCTCGTCGCCAGGATTCTGCGCGGCGCGCGGCCGGCTGACCTGCCGGTGGAAGGCGCCGACAGAATTGATCTCGCGGTGAATCTGAAGACCGCCACGACGCTCGGCCTCACCGTGCCGAGAAAAATCATGCTGCGTGCGGATACGATCCGGCGATGAGCACCGCAGCGCCAAGCGGGAAGCTGTTCTGGAAGTACGTGGTCGTCTTCGCCGTGCTGGTGGGCGGCCTGCTCGTCGGCAGCGGCCTGGTGGAGCTGTACTTCTCGTACCAGGAGGTGCAGCGCGGGCTGGTTCGCCTGGAGCGCGAGAAGGCGCTCGCGGCGGCGGAGCGCATCGAGCGCTTTGTCATGGAAATCGAGCGCCAGCTGCGCGCGACCACGCACGCCGCCTCGGATGATCCGGCGGTGGCGCTGCCGCGGCGCACCGGGGTGGCGTTCCGGGACACGCTCGCGAGCGCGCTGCTTGAGCAGCGCGAACTGGACTTCCTGCGTTTCCTGCGCAGCGTGCCGCCGGCCAAGGCGGTGCGCCACCTCGACATCGCTGGCCGGGAACAGGTGCGGGTGTCGCGTTTCGAGCTGGACGCGATTGGCAGTGGCGATGACTTCTCCCGGTCACCGGCATTTCTCGCTACGAAGACCGGTAAGACCTATTTCAGCCCGGTCTACTTCCACAACGAATCAGAACCGTACATGACAATCGCGGTGCCCTCGGGAGAGTATGCGGTCGAGGTGACGGTTGCCGACGTGAGTCTGAAGGCGATCTGGGACGTGGTCTCCCGGATCCGGGTGGGGAAGTTCGGACACGCGTACGTGGTCGATGCGCGCGGCCGGCTGATCGCACACCCGGACGTGAGCCTGGTGCTCCAGAATCGCGATCTTTCCGGTCTCACTCAGGTTCAGGAAGCGCGCGCGAGCAAGGCTGCCGATTCCGACGAGTCCCGTGTCACGATCGCCAAGGGTTTTGAAGGAAAGAGCGTACTCTCGGCGCACGCCGCGATCAATTCGTTGGGATGGTTTGTGTTCGTGGAGCAGCCGCTCGCCGAGGCATTTGCGCCGCTGCAGGCAAGTCTGCTCCGCGGCGCCGTCATTCTGTTCGTAGGACTTGTGCTCTCCGTGCTGGCGAGCGTGCTCCTCGCGCGCCGCATGGTCGCGCCGATTCGCGTGCTGCAATCCGGTGCGGCGACGATCGGCGCCGGCGATCTCGGCCATCGCATCGAACTGCGAACCGGCGACGAACTGGAGGCGCTCGGGACTGAATTCAACCGGGCAGCGGCTAGGCTCCAGGAGTCGTATGCCGGCCTCGAGCAGAAGGTGGCCGAACGAACCGACGAACTCAGCCGATCGGTAGCCGAACTTCGCGCGCTTGGCGAAGTGGGTGCAGCGGTCAGCTCGTCCCTCGATCTGCCCACGGTCCTGTCGACGATTGTCGCGCGCGCGGTGGAGCTTTCGGACGCCGACGCGGGCACCATCTATGAATTC
>JBQTJV010000030.1:0-19762 GCA_052386775.1 Betaproteobacteria bacterium
AAAACGCCGCCTTCATCTGGGTGCCGTTCATTGCGATTGCCTCGATCGCTGCCTGGATCGCCATGAACGACATCGCCGACGCGAGGGCGTCGTTTACCGAGCAGGCGATCATTTTCAAGCGCAAGCACAACTGGATCATGTGCTGGCTCTACCTGGGCACCTTCGGCTCGTTCATCGGCTATTCGGCGGGGTTTCCACTGCTCATCAAGTCGCAGTTCCCGCAGGTGAACGCGCTGCAATACGCCTGGCTCGGCCCGTTTGTCGGCGCGATCATCAGGCCTTTCGGCGGTTGGCTTGCAGACAAGCTCGGCGGCGCAAGAGTCACCTATTGGAACTTCATCGTCATGGCAGCCGCCGTGGGCGGCGTGCTCTACTACCTGCCTTCGGGGCCGTCACAGGGAAGTTTCACCGGCTTCCTGCTGATGTTCATCCTGCTGTTTCTCACCACGGGCATCGGCAACGGCTCGACGTTCCGCATGATTCCGGTCATCTTCCTCACCGAGCGGCAGCGCGAAGCTGCGGGCAAGGGGCGGGCGGCCGAGGAGCAGGCAGTGAAGGACGCCAACAAGGAATCGGCCGCCGTGCTCGGCTTTTCCGCCGCGATCGCGGCCTACGGGGGGTTCTTCATTCCCAAGAGCTATGGCACCTCGATCACCATGATGGGCGGTCCCGAGGGCGCCCTCTATGCGTTCATCGTGTTTTACATTACGTGCATCGTTATCACTTGGTGGTATTACGCGCGCAAGAACGCGCTTATGTCCTGTTGAGAGCAGGGACTTGTTTACTCTTGCCGCTTGATACGAAACGATCGCGCTCGCTAATATTGTTGGGCCGCATTTCGGCTGTACCCACCCCGCACGGCCGCCACGAGGAAAATCAATGAGCCATTTTCTTGACCGACTGACCTATTTCTCCAGCCCGAAGGAATCGTTCGCCGACGGCCACGGCCTCGTCACCGGGGAAGACCGCACCTGGGAAGACGCCTATCGCAACCGCTGGGCGCACGACAAGATCGTGCGTTCCACCCACGGCGTGAACTGCACGGGTTCCTGTTCGTGGAAAATCTACGTCAAGGGCGGCATCGTCACCTGGGAAACCCAGCAGACCGACTATCCGCGCACGCGCTGGGACATGCCCAATCACGAACCGCGCGGCTGCGCGCGCGGCGCAAGCTACAGTTGGTACCTCTACAGCTCGAACCGCCTCAAATACCCGATGGTGCGCGGGCGCCTGCTCAGGCGCTGGCGCCAAGCGCGGCAGACGCTGCCGCCGGTCGCAGCGTGGGCGTCCATCGTCGGCGATGAAGTCGCGCGCCGCGATTACCAGAGCGTGCGCGGTCTCGGCGGTTTTGCCCGCTCGAGCTGGGACGAGGTCAACGAGATCGTGGCTGCAGCGAACGTCCACACCATCAAGAAGCACGGGCCGGATCGCATCATCGGCTTTTCTCCGATTCCGGCGATGTCGATGGTCTCCTATGCCGCGGGCAGCCGCTACCTCTCCTTGATCGGCGGCGTGTGCATGAGTTTCTACGACTGGTACTGCGACCTGCCGCCCTCGAGCCCGCAAGTCTGGGGCGAGCAGACGGACGTGCCGGAGTCCGCGGACTGGTACAACTCCGGCTTCATCATCGCCTGGGGCTCCAACGTGCCGCAGACGCGCACGCCCGATGCGCACTTCTTCACGGAAGTCCGCTACAAGGGAACGAAAACCGTAGCCGTGACGCCGGATTATTCCGAAGTCGCGAAGCTGTGCGACCTGTGGCTGCATCCGAAGCAGGGCACCGATGCCGCCCTCGCCATGGCGATGGGTCACGTCATCCTGAAGGAGTTCTACTTTGACCGGCGCAGCGCCTACTTCGACGATTACGCGCGCCGCTACACCGATCTGCCGATGCTGGTGCTGCTGAAGCAACACACGCTGCCCGGCGGCGAAAAAATCATGGTGCCCGATCGCTACGCGCGTGCATCTGATTTTGAGGGCAAGTTCGGGCAGGCCAATAATCCGGAGTGGAAGACCGTCGCGTTCGACGAGCACGGGAAAGTGGTGCTCCCGAATGGCGCCATCGGCTTTCGCTGGGGTCCCGATGGCCGGGCCGACCAGGGCCAGTGGAATCTCGAGGCGAAAGAGGCGCAGCACGGCCGTGAAGTGAAGCTCAGGCTCTCGCTGCTGGAAGGCGGGCAGGGCGCAGCGACCGCAACGGTCGGATTTCCGTACTTCGGCGGCATCGCGCGCGAGCATTTCGACAATAACCCCGGGAACGACGTGCTGTTGCGAACCGTGCCGGTGGAGCGCATTGCCGTGAATGGCGGCGAGGCGCTGGTGGCAACGGTGTTCGACCTTCAAGCCGCGCAGTACGGTGTCGCCCGTGGCCTCCCCGGAGAGTTCGCTGCCAGCGGCTTTGATCACGACACGCCGTACACACCGGCCTGGCAGGAAAAGGTGACCGGCGTGCCGCGCGCGCAGGTCATCGCCGTCGCGCGCCAGTTCGCCGATAACGCCGAGAAAACACAGGGCCGTTCCATGGTCATCATCGGCGCGGCGATGAATCATTGGTACCACAGCGACATGAACTCCCGCGGCGTCATCAACAAGCTGATGCTGTGCGGCTGCGTCGGCAAGAGCGGCGGCGGCTGGGCGCACTACGTGGGCCAGGAAAAACTGCGCCCGCAGACCGGCTGGACGGCGCTCGCGTTCGCGCTCGACTGGATCCGCCCGCCGCGCCAGCAAAACAGCACGAGCTTCTTCTACGCGCACACCGACCAATGGCGCTACGAAAAGATCGGCGTCGAGGAGGTGCTTTCGCCGCTCGCCGACAGCAAGGCGTTCGGCGGCAGCATGATCGACTACAACGTGCGCGCCGAGCGCATGGGGTGGCTGCCTTCCGCGCCGCAGTTGAAGAGGAATCCGCTGGAAGTTGTACGCGAGGCGCAGGCGGCCGGAATGGATCCCAGGGAGTACGCGGTCAGGGCGCTGAAGGACGGCTCGCTCAGGATGAGCTGCGAAGACCCCGACCACCCGGACAACTGGCCGCGCAACATGTTCGTCTGGCGCTCGAACATCCTCGGCTCCAGCGGCAAGGGCCACGAGTATTTCCTGAAGCACCTGCTCGGCACGAGCAACGGCGTGCAGGGCAAGGATCTCGGCGCCGGCGAGGCCAGGCCCCAGGAAGTGGTGTGGCACGACCGGGCCCCGGAAGGCAAGCTCGACCTGCTGGTCACGCTCGACTTTCGCATGAGCACGACCTGTCTTTATTCCGACATCGTGCTGCCCACCGCGACCTGGTACGAGAAGAACGATCTCAATACGACCGACATGCATCCCTTCATCCATCCGCTGACCAACGCGGTGGACCCCGCCTGGCAGTCGCGCAGCGACTGGGACATCTACAAGGGCTTCGCGAAGAAGTTCAGCGAAGTGTGCGTCGATCACCTGGGCGTCGAGAAGGAACTGGTGCTCACGCCGCTCATGCACGATACGCCCGCGGAGCTGGCTCAGCCCTTCGGCGTGCAGGAGTGGAAAAAGGGCGAATGCGAATTGATCCCGGGCAGGACGGCGCCGCAGATGACGGTGGTCGAACGCGACTACCCCAACGTCTATAAGCGCTTTACCGCGCTGGGCCCGCTCATGGACAAGGTGGGCAATGGCGGCAAGGGCATCGCCTGGAACACCCAGTCCGAGGTGAAGCAACTGGGCCAGTTGAACGGCGTCGTGACCACGGAAGGCGCGACCCTCGGCATGCCGAAGATCGAAACCGACGTCGATGCCTGCGAAGTGGTGATGATGCTCGCGCCCGAGACCAACGGCCAGGTGGCGGTGAAGGCCTGGGAGGCGCTCGCAAAGCAGACCGGGCGACAGCACGCGCATCTTGCCGTGCACCGCGAGGACGAGAAGATCCGTTTCCGGGACATAGTCGCCCAGCCGCGCAAGATCATTTCGAGCCCGACCTGGAGCGGCATCGAATCGGAAACGGTTTCGTACAACGCCGGCTACACCAACGTGCACGAGCTGATTCCGTGGCGCACCCTCACGGGCCGCCAGCAGTTCTACCAGGACCACCCGTGGATGCGCGCGTTCGGCGAAGGCTTTTCGAGCTACCGCCCACCCGTCGATCTCAAGACCACGGCGGCCATGGCGGGCGCAAAGCCCAACGGCAACCCGGAGATCGCGCTCAACTTCATCACGCCGCATCAGAAGTGGGGCATCCACTCGACCTACACGGACAACCTCATCATGCTGACCCTGTCCCGGGGCGGGCCCTGCATCTGGATCAGCGAGGACGACGCCCGCCGCGCCAACATCGAAGACAACGACTGGATCGAACTCTTCAACGTGAACGGCGCACTCACGGGGCGCGCGGTCGTCAGCCAGCGCGTGAAGCCGGGCATGGTGATGATGTATCACGCCCAGGAAAATATCGTGAACACGCCGGGCTCGGAAATCAACGGCGTGCGCGGCGGCATTCATAATTCGGTCACGCGCACGGTGATCAAGCCCACGCACATGATCGGCGGCTATGCCCAGCTCTCCTACGGTTTCAACTACTACGGGACCATCGGCACCAATCGCGACGAGTTCGTGCTGGTGCGCAAGATGAACCGCATCGACTGGCTCGACACGCCGGTCGCCGAGCAATTGATCAAGCCCACGCTGGACCAGGGAGAAGTGGCATGAAGGTACGCGCGCAAATCGGCAAGGTCCTCAATCTGGACAAGTGCATCGGCTGCCACACCTGCTCGGTGACGTGCAAGAACGTCTGGACCAGCCGCCCCGGCATGGAGTATGCGTGGTTCAACAACGTCGAGACCAAGCCCGGCATCGGCTACCCCAAGGAGTGGGAAAACCAGGACAAGTGGAACGGCGGCTGGGTGAGAAAGCGCAACGGCCGCATCGAGCCGCGCCAGGGCGGCAAGTGGCAGCTCCTGATGAAGATCTTCGCCAACCCCAATCTGCCGCAGATCGACGATTACTACGAGCCGTTCACCTACGACTACGCGCACCTGCAGTCGGCGCCGGAGATGACCGCCTCGCCCACGGCGCGCCCGAGGAGCCTGATCACCGGCAAGCAGATGGACAAGATCGTCTGGGGTCCAAACTGGGAGGAGATCCTGGGCGGCGAATTCGCCAAGCGCAGCAAGGAGAAGAACTTCGACGACATCCAGAAGGAGATGTACGCGCAGTTCGAGAACACCTTCATGATGTATCTGCCGCGCCTGTGCGAGCACTGCCTCAACCCGTCGTGCGTGGCAAGCTGCCCCTCGGGCTCGATCTACAAGCGCGAGGAGGACGGCATCGTGCTCATCGACCAGGACAAGTGCCGCGGCTGGCGCATGTGCGTCTCGGGCTGCCCGTACAAGAAGATCTATTACAACTGGAAGAGCGGCAAGGCCGAGAAGTGCATCTTCTGCTACCCGCGCATCGAAGCCGGCCAGCCCACCGTGTGCTCCGAAACCTGCGTCGGGCGCATCCGCTACCTGGGCGTTTTGCTCTACGACGCCGACCGCATTCAGCAGGCCGCCAGCGTCGAGCACGACCGCGATCTCTATCACGCGCAGCTCGGCCTGTTCCTCGACCCGAACGACCCGGCGGTGATCGCACAGGCGCGCGCCGACGGTGTTCCCGAAGAGTGGCTGGAAGGCGCGCGCCGCAGCCCGGTCTACAAGATGGCGGTGGAATGGAAAGTCGCGTTGCCGCTGCACCCGGAGTACCGCACGCTGCCCATGGTCTGGTACGTGCCGCCGCTCTCGCCGATCAGCGCCGCCGCCAATGCCGGCCACCTGGGGGCGAACGGCGAGATTCCCGACGTGAGCCAGCTTCGCATCCCGGTGAAGTACCTCGCGAACCTGCTCACCGCGGGGGACACCGCGCCGGTCGTCCGCGCGCTGGAGCGCATGCTCGCCATGCGCGCCTACCAGCGCAGCAAGCACGTGGACAACCGCGTCAATTCGGCGGTGCTGCAGCAGGTGGGCCTTACCGACGCGCAGGTCGAGGAGATGTACCGGATCATGGCCATCGCCAACTACGAGGACCGCTTCGTGATCCCCTCGACGCACCGCGAGTACACCGAAAACGCCTTCAACGTGCGCGGCGGCTGCGGCTTCAGCTTCGGCAACGGCTGCTCCGACGGCGTGAGCGACGTGAGCCTCTTCGGGGCCGAGAAGAAACGCACCATTCCCATCAAGGCGCAGATCTGACATGACGACCTTTTCCCACCCCTCCGCGGGCGCGCCGCGCCTTCATCCCGGCGCGGCAACGCTGCGCGTGCTGGCGGCGCTGCTCGGCTATCCCGATACGCGGTTGCGCGGCCACCTGCCGGAGATGACGGCGCTGCTCGCCGAAGACAACGCGCTTTCCGCTGCCCGGCGCGGCGAGATCGAATCGCTGGCGCGCTGGCTCGCCGCGAGCGAATCACTGGAGGCGGAAACGACCTACGTGGAAACCTTTGACCGCGGGCGGGCCACGTCGCTGCATCTGTTCGAGCACGTGCACGGCGACTCGCGCGACCGCGGCCCGGCGATGATCGATCTCGCGCAGACCTACGAGCGGGGCGGCCTTTATCTCGCACCGGGGGAACTTCCCGATTACCTGCCGGCGGTGCTCGAGTTCGTCTCGACCCAGCCGCCGCGCGAGGCCAAGGCGTTCCTCGGAGAAATTGCGCACCTGCTGAACGCGATTTTCAGCGCGCTGCTCCAGCGCGGCAGCCGCTACGCCAGCGTGCTGGGCGCGCTCCTCGACATGGCGGGCGAGCAGGCGCGGCCCGTCGAACTCGCAGTGGAACCGGCGCTCGATGAAACCTGGGCCGAGCCGCCCGCCTTCGACGGCTGCTCGACCCAGGGGCAGGCGCGGCCGGGCAACCCCCAACCCGTCCGCATCGTGCGCAAGGCCGCTATCCCCCCGCAAGGAGCAAGCTCATGAGCCCGCTGCATGGTTTTCTGTTCCAGGTCTATCCCTACGTGTGCTTCACGGTGCTCATCGTGGGCAGTCTCATCCGCTTCGACCAGAACCAGTACAGCTGGAAGAGCGACTCGTCCCAGCTCCTGCGCCGCGACCTGCTGCGCTGGGGCAGCAACCTGTTCCACGTCGGGGTCCTGTTCCTGTTTTTCGGCCATCTGTTCGGGCTGTTCACGCCGCACGCGGTGTACGGCGTCTTCATGAGTGCCGCGACCAAACAGATGCTCGCCGTGACCGCGGGCGGCATCGCCGGCGCGATCTGCTTCGTGGGGCTCACGATGCTGCTCTACCGCCGGCTGGCCGACCCGCGCATCCGCCACACCAGCCATCCGAGCGACATCGCCATACTGATCGTGCTGTGGGTGCAGTTGACGGTGGGTCTGATCACGCTGCCGTACTCGTGGCAGCACGCCGACGGCACCGCGATGCTGATCCTGGCCGATTGGGCGCAGCGCATCGTGACCCTGCGGCCGGTGGACGCCGCCGCGCTGGCGACCCTGCCCTGGCCGTTCTTGTTTCATATCGTGCTCGGCATGACCATCTTCCTGCTGCTGCCGTTCAGCCGGCTGGTGCATGTCTGGAGCGGCTTCGCCGCGGTCGGCTATCTCTTCCGGCCTTACCAGGTGGTGCGCTCGCGGCGGCTCAACGTGCCCGCGGGCCAGAACCTGCCGGGCCAGCCGAGCGCCGTGCCGCACCCGAGCCCGGCCGGCGCCATCGACAACCCGCCCGCCGCGCGCTGATTGCAGGCTCATGACATCGTCAGCCATCGCCCGCATCAACGGCATCGCGCTCAATACCGAGCAGGAACGGTTAACGCCGGAGGAATTGCGCCAGCGCGCCTGCACCGAGCTGCTGCGCCAGGCCGCGCAGGGCGCCGGCTTGCTCGACGCAGCGGACGCTTCCACACCCGATGGCATCATCAGTGAGGCTGCGGCGAGCGCCATCGACGCGCTGCTGGAGCGTGATCTCGAACGCCCCGAACCCGACGAAGCGGCATGCCGCCGGCACTACGCCGCGCACGAGAGCGACTATCGCACCGGCGAGCGCGTTCGCGTGCGGCATATCCTGTTCGCGGTGACGCCGGGCGTGGACGTGGCAGCGCTGCGCAAGCAGGTGGAGCCCGTCTTTCTCGACGTGCGTTGCCACGACGGCGGGGAGGCTGACCGCTTTGCCGAGGCGGCGCGCAAATGGTCGAACTGCCCGAGCGGCGAGCAAGGTGGCGACCTGGGCTGGCTTGAAGCCGGCGACTGCGCGCCCGAGTTTGCGCGTGAGGTGTTCGGCCGGGCGGAGGTGGGCGTGCTGCCGCGGCTCATTCACAGCCGCTTCGGCCTGCACGTGGTGGAGGTGCTCGAACGCGAGCCCGGCACCCTGCAGCCGTTCGAGGCGGTGCGCGCTGCAGTGGCCATGGCGCTGCGCCAGCAGGCGTTCGTGACGGCGTTGCGCCAGTACCTGCTCGTGCTGGCGGGAGAGGCCGACGTGGAAGGGATCGATCTCGAGGCCGCTGATACGCCGCTGGTGCGGTGACGTGGAGATGTCGCGCTTCGGTGAACCGCTGTGGCGCCTGGGATTTCGCCCGTTCTATCTGCTCGCCGCGATCTACAGCGGGTTGAGCGTGTCTCTGTGGGTGGCGCAGCATTCCGGCTGGCTGCCTTCCGCGTACCTGCAGGGGCCGCTGTGGCATGGCCACGAGATGCTGTTCGGATTTACCCTGGCGGTCGTGGCCGGTTTTCTGCTGACGGCGGTGCGCGCCTGGACCGGTCAGCCGACGCCGGTGGGCGCACCGCTGATGGCGCTGGCGGCGCTGTGGGTGGCCGGCCGGATCCTGGTGCTGACACCGTGGCCCACCGCGGCCGCCATCGTCAACGCGGCGTTTCCCCTCGCGCTCGCGACCGCAATTGCCATCCCTCTGCTGCGTGCGCGCAATGTTCGAAACTACTTTTTCGTCGGCTTGCTCGTGCTGATGAGCGGGCTGGTCGCCGCGCTGCACCTGGCGCTGCTCGGCCAGGCGGTGCTGCCGCCGCGGCTCGGGCTGGCGCTGGGATTGGACGTGATGCTCTTCATCATGGTGGTCATGGGCGGGCGCGTCATCCCGATGTTCACCAACAACGGCGTGCCCGGTGCGGGCGCCACGCGCCAGCCGCTGCTGGAGACGGTCGCGCTCGGTGCCGTGCTGGCGCTTTTCGTTGCCGATCTTTTCCAGTTGCCGCCGCCGCTCGTCGCCGCTCTGGCGCTGCTTGCCGCGATCTCTCATGGCGCGCGGCTCGCGCTGTGGCGCGGCTGGCGCACGCTCGGTACGCCGCTGGTGTGGATACTGCACGCGGCGTACGCCTGGATCGTCGCACATCTCGCGCTGCGGGCAGCGTCGTCGATGGGGTGGCTGGCGGAGTCGTTCGCGATCCACGCGCTGACGGTCGGCGCGATCGGCGGACTCACGCTCGGCATGATGACCCGCACCGCCCGCGGCCACACCGCCCGGCCGCTGGTTGCAGACGGTTACGAGGTCGCATGCTTCGTGCTCATCCAGTTCGCCGCGCTGGTGCGGGTGTTCGGCGGGATGGCTTTCCCGGCCCTCTACCTGTCCACCATGCAGCTCTCGGGGCTGCTGTGGGCGGCTGCCTTCGGCCTCTACGCCGTGCGCTACTGGCCGGTGCTGACGCGCCCGCGGCTCGACGGCAAACCGGGTTAAACCAGGGGGCGACCCGGCTGAGTCCCGCGCGATCGGGCGGGAACCGACCCTGATCCAGACTCCCGGTGCACCGATTGCTGCACCGCGGATGCGCCGCTCAAGCGATATGCGACCGAACCGGGTACGGCAGCCTGCTTCGAGCCCGCTCGCAGCGCGTGGTTCAGCATCAGCGCGACTGTGAAGAGGGCGAGTGCCCCAGCCTGGTGAGCTGCGCCGAGTGCGACCGGCACGCTCAAGAGCAGCGTGCTGATGCCGAGTCCGACCTGCATCGCGAACACCGCCGCAAGCAACGGAAACAGCGCGCGAACGCGGCGCGGGAGCTCGATCTTCCAGGCCTGCCACCACAGCCAGGGCACGAGCACGGCGAGCAGCGACGCGATCAGGCGGTGATTGAACTGCACGGTCGCCATGTTATTGAAAAAGTTCTCATGCCACGGCTCGAGCAGGAAGATCTCAGGCGGCACCACCTGCCCGTTCATGAGCGGAAACGTGTTGTAGGCGAGACCGGCGCGGATGCCTGCGACATATCCGCCCGACACCACCATCAGCGAGACGAGAGCGGTAAACGCCCAGGTCCAGGCGCGCAGCCGGCGCACGCTGCCGCTGTCCGTCGAGCGATTCGACGCGAGCAGATCCAGTGCAACCCACAGCATCGCCCCGTAGATCAGAAACGCCAGGGCGAGATGCGCGGTGAGACGGTGCTGGCTCACGCGTGGATCGTCGACAAGCCCGCTCTTCACCATGTACCAGCCGAGCAGGCCCTGGAGTGCGCCCAGCACGAAGATTCCCGCGAGCTTCACGCCGAGCGCCCCGGAGATCCTGCGGCGCGCAATGAAGTAGAGCAGCGGCACGAAGAAAGCAAGCCCGATAAGCCGCCCCAGCAGGCGATGAAAGTACTCGAGCCAGAAGATGCCCTTGAAGGCCTCCAGGCTCATCCCCTGGTTCACTTTCTGATATTCGGGCGTCGACTGGTATTTGCTGAAGAGCTCGGTCCAGTCGTCCTGCGTGACCGGGGGGAGCGCGCCGACGAGCGGCTGCCATTCGACGATAGACAGTCCCGAGTGGGTCAGGCGCGTTACGCCGCCCAGGACCACCATCGCGAAGACGAGCGCACAGCATACGAGCAGCCACTTGGCGATTTGCGCGGGCGCGCGCTGCGGCGGTTCCATCCGCGGAGCATGATGCATGGCGCGATAGCGAATCTTCGTTTATCTGCGATGCGTGGATTTTAGGCTGCGCGGCAGGCGGTGGCGCGTCCGTCGCTGGAAAACTTGATCTGCATCAATCCATGAGCCCGCAAGCGCCGCGTCGCGTGATGCCGCGCGGGCGCTCGCTCTTTTGGAAAGCTTGATATGCATCATGTTTTCGCCCATGCCGCCTGAATTAGATTTGGCGCGTGAAAAGGCGGGCTGCCGCCGGCGCCCCAACTTGGTGACAGGAGGTTGTTTTATGGTCGATACGGCTGAAGCAAAGCACGTCCCGGGACTATCCGAAGAAGAAGAACTCGAGCAGGGCATCCCCATCATGCAGCAGTTGCTCGATAACCCCTTCATTCTGCTGTTTCTCGGCGTCGTCGTCCCAACCGTGCTCTATCTCATCTGGGGCGTCATGGAAATCGTCGGCATACCGATCGCCAAGTAGCGTTAAACCGCCAAAACGAGGGAGGGCCAACAATGAGTGCGATTCAACCGCCTGAACACCGGGTCTGGTGGAGGCAGCCGATCGAGCCGCTGGAGATCACGTGGATCGTGGTGGCGTTCATCTGGTGTCTGTTCATGTTCATCATGATGCCGTATTGGCACGTGTTCGGTAAGCAGAACCTGGCTAATGAGGCCTATCGCAACACCCCCGAAGCGTTTACCGCCAAGGCGCAGGAGATGGTGGACAAGTACAAGGTGCGCGAGGAGCCGTTCAAGGTGGGCGAAATGGCACCGCAGATGATTCCGGTCGTGCGGCCTCCCGCGGGAGGGGATGTCTATCTCGTCGCTCGCCTGTGGCAATGGTGGCCGATGCTCGAGCTCGAAGAGGGCCAGACCTACCGGCTCCATTTGATGTCTCTCGATTGGCTGCATGGATTTTCGCTGCAGCCGGAGAACATCAACATCCAGGTGCATCCAGGCTATGAGCACATCCTGCAGGTGCAGCCGACCAAGGCGGGCACCTATTCCATCATCTGCAACGAATACTGCGGCATCAACCACCACACCATGGCGAGCAAGCTCTACGTGGTGTCCAGGAAATAGGGGGAGACATGGCGATCAATCGAATGTTTCGTATCTGCCCGATGACGGGCTTGCGCGTCCATGAGCCGGCCGAAGCGCTGATCAAGGTGAATGCGGTCGCTGCGGTGGTGTCGCTGCTGGTGGGCGGCATCCTCGCGCTGCTGGTGACGCTCACCCGCTGGCCGGCGGTGCACCTCCTGCCGCCCGACTGGTACTACCTCGTGCTGACGGCGCACGGGCTCGACATGCTGATCTTCTGGATCATCTTCTTCGAAATTGCGATCCTGTACTTCGCGAGCTCGATCCTGCTCGGCTGCCGGCTCGCGACGCCCAGGCTCGCGTGGGCGGCGTTCTACCTCATGGTGCTCGGCGCACTGATGAACAATTTCGCCGTGTTCCGCGGCGATTCGAGCGTGATGTTCACCTCGTACGCCCCGATGGGGGCCCATCCCACGTTTTACCTGGGCCTGATCCTGTTCGCGGTGGGCGCACTCATCGCGTGTTTCGTGTTCTTTGGCACGCTCATCATCGGCCAGCAGGAGCGCACCTACAACGGCTCGATCCCGCTGGTCACGTTCGGCGCCGTCACCGCGGCGATCATCGCGGTGTTCACGATTGCGAGCGGTGCCATCATCCTGATTCCGACGTTCATGTGGTCGATCGGTCTCGTGGACCACATCGATTCGCTCATGTATCGGACGGTGTGGTGGGCGTTCGGCCACTCGTCGCAGCAGATCAACGTCTCGGCTCACGTCTCCGTGTGGTATGCCGTCGCCGCGATCATCTTCGGCGCGAAGCCGATGAGCGAGAAGGTGAGCCGCCTTGCGTTCCTGCTCTACATTCTCTTCATCACCATCGCGAGCGCGCACCATCTCCTCACCGACCCCGGCCTTACCTCGAACTGGAAGATCCTCAACACGAGTTACGCGATCTATCTCGCGGTGCTCGCCTCGATGGTGCACGGGCTCACGGTCCCCGGCGCAATTGAGGTCGCGCAGCGCCAGAGAGGATTCACCAAGGGCCTTTTTGAATGGCTGCGCAAGGCGCCGTGGGGCAACCCGGTATTCTCCGGCATGTTCATGTCGCTGATCGGCTTCGGCTTCCTCGGAGGCATTTCCGGGGTGATACTCGGCACCGAGCAGCTGAACATCATCATGCACAACACGATCTACGTGCCGGGTCATTTCCATGCAACGGTCGTGATCGGGACGACACTCGCTTTCATGGCGGTCACTTACTTCGTGGTCCCCGCGGTCTTTCGGCGCGAGCTGAGCTTTCCGAAAATGGCGCAGTGGCAGCCGTATGTGTTCGCGATCGGCATGACCATCCTGGCGGTCTTCATGATGGGCGCGGGGACGCTCGGCGTGCCGCGGCGGCACTGGGACATGACCTTTGCCGGAAATTCCTTTGGCTTCGAGTTTCCCGGCGCCGCATTTCTCATGATGGGACTGATGGCGATCGGCGGGATACTGGCAGTGATTGGCGGCGCGATGTATCTGCTGATCGTGGTGCACTCGGTATTTCTCGGTAAACGGATCGAAACGCCTGGATTCCAGCACCTGCGCCTGAGGGACGGTTTTGCCGCCCCGGCAGCGCGACCGGCCGGTGCCGCGCTCCAGTCTCACGGCGGCGTTCATGCGTGGGCGGCGCCCGGGACGTTCACGCTCGCGCTGGTGTTCCTGACGGCGTTCGTGCTGTATTACTTCGTCAACTGGAAATACCTCTCGACGGTGTGGCCGCTCAAGTGATGCCACGAGGGAAGGCAATCGCCGTGACGAGCGGCATCATCCCGGCGCAAGCCGGCATCCAGAGCGCGCAGCGCGGGCATGGACTGCGCCTGGTATGCGGTCTCCTCAAGCTTCGCATCGGCAGTGTGATCGGCCTTACCGCCGCCGCCGGCGCGACGGTCACACCCGGCTCGGTGTCGGGGGGGCAACTCCTGCTTCTCGCGCTCGCGGTAACCGGTGCCGCAGCAGCGGCAGGAGGGTTCAACCAGTACGTCGAGCGTGATCTCGACCGCCTGATGCAGCGCACGAAGAATCGGCCGTTTGTCACCGGGGAACTCGAGCCCGACCGGCGGTTCCTGTGGCTGCTCGGAACGCTGCTCGTCGTCTCGGTGGCGGCAGCGGCGGCGGTCGCAAACGCGCTCGCGGCGGCGTATGTCTTTGTCGGCGCATTTTTCTACGGCGTGGTCTACACCGTCTGGCTCAAGCGCCGCACCTGGTGGAACATCGTGGTCGGGGGCGCGGCGGGAAGCTTTGCCGTCCTCGCGGGGGCTGCGGCCGTTTCACCCGGTTTGCCACCGGCCGTGCCGGCGGCGCTGGCGGTTGTGCTCTTCCTGTGGACGCCGCCTCACTTCTGGAGTCTGGCGATCGTGTGCCGCGACGACTACGCGCGGGCGGGCGTGCCCATGCTGCCGGTGGTGATCGGCGAGCAGCGCTGCGCATGGATCATCCTCGTGCACACTGTCGCGCTCGTCGCCGTTTCGCTGCTGCCGCTCGCTTACGGCATGGGATGGATCTACGCTGCCGGCGCGATAAGCGGCGGCGCGCTTTTCATTGCGACGAGCCTGCGCCTTGTACGCGAGCCGAACCGTGCCACTGCGCGCGCAAACTTCCACGCATCCCTGGCGCAGCTGAGCCTGCTGCTCTTCGCGGCGATTCTCGAACGCGCAGTCGTTGGCTGAGCGCCTCGGATACTACGGTGTGACGGAAACCGTGAAGCCATATCATGGGACCGCGCGAGGCCGACCCTCGCTTGTCGCTGTGCTGGCAGCGCTGATTGCCGGCACCGCGTTCGCGGGGAGCGAGCCGGCCCGGAGCTTCGACCCCGACGCCGCGCTCACGGTGAGCCAGGCGGCGATCGGGCGCACCGTTGGCGATTATGCTTTTCTCGACCGGAACGGAAAGCAGGTGCGCCTTGCCGATTTTCGCGGCCGGCCCTTGCTGGTCAATTTCCTTTACACCGGGTGCACCTCGGCGTGCCCTGCCAGCACGAAACTCCTCGCGGAGACCATCAGCAAGGCGCGCGCAGTGGTCGGCGCCGATAGCTTCCGCGTGGTGAGCATCGGCTTCAACCTTCCCTTCGATTCGCCGAGCGCGATGCGCGACTTTGCGCGGCGATTCGGGCTCGATACGGCGAGCTGGGAATTTCTCTCGCCCTACGATACGCAGCTCGAGGGGTTGCTCGCCGACTTCGGCTTCAGTTATGCCCGCACCTCATGGGGCTTCGATCACACGAGCCAGGTCACCGTGGTGGACCAGCAGGGGAAAATCTACCGGCAGGTCTACGGCGACCGTTTTCCGGTGTGGTTCCTGATCGAGCCTTTGAAGGAGCTGGTCGAGGGCAAGCCGGCACCGATAAAGAGCGTGGCCGATCTCGTCGAGCGTGTGCGGATTCTCTGCACGGTCTATGATCCCCGCACCAATACCTACCGCTTCAAGACCTCCGTGATCGGCGAGATCGTTTCGTTCGCGGCGATCACCATCGCCCTGGTGTGGTTTTTGTGGTTCGAGCGCCGGCGCCGCAAGCGGCGGATGAGCTGATACCGCGCGATTATCCGGTTCCTGCCGCCTCGGGGGCGAATCCCAAACGCTTGATTTGCGTCAAGGACGCCGTTTCCCTCCGCTTTAGCATCGGACTACGCGCGCTTCGCGGCGAAGCGCAACCGACGCTCGACCATACATCGTGCTAAGGCGCATACAACTCGGCGGACAGTGGCTGTTTCTGCGGGTGGAGGGCCTGTTCAACCTCGCCTTCGGCGACCGGTTGAATCCGCTCTATTACCTGGGCGCGATCTCGTACTTCATGTTCTGGGTGGTGATCGGGAGCGGCCTCTACCTCTACGTCTTCTTCGAGACGGGCGTCAACGAGGCCTACGATTCGGTGCAGCGCCTGACGCTCGAGCAGTGGTACCTGGGCGGCGTGATGCGCAGCCTCCATCGTTATGCTTCCGACGCCATGGTTCTGACCATGGTCCTGCACCTTACGCGCCACTTCACCTTCGGCCACCATCGCGGCTTTCGCTGGTTCTCCTGGGTGACCGGCATCGTCCTGCTGTGGCTCGTTTATGCCGCCGGGATCAACGGCTACATGCTGCCGTGGGATAGTCTCGCGCAGTTCGTGGTGATCGCGACTGCCGAGTGGTTCGACTGGCTTCCGCTCTTCAAGGGCGCGCTCATTCGAAATTTCATCCAGGCCGATGCCGTCAATGACCGCCTGTTTTCGCTGCTCGCGTTCGTTCATATCGGGATCCCGCTGGGGACGCTCGCTCTTCTTTGGGTGCACACCCATCGCGTGCCCAATGCCCGCACGAGTCCGCCGCGGCCGATCGCTGCAACGCTGATGGCGGCGCTGATCGTGCTCTCGCTCGTCAAGCCGGCAGTGAGCCAGGAGCACGCGGACCTCGCTGCGGCAGTGACGACCATCGGCTTCGACTGGTTCTACCTTCCGGTCTATGCGCTCCTCTACCGCTGGACCGCAGCCGAGGTGTGGACGCTGGTGGGCGGTGCCACCGCACTTTTGTTTCTGCTGCCGTGGCTGCCGCCTCGATTCGAGCGCAAGGCGAAGGCCTTCAGCGTGCTGGTGCACCCGGATAACCGCATCGTGCCGGTGCGCGAAAACGAGACTTTTCTGGATGCCGGGCTGCGGGAAGGACTCGCGCTCCCGTTCGAGTGCCGCTACGGCGGCTGCGGCGTCTGCAAAGCACGTCTTCTGTACGGCACGGTCGATCACGGCGCCTGCCAGCCAGCTGCGCTGACGCAATCCGAGAGACGGGAAGGGAAAATCCTGCTGTGCAGCGCCACCCCGCTTTCGGACGTGGAGATCGAATATGTGCCGGTGACCACGCTGGGGGGTATGCCGGTGCGCACCCATGCGGCCCGGGTACAGCGGATGGCGCGCCTCGCCGATAACGTGATGCAGGTGTTCCTCAAGCCCGAAGGAAACGAAGTGGTGCGCTTCTACGCCGGGCAATACATCAACATCATTCTCGATGACGGCGAGCGCCGCAGTTTCTCGTTTGCAACCGCGCCCCAGGAGGCGGCTCTGATCGAACTGCACATCCGCCGGATTCCGGGCGGGCGCTTCACCACGCACGTATTCACCGGAATGAAGGTCGGCGATGTCGTGCGGTTCGAAGGGCCGCTCGGCTCGTTCTTTCTGCGCGAGGACAGCGCGAAGCCGATCATCTTCGTTGCCGGCGCCACCGGATTCGCTCCCGTAAAGAGCATGGTCGAGTACGCGTTTCGCAGCGGCCTGAACCGCCGCATGATCCTCTACTGGGGTGCGCGCGCGCGCAAGGATCTCTATCTGGGCGACCTTCCGGCGCGCTGGGAAAAGGAGCACGAAAACTTCAAGTTCGTGCCGGTGCTGTCGGATCCCGAGCAAGCCGATCAGTGGACGGGACGAACCGGGCTGGTTCACGAGGCGATCCTTCAGGACTTTCCGGACCTCGGCGCGTTTCAGATCTACGCGTGCGGGTCGGTGGAGATGGTGGCCGCGGCACATCCCGCATTCCTCGCGCGCGGGTTGAAGCAGGACGATTGCTTCTCCGATGCCTTCAAGCTGGTGCCGCATTTGAAAGCTGCAACAGCGCAGGCCGACATGGTGCGACTCGGCGGCGGCACATGGCCATGAGAAACGCGCTCCGATTTCTCGCGCAGGGGCTGCTCTACGTGCCGTTCATGGCGTTGATCGGCTATTTTTCGACTTCACCGGCCTACCGGCATCTCGCGCCGGACCAGGCGCTCATCCGGCTTTCGCTCGCTCACGCCACGCAGCGCATCGGCGAGTGTCGTGAGCGCACGCCGGAAGAACTGGCGAAGCTGTCGCCGAACATGCGCGCGCCGCTCGTGTGTCCACGCGAGCGCACGCCGCTCGACATCGAACTGGAAGTCGACGGCAGGCTCGTCTACCGCGCCACTGTGCCGCCCAGCGGTTTCGCGCGCGATGGCGCCGCGACCGTCTATCAGCGCATCCCGATCGCCGCCGGCAGCCATCGCATCGCGGCGCGGCTCAACGATCGTGCAGCGCCCGGATTCAGCCACGAGCGCGAAGCGACCATGGAATTGACAGCCGGCCGCGTGCTGCTCATCGACTTCAGCGCGGCTCATGGCGGATTTCTCTTTACGCCCTGAGCAACCCGCCCATGTCCCCGCACGCTCATCGCGCGACAAGGTCCTTCCCATTAGCGGCTGCATCCAGGGCGAGACAGGAGTACTCATGAAATACGTTATCGCGAGATATGCCGACACAACAGTCCCCGGCTCCGGGCGCGCGGCGTGGCGTCCGACCGCCGGCGCGACGTGCTACGGCATCACGATACCGGCAGATGCGAGGCGGACGCTCGCAATCGGCTGGCTCGCGCTGGGATTGTGCGCGCTTGTGGGAGCCGGCGTCTTTTCGATTTTGCTCGTGCTCGCGCGCACGCCGCATCTCCAGGCGTTCTTCCCCGCTGGAGATTTCTTCCGTATCGCGCTCGTCGCGCACGTCGACCTTTCCGTGCTGGTGTGGTTTCTGGCATTGGCCGGGCTGCTGTGGACGTTGAACAGCACGCGCCGTCTGCTGTGGCTGGGTTGGACCGCGCTCGTGCTGGCCGCAGCCGGTGCGGTTCAGGTCGCGCTCGCGCCCTTTCTTGGCGACGGCGTGCCGATCATGAGCAATTACGTCCCTGTCGTGGACGGGCCGGCCTTTCTGTGGGGTCTCGTCATATTCGGCGCCGGCGTGGGGCTCCTCACGGTGCGCAGCCTCGCCGCGGTGCCTCGAGTCGGAATTCGCCTGGACGGAGAGGCCGCGCTGCGCTTTGGTCTCAATGCGGCTGCAGTCTCCACCGCGGTGGCTTTGCTCGCGGTGGCGTGGTCGTATGCCGCGCTGCCCGACGGGCTTCCGCGCAAGGGGTATTTCGAAGTGCTGTTCTGGGGCGGCGGGCACGTCATCCAGTTCACTTACACGCTGCTCATGATCGTCGGGTGGCTGTGGCTTGCGTCGGAGTCCGGAGCACGCATCTCGCTCACGCCGCGGGTGACCGTCATCATGTTTTCCATTGCGCTGGTTTCGGTGTTTCTCGTGCCGATCATCTACCTTGCGTACGACGTCACCTCGCGCGAACACCGCCGCTTCCTCACCTGGTTGATGGAATTCGGAGGCGGTCTTGCGATTCTGCCGGTCACGCTCGCGGTGATGCTCGCGCTGTGGCGCGGCGGGCGCGCTACCGAGCACCAGCAGCCGCTGCGCGCGGCACTGATTTCGTCAATGGTCCTGTTCGGCGTGGGGGGGCTGATCGGCTTCACGATACACGGCAATAACCTGAGGATTCCCGCCCATTATCACGGCTGCATCGTGGGCGTGACGCTGGCACTGATGGGGCTCGTGTATCTGCTGCTGCCACGACTCGGCTTCGCATCTCCCACGGGGAAACTCGCGACGCTGCAGCCTTATCTTTACGGTGTCGGACAGCTCATGCACATCGGCGGCCTCATGTGGTCGGGCGGCTACGGCGTGCAGCGCAAAGTCGCCGGCGGCGAGCAGGTGCTCCGCAGTACCGCCGAGGTCGCCGGGATGGGTCTCATGGGGCTCGGCGGACTGATTGCCGTCGTGGGCGGGCTGTTATTCGCAGTCGTTGTGCTGCGATCCGTGTGGCGCCGAAAGTGATGCTTGCCTCGCGGCGGCAAGCTGGTCCGGCGGGCCGATATTGTGCCGCAGTCCCTGAAAGCGGGTCGTTCGTGTGCGGCTTGTCGTGTGTTGACTGGCCGCCGCGAACGGGGATCGGAGCACCGGGGAGCTGGGACCCGCTGGCGGGATGCGACCGTGAAGCCGATCATAAGGCGCGTCGTCGTAATGCCGATCCCTTGCGCGTCTCCGGGGTCACATCCCCAAAGGGACCCCGTTCCGCCCTGCGACGCGCCCC
>JBQTJV010000031.1:0-8700 GCA_052386775.1 Betaproteobacteria bacterium
AATCGCGCGGGTATGCTCATCGCATACCACAAAATCGAGCGTGAGCAGGGCCATTCCGCGCTGGCGCTGCTCGCGTTCGCGGCCCTGAACCGCGGCCGGCAATTCGACGAGTGCAGCCAGACTGACCTGTGGAAATATGAGACGGCCCGGCAGCGCGGCAGTGAGCCCTTGAAACAGCGCCGCGTGCTGCCCGCTCATTAGCCTTTCCTTTCTTGAGCATAACGCGGCAGTGACCGGCGCTGGCGTGCCCGACGGCGCAGCCTGGCTGCTACTTGCGACCGCTGCACCCGGACGCGGCGTGACGCCGGGACCGAACATTTCCGCGAACCGCTTGCGGCTCGCGGCAGCCCGTTCAGCGCGTTTCTTGCGATAAAACCAGGCGAGGTAAATGCCCGCCGCAACGGGAAGCAGCGTGAGGAGCACGTACCCCAGCAAGATTAAGCCTCTGCGACCGCACGTCCCGTATCGAGAAGCTTCAGCTCCGGCGGTCTTGTGGTCGACGGCGAAGAGCGCAAAACGCTGTCCGTGAAATGGAGATATTCCGGTCCCAGCTGGTCGACGCTCGTGCAGCCGATCAGCGCCATGACGCGGCCGATCTCCTCGCGGAAGATCGCGATGGCGCGCGCCGCCCCCGCATGACCGCCGGCGGCAACGCCGTAGAGCGTGGCGCGGCCGATCTGCACGGCATGCGCGCCCAGCGCGAGCGCCTTGACGACATCGGACCCGCGGCGGAAACCGCTGTCCACCAGGACGGTGATGCGCTTGCCCACGGCATCCACCACTTCCGGCAGCGCTTCGATGGGGGAAACCGCCCCGTCGAGATTACGCCCGCCGTGATTCGAGACCGCCACGGCATCGGCGCCGCAATCCGCAGCCAGGATCGCATCCTGCGGATGCAAGATGCCTTTCACGATGAGCTTGTGCGGCCACATCTTGCGCAGATCGCGCAGGTCGTTCCAGTTGAGCGAATCGTTGCGCATCTGTGAGCGCCCCATCGGCTGCGCGGTGATGCGGTACTTGATCTCGCTCGGGTAATTTTCGTAGCGCGGCATGCCGGTGGTGAGGACATAGCGCGCCAGCACGCCGGCGAGCCAGCGCGGGTGCATCAGCACGTCGGTAATGTTCCTGCGCGTGAAACTGAAGGGAATGGTGAAGCCGTTGCGCAGGTTGTACTCGCGGTTGCCGGCCACCACACCGTCCACCGTCACCACCAGCGCCTTGAATCCGGCAGCCCGCGCACGCTCGACGAGTTGATGCGAGAGCTTGCGGTCGGGCCACATGTAGAGCTGGAACCACAGCTCGCCGCCCGCCTGCTCGGCGACTTTCTCCATCGCCGTCATCGAACCCGTCGCCAGCGTGAAGGGAATTCCGGCTTCCGCGGCAGCGCGGGCGAGCGCGATTTCACCTTCGTGCCACATCAGGCCCGCGGTTCCGGTCGGTGCGATCACGATCGGCATCTTGTGCCTGTTGCCGAACAGCGTGATCTCCTGGCTGCGCGCCGACACATCGACCAGTGTTCGCGGCCGGAAGCGGATACGCTCGAACACGGCACGATTGTTGCACAGCGACACCTCGTCCTCCGTGCCGCGGTCGACGAATTCAAACAGGCCTTTGGGGACGCGCCGGAGCGCCATCGCGCGCAAGTCGGCAATGTTGTATGCGCCGAGCGTGTTGTCAGTCATCGACTACCTCGTAAGAACCCGATCCGAAACAGCTCATTCTATCAGCACGTGATACATCTAATGCTGCGCAGCCCCGGTGCGTGTTGCGTTGCGCCGCCGGTCGAGCCACCAGGCAAGGGCTGGCAACATCAGCAACCCGCCCGGCAACACCAGGACGGCGATATAGGGGCTGAGGTGCGAAAGCCTCCGAAGATGCCTCGCGAGCTGAACCCGATCTTCCGGCGTCCACTGCTGCCTGTTGCGCCGTTTCATCAGCAGCGGCATCAACCCCGCTACCTGGGCGAACTCTCCTACCAGGAATTGCTTCTCGCGCACGGTGCGTTCACGCCACGCTCTGAGAACCATGCGCGTGCGCCCGTTGAACCTGTTGAATTGCCGCATCTTCGCTCAGGCTGTCAGACTGTGGAGCAACGCGCGGACCGTCTGCCAGCCTCGCCATACCAGCAACGCCCGACTGGCCCACGTCAGTAACCTCCGCCGACTGAGCACCGCGACGACGCCGACGGCAGTGACGGCGGCCAGAGGATAGGCTTGAAGGAAGCGCATCACTGCGAGACCGCGGTCCAGCGTGCGAACCGGCGTCTGCCAGGCGCCTAGCTCATCGGCGAGCGCTGCACGCTGGTGTGCGCAGTCGGCGATCAACTGTGCGCGCTTGCGTGCGATCTGATTGTACCGTTCCGTGTAGATCACTTTGAACTCAGCGTATCCTGATCCTTGGCGAGTTCCTCGAGGCTTGCGGTAAACAGCCGCGGCCGCTGCAAGCGAGCGCGGGCAGCCATGAAGAACGCCGCTGCGATCGCCAGGTAAATCAGGCCGAGAACGATCGCGGCCAGCAAACGGTGCGTTTCCCAGAACACCACGATCACCGCAAAGGTAAGCATCATCAGACCGAACGCGAGGAACAGCATCGCCGCGGCCCCCCATGCCAGCAGCTCGATGATGCGCAGACGCTCTTCCTCGATCTCGCTGATCAGCAGATCGAATCGCGTCTTAAGCACCCCGAGTGCAGTGGCCGCAAGGTTCCGCAGCGACTGCATTACCCCGCCGTGCTGCGCGTCCGGCATCGCAGGATCGGGCATCGCCATGCGTGATGCTATCGACGACTGATGAGCAGGCCGATGATCAAACCAATGCCGGCCGCCACCCCGACCGCTTTCCAGGGATGCTCATGCACGTATTGATCCGCTTCGTGCGCCACTTCTCGCGTTCTTTCGGCGACCACGGATTCCAGTTCGCTCAGCTTGACCTTCGCGCGCTCCAGGCTGTGCTCTATTTTCTGGCGGGCTACTGCGGCCCGCTCTCCAGCCTGGCTCGCCGTCGCCCGCAGCAGTTCTTCCGCGTCGGTCACCACGACCTTCAAGTCCTGCACGAGTTTATCGGTGTTTACAGAATTGGCGTTTGTCATGACATTCATCCTGAATATGAGGCCAGAAAATACGGTGCGCCCGCCGCGAGGTACCTCGGGTATGGCAGGCACCGCCATTATACCGTTAGCAAGTCAGTTAACCCCAGAAGTGCTGCCCCGCCGTTTAAGGGCACCAGGACGGATTGCTACCGTATCGTGAAAGGAGAAGGAAGAACATGCATGCATCACCCGGAAAATTGTCCATTCTCGCGCTTGCGGCGGCGTCGGCGATGTCGGCCTCATGCTGGGCGAGCAGCGGCAGCGGCACTGCACTCACCATATACAGTACGCTACGGCCGGGCGCCGTACCCCCTGAACTCTTACGGGAAGGCGGCCGCGGACAGGGCGTACCGGGTTACGCCGTAGTGCGGCAGGAACGTGAACTGGCACTGAAGGGCGGCCGCAACACCGTACGCTTCACCGATGTCGCGGCGCTGATTGACCCCACTACCGTAGGATTCGAGTCGCTGACCGACGCGAAAGGCACCACCGTCATCGAGCAGAATTTCCAGTTCGATCTGGTCAACACGCAGCGCCTGCTTCAAAAATATATCGACCGCACCATCGCCGTGGACCAGGTGCGCGGCAATGGCGTTGAATCGTTTCGCGGCACGTTGCTCTCGGTCAGCGGCGGCCTCACGCTGAAAGCCGACGACGGCAGCATACAGATCCTTCCGCACAACGCCGGTGTCCGCCTTCCCGAGTTGCCCGGTGGACTCATCTCCCGTCCCACGCTGGTCTGGGACATCTCGGCGCATCGTGCAGGCACGCATAAGACACGCGTGTCCTATCAGACCGGCGGAATCACGTGGTGGTCGGACTACAACGTCACCTACGAAGAAGGCGCAAACGCCAACGCGTGCAAGCTGGACATCGGCGCGTGGGTCAGCATCGTGAACCAGTCCGGCGCGGCTTACCCCGAGGCAAAGCTCAAGCTGGTGGCCGGAGACGTGCAGCGCGTCGCGCCGCCGGGCCAGGCGCAGCGCGCCCCGATGGCGGCTCGCACCATGGCCATGGAAGACCGCGCCGCGGGGTTCGAGGAGAAGTCTTTTTTCGAGTATCACCTTTATACGCTCGGCCGCACCACCACGATACCCGACAATTCGACCAAGCAAATCGAACTGTTTCCCGCCGCGCGCGGCGTGCCGTGCGAAAAGACGCTGGTGTACTACGGCCTGACACCGGCATACGGATTCCTCCCCAACCCGGTCACCGATCGCAATTACGGAACGCAGTCCAACAAGAAGGTGGATGTCTATCTCGGCTTCAAGAACGCAAGAGAGAACAACATGGGGATGCCGCTTCCTTCCGGGCGCATCCGCGTCAACAAGCTCGACACGGCCGATTCGACGCTGGAGTTCATCGGCGAAGACAAGATCGACCACACGCCGCGCAACGAGCAGGTGCTGATCAGGATGGGCTCTGCGTTCGACGTGGTCGGCGAGCGGCGGCAGGTCAACTTCTCCGTTGACACCTCGCGCAAGACCATGACCGAGGAAATCGAGGTGAAGCTGCGCAACCACAAGCGCGAGCCGGTGACCGTGATCGTGAAAGAAAATCTCTACCGCTGGGTGAATTGGCAGATCACGAGCAAGAACCACGACTTCAAGAAACAGGATGCACGCACCGTCCATTTCCCGCTCAAGGTGGCGGCGGACGGCGAAACCACGCTGCGCTACACGGTGCAATACACGTGGTAAAACGACGCGGGGTGGGAGTGCTTACGCTTTCCTACTCCTTTCCAGCAAGGATAATTGGCCATTCGCTTCCGCGGTTCGCTGCTTGAAGGTGATGGACATTGTGGCCTCTAACGTGGCGCTCAGCCGCGCGCTTCAGCGCGTCGGCTGCAGCAACAGGTAATGCCGCAGATTGAAGTGGTCTTCCCATCCCGGGAACACCAGCACGGCCGGGTGGCATTTGAGTGCCTTCGCGAGCACCTTTGCACGCTCCACGCCCAGGCGGACGCGATCGTTCTCGATGGCGGAGAGGGTGGCCTGCGGAATGCCTGTGCGCTCCGCGAGCTGGTTCTGGCTCAGGCCCTGCAGCTCCCGGACAATGCGCACGGACTCGCCCACCGAAACCGTGATGCGCTTCTTTGCGCTACGGAATTGGCTCACTTACGGCCTCCGATAGTCATGGGCGGTGATCGAAATCACCTGAAACAGTTGCTGATCCGGCACGGTGCGGTAGATGATCCGCCACTGCAACCCCAGCCGGGAGGCGCGATGGCCCTTCCATTCTCCCGACAGGGGCTCATCGTTGAAGCCCCGGATGAGCCGCAGCCCAGGCGGACCAGACAGCATGGCGATGTCCTTCCACTTCTCGTAGCGCTGAAGAATCTCCCGGGGCGCCGACGACAGCTGCTTGTCGACACGGCGGTGCTCCTCGATGCGCCACATGTCGCATTGTGCCTATACTATATATGATATGTCAACGCGCGTCGCATTCTGCGGCTGGTCCTACCCACGAATTGTGGACACGTTCATTTGATTAAATAGTAGTTCATAGTGGGCAGGGTTGTCATAGCCGAGAGCGGAATGGCGTCGCTGCCGGTTATGGAAGATTTCGATGTGCTCGAACAGCCCCGTGCGCAGTTCCTCCAGCGTGCGGTAGTTCTCCGGATAGATGAGCTCGACCTTCAGCCGCGCAAAGAAGGCTTCCATCACCGCGTTGTCCCAACAGTTGCCCTTGCGGCTCATGCTCGCCACGATGCCGAGATCTTCCAGCCTTTGCTGGTACTCGTTGCCGCGGTATTGCACACCACGGTCGGAGTGAAGAAGCAGCCCCTGCGCTAGATTTCGCCGGGCCGCGGCCATTGTCAGCGCCTCCAGAATCAACGTCTCGCGCACGTGCGTGTCCAGCGCCCAGCCCACCAGCGTGCGCGAGAACAGATCCAGCACCACCGCCAGATAGGCCCACCCCCGACCCACCCTGATATACGTGATGTCCGAGACCCACTTGCGGTTCGGCCCATCGCTCGCGAAATCCCTCGCCAGCATGTTCTGCTTCACCTGCGTCATCGACTCGACCGCGCGCTCGTAACGGAACCCCTTGCCGTTGAGCACCTTCAGCTTGCGCTCGCGCAGCAGCTTCGCCACATAGTTCCTGCTGCAGCCCATGCCCTGGGCGCTGAGCTGCGCAGTCAGCCGCGGCGCCCCGTAGCGGCGTCTGCACCGATAGTAAGTCTTCTCGAGCGCCTCTCCCACTGCTTTCCGGCGTTCGGCCTGGGCGCTCGGCTCGCGCTTGCGCCACGCATAGAACCCCGCGCGCGACACCGACAGCACCCGGCTCATCAGCACCACCGGAAACCCCCCCCGACAGCGCTCCATCAGGGCATACCTCACTTGTCGGCCTTCGCGAAGTATGCCGTCGCTTTTTTTAGGAAATCGCGCTCCTGCTCCAGCTCCGCGATGCGCTTCTTCAGCCGGCGCACCTCCTCCGGCTCCGACTTCGCGTAGTTCGTCCCATCAGCCACCGTGAACTGGCCCTTCGAGAGCTTGTTGAACTGCGTGCGCCAGTTGTAAATCTGGCCTCGGTGTATCCCCAGCTCCCGCGCCACCTCCGCCGCCGTGCGCCCCGGTTGATCGGACAAACGAACAGCCTCTCGGCGGAACGCTTCCGTATATGACTTCCTCGGCTTCTTCTTCACCATCGCGACACCTCTTTGAGCAAGTAGTTTGCTACAAATCGGTGTCCACTTTTCGTGGGTAACTTGGACGTCTAATAGTACTGTTGAGCGGCGCGCCGCGATAACGATTGATGATGCCACTGCGCTTGCGGCGCGTCCGCTCCAACTAAAGTTAGGCGGGGGTAACCAACGGCTCTATGTGAGCGGGCTATTTCTTAGCGTCTTCTCGAGTCGGAACCAATTCGCCCTCCAGAATGAAATTGCGGTCGGTCGGTGACACTGCTTTGATATGGAGTATGCCGGCCCCCTTGAGTCCCTTGAACTTCCCGGTACCGCCGACCACTTCCCACACCCCGTTGTCGAGCAACATCGGCTTGCTGTCTGGGCCGGGAACGAATACGGCGCGCACCAGCCACTTTACGTAGGCGATGTCACCGTCCGGCGCGGTGAACACCAGGTAGCCGCTGGGGTCGCCGCCCACGCCGGGCACGATATCATGTCGGCCGTATTCCAAAACGGCTGTTCCCGCGAGCGGGCCGCTGCCGGTCGCTTTGCCCTCGCGCTTAACCATCACGACAAAATGCCTGCTGCCATCGGCAAAGTCGAGGCGTATCTGCTCTTTGGGTGTCAGCACCGCTTCGACCTTCATCGGCGCGGCGACCGCCGCGGAAACAGTTGCTCCAAGACATGCCACCAAGGTGATCGCCATCGTCAAAAGTTGTCGTAAAGTGTACCGTTTCATGATCTCGCCCTCCTTATGAAGATACGCCGACGTGACCCGCCTCACGGGGCGCGGGAGTCTCCATCCCGCGCCCCGATAAGCGGATGAGCAAAGCCCAAGCGAGCGACCCCTACCACTGAAACCGCGTCTCAATCCTATTGAATACGCTTCCATCATCACCGGTGTTTCATTACCAGCGTCGTTCAAGCCCGTGGTTGGGCACTGGACGTACACAGCGCACGGTAACTCCGGCGTGTCGATCTACGCAATCTCGGTAAGGCAAGACAGTGCCAGATGCGGCTAGTCATTCACCGAGAGCCGCAAGATGCGACCAGCCTTCGTTTCTGCGACATACAGGTTCCCGGTCGCGTCGAAGGCTGGGTCCCGAGGTTCCGCGAGGCCTTCGATCAAGGTGACGCGCGCTCCTTTCGGCGTGATCTTTGAGACTTTTCCCGCAAAAGGCTGGGCCACATAAAGATTCCCGGAACGCCCCAGAACCATGCCCACGGCGCGCTCGATTCCAGCGAACCGCTGTACCATTCCATCTGGGGTTACCTTCACGATTCTGTTCCCGGTGTTCTCGATGATGTACACCTCCCCGTTCTTTCCAAATGCAAGCCCGTGCGGCCAGGAAAGGCCAGACGCGACAATTCGCACCAGCTTGCGGCCTTTGAAGGCAACGACTCTTCCTCGGTGCAGCTCGCACACGAAAAGCTCGCCATTTGGATTGAAATCGAGATCCACGGGAAATGCCACGTCGTGGATGTGGGTCGCGACAGCACCAGCGCGGGAGACTCGCACTATGCGGTTCGTGCTGCTGTCGGCTACGTACAAGTCCCCGTTGGGGCCGATTGCAATGTCGTGGGGATCAGAAAAGCCGTCTGCAATGCGCGTGACTTGGCCGTCGAGCGTCACCTTGGCGACGGTGCCACCGGACTGCTCCGCCACGTAGAGTTCGCCAGATGAACCGAAGACGAGTCCACGGGGGCCTGCCAGCCCTGTGGCTACTACCGCATGGGTGACGGCGGATACGGGGATTGCCGCGGCTGTCAGCGTGTCCGGGGTTCCTCCATCCGCGGCATTTCCGATTTCCACGAATGCACTCAGGGCTGCGACCACTGCGGCGGCCGCAGGGAACGGCTGGCGGCAAATTTTCATGGCTCAACCTCCTTAGACGGGCCTAACGAATGAAAGGGACTTCCCCAGCTCGAAGCGGGCGGTGGCCCGCACGGCATCGGAGTGCCAAGATTGAGTTTCGCATCTT
>JBQTJV010000032.1:0-9251 GCA_052386775.1 Betaproteobacteria bacterium
CGGATGCACAAGGAAGGCCGCTCAACGAGGGCAATTGCCACTGAATTAGGGCGCGCTCCTAGTACGGTGAGCCGGGAATTGGCTCGTAATAGCGAACCGACCAAGGTGTGGTCGGGCGGCTACGAGCCGATCCGAGCGCAGGCGCTTGCCGATCGGCGCCGGCGCTGGGACGCACGCTTCAAGCTTGCCCGCAATGAGGGGCTGCGCGTCTATGTACATGAGCGGCTGCAAGCGGGCTGGTCACCGGAACAAATTGCCGGACAGCTCAAACGCGAGCGGGGTCATTGCGTTATCTCTCATGAATCGATCTACCGCTTCATCTATTACCGCTCGAACCAGAAAGACTATTGGCATCGCTTACTGCCCCGGCATAAACCCCGGCGCGGGCGTTTCGGGATACGCCCTGGTCCGGTCGATTACATCCAGCACCGGGTGCCGATTCATGAGCGGGCCGCCGAGGTTAACGCCCGCGCCAACCTGGGCCATTGGGAGGGCGATCTGATGCTGTTTCGCCGCTACGGCCAGGCGATTCTAGTAACCCACGAGCGCCACTCACGGCTGCTGCTCGCCCGCCGCCAGCCCAACAAAGCCGCCGCACCGGTGGCGCGCCAGCTGTTACGCCAATTTAGAGCCCTTCCCAGACCTCTGCGTCAGACTCTGACTATCGACAACGGCACCGAATTCGCACAGCACTACCAGCTCAACCACCAACTCGGCATGGCCACCTACTTCTGCGATCCGCATGCACCGTGGCAAAAAGGCGGTATTGAAAACGCCATCGGCCGTATGCGCCGGCGCCTGCCCCGCAAGACCGACTTGGCCACCATCAGCGCACATCAACTCAATCGCCTGGTGGCCGCCTATAACCACACACCGCGTAAATGCCTGGGCTTCAATACCCCGGCTGCAGTATTCTCTGAGCAGCTAAAGGTGTTGCACTTCAAACGTGAATGTACCTCCCGGCCTACGCCGGGATGACGAACTGGTCATTAGCCCGTCAACAGGCGGGGCGGGTCCGGATGCGGTCGGGAATCTTGCGCGCGATGCGCTGACCTTTCCCGTCACCCGTAAACTGCCCCTTATCCACCATCACCTTGCCGCGCAGGATGGTGGTTTCCGGCCAGCCGGCGATATCGTGTCCCTCCCACGGGCTGTAATCCGCTTCGTGCAAGTCCTTCACCTGCACCTTGCGCTGGATCGTCGGATCGAACACGACGAGATCGGCGTCGCTCCCGGGCGCGATCACGCCCTTGCGCGGGTAGAGACCCATGATGCGGGCGGCGTGCGTCGAGACGTGATCGGCGAATTTCTCCAGCGAGTAGCCGCGCTTTGCCACCATCTCGGCGTACATCACGGACAGCCGCGGTTCCACGCCGGCGCTGCCGCCGGTGGTGTCGTCGATGCGCCTGCCGTGGACCTTGGTGCAGAGGGAAGTGCAGATGCCGTCGGTCGCGACGGTGCTGATCTCGCCATCGACCGTTCCGCGCCACAGCGCCTGCTGGTCCGCCTCGGTCTTGAGCGAAGGGTAAGTGTGGTAGATCTGGCCGTTCGGTTTCCGGTAATCGGATGCGTTGTACAGCATGTACTGGTGCAGCGTCTCGCCATAGATGGGGTAGCCGCGCGCGCGCGATTCGCGGATTGCCGCCACGCCGGTGCCGGCGCTGACGTGCATCATGTAGAGCGCTGCTCCCTCGACGTTTTCGGCGAGCCGCAGGATGTGCCGGAAAGCGAGATCTTCCGAAAGCGCGCTGTGCACCTCCGGCATGTTCTCGAAGCCGACGCGTCCTTCCGCGATGAGTTTTTCGTACATGTGCATCACGAGGTCGTCTTCCTCGGCGTGGATCGCCGCGAGTCCGCCGTGACGCGCGAGCACCTTGAAGATTTCCCAGATGTCGCCGAAGCCCACCTTGCGGTCCGTGATCGAAGGGCGGATGTTGGTGGTGAAGAGTTTCACGGTCGGAAAACCCGACTGCATCGCTTCCGGCAGTTCGTTGAGCGTGGTCGCGGGAATTTTTCCGAACAGCGTCACGTGGAACGAATAGTCGCAGTGGCACTGGCCGCGCCACTGCGCATCGCGGCGCGCTATCGCCTGTTCCAGCGACTCGGCTGCGTTCCAGACCGCGAAATCGATGAGCGTGGTGGTGCCGCCGAAGAGCGCCGCGCGGCTCACGTGTGCCGACCCGGCGCTCAAGAGCGGCGGGCCGCCGTCCTTGCCGGGTTGCACCGGCCAGTCGCAGTGGATGTGCGGATCGATGCCGCCGGGCAGCACGATCTTGCCGCTGGCGTCGATGGTGCGCGCCGCGGCCACGTCTTTCAGCGCCTGCGGTGCGGTCACCGCGGCGATCTGTTCGCCCGCGATTGCGACGTCGCGCACCTCCGCGCCCTGCGGGGTCACTGTCAGGCCATTGCGGATGATGAGGTCGAACATGCTGTCACTCCCTTCACGGCAGACCGCAGCGGCGAAGATGGCTCGAGAGTTCGCCAATGTTTGTCCACTCCTCGCAGTGGTCCACCATTTCCTCGATGTGCGCGATGCCTTCCGGACGGAGCAGCTCGCTCGCGAGGTCACGAAACTTTTCCCGCAGCTCGGCCTCCCCGAAAGGCTGATGGAAATCGCCGCGGTGGCTCTCGACCGCCTGCGTGCCCTTGCGGCCATCCTTCAGCGTGACCGTGACCCGTGCCGGACGCAGGCGCGGCGCCACGGCGCTCATCGCCGGATCTTCCGCCAGGTGCACGCGCTGGCGCAGTGCCGCGATGCACGGATCCTGCAGCGCGGAATCGTCGATCTCCCGATAGCCGGCATTGCCGCGTACCGCCATCACCGCTGCGGCGTGCGGAAACGAGTATTTGGAGGCGAAGTAATTGTGCGGAGCGGGATTCCGCATCACGGAAGCGAAGCGGTACGTCGTCACGTCGATGCGTTCGATGTCTGCGGGCCGCGGCCGCAGTTCCTTCAGCACCTGCTGCAGGCAGTCGAGCGCCGGGTGGATGGGATTGCAGCAGGCGTAGAGGCGGAAATAGTTCCGCGTGATCTCCCAGCGCGTGCCGAGTTCCTCCAGCAATGTTTCGGACTTGAAGCCGTCGCCCACCAGATTCGCCAACACCTCTTCGATGGCGTCGTCCTGCGCTTCGAAACCCGCCAGAGCGAGTTCGGGCGCGAGCGCGCAAGCGAAGCCGCTCATGCCGCCCGCGACGTTGAGCGTAGTCGCGCCGGCCACCGCGTTGGTGTAGCTTGGCGTCAACACCAGCGTGGTGGCGATGCGCATCGCGAGACTCACGCCGGCGGCGTCCATGCCGCGCATGCGGGCGCCCGCGGCCGCCGCAGCGAGCAGCCCCACTTGCCCGTTCTGGTGGGCGAGCGGGCGCGGCTTGAATGCGCTCGACAGACGTCCTGCGACCTCGTAACCGACGACCAGCGCCGTCAGCAGTTCGCGGCCGCTGTTGTTGGTCTGTTCGCCCACCGCCAGGATGCCGGGCAGCGTTTGCATTGCCGGCTGTCCGGTGATCAATCGCGTTCCTTCGCACAGCTCGATCGCGCGCCCGGCGATGCCGTTCAGCAGCGCGGAGGTGCGCGGCTCGTGGACCGGCCAGCCGTGCGCAAAGACGGTCGATCCGCGGCCCGCCGCGGAGGCGAGGCGTTCGCGCAGGCGCTGCACCTCCGGACGCACGGAGCCCGCGAGCATCACGCCGAGCGTGTCGAGAAAGACGAGCTTGGCATGACGCCGGACCGGTGCGGGGATGTCTTCCCACTGCGTCTCGGCGACGAACTGCGCCAGCTTTTCGATCGACAGGCCCATCGCGAGTCCGGTCTTACTCGAGCTTGATGCCCGCGTCGCGGATGATGCGCGTCCATTTGGCGACTTCATCGCGCACGAAGCGCTCGAACTCCGCCGGCGTATTTCCGACCGGCGTGGCGCCGATTTCCAGCGTGCGTTCGCGTATCGCGGGTGTGGCCATGGCCTTGGCGACCTCGGCGCTGACGTAATCGACGATCGCGGACGGCGTGCCGGCAGGCGCCATCAACCCGAACCAGCCGATCGCTTCGTAGTCCTTGAATCCGGCTTCGATGGCGGTCGGCACTGCGGGCAGCGCGGCGGCGCGCTCGCGCGTCGAAACCGCGAGCGGGCGCAGGCGGCCGCTCCTGATCAGCGAGAGCACGGTTTCGAGCGTGTTGAACGCCGTCGTGGCTTCGCCGCCCATCACTGCCGCGGTCGTCGCTCCCCCGCCCTTGTACGGGACGTGCGTGAGCTGCGTCTTCGTGACCAGCCCGAACAGCGCGCCCGCGAGGTGCATCGCGCTGCCGGCGCCGGCTGAGGCATAGAGCACCTCACCGGGACGGGCGCGCGCGATCTTGACGAGACCCTGCAGGTCCTTCGCAGGGAACGAAGGAATGACGACGATGACATGCGGCACGCGAACAACCTGCGAGACCCGCGTGAAATCCTTGATCGAATCGTAGCGCAGCTTCGGATACAGCCCCGGGCTGTACGAGAACGAGGCGGAGGTCATCAGCAGCGTGTAGCCATCAGCGGGCGATCGCGCGACGTGCTCCGTGCCGAGCGTCGATCCGGCACCGGGCCGGTTCTCCACGATGAACTGCTGCCCGGTCGTCTCGGAGAGTCGCTGCCCGAGCATGCGCGCGAAGATATCGGTGCCGCCGCCGGGCGCGAACGGCGTCACGATGCGCACGGTTTTCTCCGGATACTTTTGCGCCGTTGCATTTTCGACAGCGACACCACCGAGAGCCATCGCCGCAGCGGTGATTGCTGTTACCGCTTTCATGCCCTGCGAGAGCCGCCGCGTCGATTTCATGATGTGGTCCTCGGGAGTCCGTAGTGATCGGAACACGGATGATACCTCAGGGCGAAAGACGACCCGGTTACCGCGATGCGAAACGCGGGCGCGCACGCGCGACATCGCGGAAGTCAGGAGAATATTCGCGGAATACTGATCAGGGATGCGGTTTCCGCATTCCGCTGCGAAGGTGGTAACAGGCCAACCCGCGGCCTATCATGGGCCCATGGATACGCACGAGCTGCGTGCCGCCATAGCTCACGATCATCGCGCCGCCGAGGCGGATATCGTCCGGCGCTTGCGTCCGTTGCAGCCCGATCCGGCGGCTGCGCAGAGCATACAGGCCGCCGCGCTGCGGCTCGCAGAACGGGTGCGCGCCACGCCGCCGGGCGCACTTTCCGCCGAATCGTTCCTGCGCCACTACGGATTGTCCACGCGCGAAGGCGTGGCGCTCATGTGCGTGGCCGAAGCGCTGCTCCGCATTCCCGACCCCGATACCGCGGACGCGCTGCTGCGGGAAAAGCTTTCGGAAGGGAACTGGGGCGCCACGAGCGAGGGATCGCTCATCTCCAATGCGGCGGACTGGGCGCTGCTGCTGACGGGGACGCTGGCGCGCTGGCACGAGACGGAGGAGGGCGGGCTTCCCGCTCAGCTCAAGCGCCTCGCGGCCCGGCTGGGCGAGCCGGTGGTGCGGGGCGCAGTGCGGCGGGCGATGCACATCCTCGCCGAGCAGTTCGTGCTTGCCGAGACGATCGAAGCGGCGGTGCAGCGCGCCGCGGAACGCAGGCCTTATCGCTTTTCCTTCGACATGCTGGGCGAGGGCGCGCGTACCGCTGAAGATGCGGCGGGTTATTGCGACGCGTATCGGCACGCGCTCGAAAGCGCAAACGTACCCGATACCCTGTCCGTCAAGCTCTCGGCATTGCACCCGCGTTTTGAGGAGAGCAAGCGCGCCCGCATCATCTCGGAACTGCTGCCGCGCATTCGATCCCTCTGCGAAATCGCGGCGGCGCGCGGCATCGGTGTCACGATCGATGCGGAAGAGTCCGAGCGGCTCGAACTCACGCTGGATATTTTCGAGATGCTGGCACGGGATTTCCCGGTCGGCCTCGCGGTCCAGGCCTATCAGCGACGCGCGCTCGCGGTGTGCGAGTGGCTGGTGGGCCTGCGGCGCCCGATCAGCGTGCGCCTGGTGAAGGGCGCGTACTGGGACAGCGAGGTGAAACGGGCCCAACAGCTTGGGATGCCGGACTATCCGGTGTTCACGCGCAAGAGCGCGACCGACGTCTCGTACGTCGCGTGCGCAGTGCGGCTGCTGTCTGCACCGGACACTGTCTATCCCGCCTTTGCCACCCACAACTGCCGGACGGTCGCCACCATCCTCGAGCTGGCGCGGCCGGAGAGACGTGGGCGAGGCGGCGGCAAAGTGCGATTCGAGTTCCAGAAACTGCTGGGAATGGGCGACGCCCTCTACGAAGCGGTGCTCGCCGAGTACGACGTAATCGTGCGCGTCTATGCGCCCGTCGGCAGCTTCAAGGACCTGCTTCCCTATCTCGTTCGCAGACTGCTGGAAAACGGCGCGAACACGTCATTCGTTCATCAGATCGCCGATCCGCAGGTGCCGGTAGCGGATCTGGTGGAAGATCCGCTCGCGAGGCTGCCCGAACCCTACTCGCCGGACCCGCGCATACCGCTGCCGCGCCATCTCTATCCCGACCGCCTCAACGCCGTCGGTATCGATCTGTCGGTTCAGTCCCGTCTCCAGTCGCTGCGACGGCGCGTCCTCGCCGACCGCGAACGAGGTCTCCCCCGAGCCCCGGCGACGACGCCCGCTGCGCTGAACGCAATGATAGGCCGTGCCCAGCACGCGTTCGAGTCGTGGTCGCGCCAACCGGCGGCGGCGCGCGCAGCGATATTGGAAGGCACCGCTGCGGCGTTCGAAAGCAGGATGACGGAACTGGTTTCGCTGATCGTGCGGGAAGGCAGGCGCAGCTATGCGGATGCCGTCTCGGAAGTGCGCGAAGCGGCGGATTTCTGCCGCTATTACGCGGCGCAGGCGAAGGCGCAGTTCGGTTCGCCGCAGTATCTTGTTGGACCGGTGGGCGAGCGCAATGAACTCTCGCTCCACGGCCGCGGTGTGTTTGCCTGCATCAGTCCGTGGAACTTCCCGTTGGCGATCTTCACGGGGCAACTCGCCGCCGCGCTCGCTGCCGGAAATGCGGTGATCGCAAAACCGGCGGAGCAGACGCCCTGCATCGGCTTGCGCGCGCTCGAACTGTTCGCCGCCGCCGGCCTGCCGAACGACGTCGCCGCGTGCGCGATCGGCGATGGCGAATCCGTGGGCGCACCGCTGGTCGCCGATCCGCGGATACAGGGCGTGGCCTTCACCGGCTCGGTGGAAACGGCGCATCGTATCCACCGCGCGCTGGCGGCGCGCGAGGGCGCGATCGTGCCGCTGATCGCGGAGACGGGCGGGGTCAATGCGATGCTGGTGGATGCGTCCGCCTTGCCCGAGCAGGTGGTGGACGATGTCGTGATTTCGGCTTTCCAGAGCGCCGGCCAGCGCTGTTCGGCGCAGCGCATCCTGTTCGTGGATGAGGGTTGCGCTCCGCGCATCCTGCGCCTTCTCGCCGGCGCGCTCGCGGAACTCAAGGTCGGCGACCCGGCGGAACCGGACACGGATATCGGACCGATCATCGATGCGCCCAGTCATGCTCAGCTCGTGCGTCACCTGGAGCGGCTGCGGAAATCGGCACGGTTGATCGGCGAGGCGCCGCTGGATGCGTCTCTTTTCAGCGAAAACTGCATCGCCCCCAGTGCCTTCGAAGTTTCAATGGAAGCCCTGCCGCGCACCGAGATCTTCGGCCCGATCCTGCACGTCACGACCTATCGCCGCGGCGATCTGACCGCGGTGCTCGAATGGATACGCGCCACCGGCTACGGGCTGACGCTCGGCATTCATTCGCGCATCCAGGGCTTCGTCGACGAGGTGGTGCGCGCTGCTCGCGTGGGAAATATCTACGTCAATCGCAGCATGATCGGCGCGGTGGTCGGCGTCCAGCCGTTCGGCGGCGAAGGTCTCTCCGGCACCGGCCCGAAGGCCGGCGGTCCGCACTACCTGCTGCGCTTTGCTACGGAGAGGACCCTCAGCGTCAATACTGCCGCGGTGGGCGGCGTCACCGAATTGTTCGCAAAGACTTAGAGTGCACTCCGTCGTGGCGTCTGGTGTTCAACACCCGGCGACGCACGTCCCCTTCCCATCGAACTCCATGGTGCGACCGCTGATCGCCAGATGAACCGGCCGGCCCTTCACGAGATTGACGAACGTCGCGGTTCGCGATGCAGGCCTGAGCTTGCCGCCTTCGGTTGCGGCTTCGTTGACGTGGGACGCGATGACCGCGGCCGGCCGCACCAGATCGTTCGCCACATGCGCGGCTGCAACCGAATTCACGGCCGTGAGGCCCAGATTGATCATCAACAGGTTCGCCCTGTGGAAGTCGTGCACCACCGTCTTCATCTCGCTATGGATGCCGCTGTCTCCGGTAAGGTAGACGGTCAGACCGTTGGTAAACCGGATCACATAACCCGTCGGCGGCCCGAGCGCGATGCTGACGTCGTCCGCCGCGAGCTGCTTGGCGACGGCTTCGGAGAGCAGGCTGCGCGGCACGTTGTTGGCGTGAGAGGCGAAGACGATGGTGATTTCCACGCCCCGTGCTGCGTCGGCGGTCTTGAAGGTGTGCGAACCGCCGAGATGCGCGTTGGCCTGACACGGTGCTGCCTGGGGAACGGTGATCGCGCCGCCGGCGCTCGAGCACAGTCCCGTCGGCTTGCCGCGGATGTTCTCCACCTTCTTGCCGATGAAAACGCCCATGTCGGCCACCATCATGATCGCGGCATTCCTGGCAGCGGCGATTTCTGCCGTGGTCGAGTGCGGTGCGGCTGACACCAGCTGCGGTTTCTCGCAGGTGCCGGCGTTGGCGGCGGGCAGTTTCGTGGCGCCGATGTGGTCGCCGTGCGCGTGCGTGAGCAGTACCACGTGCACCTCACCCAGGCGCGGATCGTCGCCGCCCGTCACCGATTGTCCGGCATCGTAAAGGATGCGCACGCCGGTGGGATCCTCGAAGATCGTGGCGCGATCGCTCGTGCACAGCTCGCCGGCATGAGAGCCGAGCGGCGTCACCTTGACGTTCTGGGCTCCCGCCGGGGAGCAGACCAGCGCTCCGGCAAAAAGCGCCGCTGCACAAGAACCACACCTGTTCATAACGCCTCCGTTTGCGCTCAGGGATACATTGCCCAGCCGACGCGATCGGTCTGGGCCTTGAAGAAGTGGCCTTGGGTGGTGGTGACGAACAGCGTGGTGAGGTCCGCGCCGCCAAAGCAGCAGTTGGTCGGCCGGTTCGCCGGCACCGGATGCGTTTCCAGCACGCGGCCGGCGGGCGTAAAGACGTAGATCATCG
>JBQTJV010000033.1:0-4115 GCA_052386775.1 Betaproteobacteria bacterium
GCGTCCCGTGATGGGCCATGATGAGGCGGCCCATCTCGGCATGGTATTCGCGCAGAACGCCCATCACCTCTTCGGGATCGGCGGTTTCGGTGAAGGCTGTGAACCCGCGCAGGTCCAGAAACACCACGGTAATCTCGCGGCGGTGGCTGCGCAGCGGATCATCGGTGCCTCCCGCGAGAATCAGATCGGCAATTTGGGGCGAGAAGAAACGTTTCATTCGTCCCATGCGCTCCAGCTCCGCGATGCCGTCGGCCACGCGCTCTTCGAGCGTGCGGTTCCACTCCGCGAGCTCGGCCTTCTGCCGCTCCACTTCGTCGTAGAGGGCCTTGATCCGGAGCAGCGAGCGCACCCGCGCGAGCAGTTCGGGCTGGTTCACCGGTTTGGTCAGAAAGTCGTCGGCACCCGCTTCCAGCCCCTTGATCCGCTCCTGCGTCGGGTCGAGTGCCGTCACCATCACCACCGGCAGGATGCCGTTCGTGCGATCGGCCCGTAATGTCTGGCACACCTCATAGCCGTTCATGCCCGGCATCATCACATCGAGCAACAGCAGGTCCGGCTTCTCGGCGGCGACCAGCCTGAGCGCCTCCTCCCCCGACTCGGCCGTCAGCACGCCGTAGCGTTCGGCCTTCAGCAGCTCCGCGAGGAGCTTGACGTTCTTGGCGTTGTCGTCAACGACCAGGATTTTGGCGCTCATGTTCTCCCCCGCCTGTGCGCGCAAGTATCGCCACGACAGCCTCCATAAACTCTACCAGCTTGATCGGTTTGCTCTGGAAACTGTCGAACCCCGACTCCAGGATCTTGCTTCGGTCCTCCGGCATGACCGACGCGGACACCGCCATTACCGGGATGCCGCGGGTGGACGGATCGTTGCGCAGATGGCCGAGCGCGGCGATGCCATCCATGTCGGGCAGTTTTATGTCCATCAGAACAAGGTCCGGATGCTGCGCTCTCGCCAGCTCGATGCCCTTGCCCGCCGTCATCGCCTCCAGAGTCCGGTAACCCTTGAACTGCAGCAGATGCTGCATGAGTTTCATGTTTTTTTCGTCGTCTTCGACGATGAGAATCAGGGCATCGGTCATGCGGTGGTCTCCTCCCGCTCCGGCAGCGTGAAGGTAAAAGTGGAGCCTTTGCCTTCCGCGCTCTCCACCCGGATGGAGCCGCCGGGCAGCTCGACGAACTTCCGGGTAAGGGCGAGGCCGAGCCCGGTGCCCTCGGCTTTCTTCGTATAGTCGTTCCCCGACTGCCTGAACTCCTCGAAGATGACGTCCTGATCCTCCGGCCTGATGCCGACTCCGGTATCGCTGACGGCCACCACCATGCCGCCATTCTCGCGTGCCGCCGCAACCGAAATCCGGCCGCCCTCCGGTGTGAATTTGAGGGCATTGGAAAGCAGGTTCAGCATGATCTGCTTGAGCTTGCGCTCGTCCGCCACCCACTTGTCGAGCCGCTCATCGATCTCCACGGTGAGCGTGATTCCCTGCCGCGCCGCACGCTCCTTCACCAGCATGACGGTGTTCTCCAGTGTGAGCGAAGGATCGATGACCCTGAGATTGAGCTCCATCCGTCCGGCCTCAATCTTCGAGAGATCCAGAATGTCATTGATAAGCGACAGCAGGTGCTCACCCGAGGTATGGACGTCGCGCAGGAACTCCTCCTGTTTCTCGTTGATCTCGCCGAACATGCGAGCGAGCAGCATTTCGGAGAAACCGATGATGCAGTTGAGGGGGGTACGCAGCTCGTGCGACATGTTCGCAAGGAACTGCGATTTGTGCTGGTTCGCAATCTCAAGCTGACGGCTCTTGTCCTGGATCTCGTTGAACAGTCGCACGTTCTCGATGGCGATCACCGCCTGGTCGGCAAAAGTCTTGACGAGCTCCACCTGCTTGCTGATGAAGGGACGAACCTCTTTGCGCCGGAGGGTGATTACACCAAAAGCCTTTTCCTCACGGACCAGCGGGACTGCAAGTATCGTTCGATACCCGAAGCGCTGCTGATACTCGAGCGCTTCGCGGTATTCTTCCTTCGGCAATGCCGCGACATCATCGATGTGGACGATCGTGCGGTCCATGATCGCCCGTCCCGTGATCAGGCCCCGGTTCAACGGCAATACGTAGGCTTCGTCGGAAAAAGGCACCTCGCCAAATCCTGCGACATACCTGATGGAACTGCCGTCGACGACAAAGAGTCGCGCGTCATACGCGTCGCATAGCTGCGCCGCACGCTGTGCGACCATATCGAGGACTGGCGCCACGTCGGTCGGCGTAGTGCTGATGACCCGCAGGATCTCCGCAGTGGCCGTCTGCTGCTCCAGCGCTTCGGTAATTTCCGCGTTGCGTGCCTGGAGTTCCTTGAACAGCCGCACGTTCTCGATCGCGATCACCGCCTGGTCGGAGAACGTTTTCAATATTTCGACCTGTTTGTCGGTAAAAGCGCGCGGCTCACGACGCCAGATCGAAATGACCCCAACAAGCGTATTTTCCCGGAGCATCGGGACAGCGAGGATCGTCCGTGCCCCTTCCAACTTGACGAGCGGCAATCCACTAGACGAAAAGCGCGGGTCTTGAGTGACGTCGGGAACATGGACAACCGATTTTTCGAGTGCTGCGAGGCGCACGGTCGTCTCCCGTCCGGGTCGAACACGAGCCTTAGCAAAATGCTCCACGGTTTCCGGGGAGGCGTTTCTGTGGGCAGCCAGTGTCAATATGTCGCCATCGTAGAGGAACAATGCCGCAAGACTCGCATCGCAGAGCGAAGAGGCCTTTTCCAGTATGCTTTGAAATACGGGAGACAGGTCGGTTGGAGAACTCGAAATCACGCGCAAGATCTCAGCGGTGGCCGTCTGTTGCTCCAGCGCCTCCGTGATCTCGGCGTTACGCGTTTGCAGCTCGTTGAATAACCGTACATTCTCGATTGCGATGACGGCCTGATCAGCGAAGCTGCCAAGCAGCTTGACTTCCTCATCGTCGAAAGCGCCTTTTTCGCGGCGTAATACCGAAATTGCACCGATCGCCTCGCCGCCGCGCATCAAGGGAGAATAAATGCCTGAACCATAGCCGAATCTCAAACCAAGCTGCTGGACGCTCGGGAACTGCTTGGCCGCCTCGACGAGGTCTGGCAAATGGATGGTGCGCCGATCGAGAATACAGGCTCCGACGCCGCTGTCGCGATTGAGAGTCACAGGAACGCCGCCTTCACCGATACTCGCTTTCGCGTGCACCCCACCGTTTTCCAGGAGACGAAGCAGCACACGGCTGTCTTTGAACAGTTCCCCGCAGTTCCTCACGATCGCGTCGAAGACGGGCTGCGTCTCGGTCGGTGTCTTGGAGATGACGCGCAAAATGTCCGCCGTCGCCGTCTGCCGCTTGAGCGCTTCCTTGGTCTCGTTGAACAGGCGGACGTTCTCAATCGCGATTACCGCCTGGTCGGCAAAGATCTTCACGAGCTCGATTTGCTTTGGAGTAAACGGACGCACTTCCTGGCGTCGCATGTTGATCACGCCGAATGCCTTATCCTCCCGCAGCAGCGGCACAGCCAGAATGGTCCGGTGCCCGGTCTGCCGTTGCAGTTCGCGTGCCTCCGAATATTCTTCCTCGGGCAACGCCGCGGCGTCCTCGATATGCAGCACTGTTTTGTCGAGGACCGCACGACCAGCCACCAACCCTCTCGTCAACGGCCGCGTCGGACCTACGATGGTGGGCACATCCCCGAATCCTGCGACGTACTTCATCATATCGCCGTCGACGAGCAGAATTCGTGCGTCCAGTGATTCACACAATTGGGCGGCACGGCGGGCAACCATATCGAGGACAGGCGTCACGTCGGTCGGCGACGTGCTGATGATGCGCAGAATCTCGGCGGTTGCCGTTTGCTGCTCGAGCGCCTCGGTGATCTCCGCATTGCGCGCTGGAAGTTCGTTGAACAGCCGCACGTTCTCGATCGCGATCACGGCTTGGTCGGCGAAAGTCTTGAGCAGCGCGACCTGGCGGTCCGAGAACGGCTGCGCCTCGGCCCGGCGAGCGCCGATGACGCCGATTGCTACACCCTCGCGCATCAGCGGGACGCCGAGCACTGCGCGGAAGCCCGTCCGCCGCGCAACCTCGCTGCCCTCCGGGAAC
>JBQTJV010000034.1:0-45810 GCA_052386775.1 Betaproteobacteria bacterium
ATACACGCCGTAGGCGCGCATCTCGGTGGGCGAACTGCAGAGCGCGGCGCGGGCGGCGAGATCGAACTGATCGAGATCGCCCGCGTACTCCAGCACGCGGTAATCGAGATTGAGCCGCAGCGCCCCGCTACGGAGCAGCGCTGCGATGTGAAACCCCAGGTCGCGCGCGTATACGCCCGGCTTGAGCCGCCCCTTGATCTGCAAGCGCACCGACTTCGGTGTCATCACCCAGTTGGTGCCGGTCGCGAGCACGCGGCTGATCTCCGCGCCCATGCGGAAGCCGAACGCGCCGATGGCGCCGGCATTGGTCGAGTGGCGGTCGTTGTCGAAATAGAACATGCCGGGCAGCAGCATCCCGGTTTCCATCGGGAAGATGTGTCCGTGTCCGCCGCGCCCGACGTCGAAGAAATGCCGAATGCCCCACTGCGCCGCGGCGCGGCGATTGAAGGCACCGCGTTCGGCGGCGCGCGCGCTGCCGTAGATCACGTCGTGGTCGGTCACCATGACGACTTTGTCGGGCGCGGCCAGTCGCGTGATGCCGAGCGCATCCAGTTCCTGCTTGGCACCCATCACCACGCCGTCGTGGATCATGATGAAATCGGGGTCGGGATAGACCACCTCGCCGGGATGCACGGCGGCCTTGCCGCTCTTTATCGCGAGGACTTTTTCAACCGCGGTGAGACCCATAGTCCGGTCGAGGTTAGCTGCTGGCGCGACGCGGTGTCAAGGCGCGGGCGGCACGCAGGCGCGTGCAATTGCGGCACAATATCGGGCGAAAAAACCAAAGCCATAACGAGAAATGATCGACCTCACAGCGTTTTTCAGCGGCCGGGACAAGATGTTTCAGCAGGAACTGACCGACGAGATTCGGGCCAACGCGGCGGAGACCGTGACCAGGGCCAATGCGCTGCTGCGCCAGGCCGGATTCGAACATATCTGTACTGTGAACAGCGGCTGGCGTCCGCCTGTGATCAACGCTTCCGTGGTCAATGCCTCCCCGACGAGCCACCATCTGACCGGCCGCGCGATCGACCTTCCGGACCGCGACCGCATGCTCGCCGCGTGGTGCGTCGCTCATCTGGACGTGCTCGAGGACATCGGGTTGTGGCTGGAAGATCCGCGCTGGACCTACGACCGGGACGGCGATCACTGGGTCCACCTTCAGACGCTGCCGCCGCGATCCGGAAACCGCGTGTTCATACCGTCCGACACGCCGGCGAAGGACCCTGATTTCCCGGTGACGTGGGTGTGAGATCAACGGTGCTATATTCGCGGAAAGCCATGCCTGCGAGGAGCGTGCGATGACGATGAACGCGGTGTCCGATATCCGGACCGTGGATGCGATGGACGAGTTCTACGACGACGTGAGGCGGGTGCACGGGCGCCCGCTGTGGCAGACGCAGGGCACATCCAAAAAGGCGCCTACCGTGCCTTACCTGTGGCGGTATTCGGATTTTCGGCCGTTGCTGTTCAGGGCGGCAGAAATCGTTCCGATCGAGCTCGCCGAGCGCCGCGTGCTGGTCATGGCCAATCCCGGCATACTGCACGACTGGCAGGCCTCCAACACGCTGCTCGCCAACCTGCAGATCATCAAGGCCGGCGAGGTCGCGCGCTCTCATCGTCACAGCGCTTCGGCGTTGCGGCTGATGGTCGAAGGCGCCGGCGCGTACACCGCGGTCGACGGCGAAAAGACGTACATGGAGCCGGGCGATTTCATCACCACGCCCAACGGAACGTGGCACGATCACGGCAACGAGGGCGACGGCGCGGTGATCTGGCTCGACGGGCTCGACGTGCCGCTTGCGCAGATTCTGGAAACGAATTTCTTCGAGCTTTACCCGGAAAAGAAATTTCCGCTCGGCAAGCCGGACGATCTTTCCCTGCGCCTGTATGGAGCGGGCAGCCTGCGTCCCACCTTCGTGAAGCACGCGGCGCGGCATTCACCGCTGCTCAATTACAAGTTCGCGCAGACCTATGCGACGCTGAAAGCCATTGCCGAGCGCGTGGAAGGAAGCCCCTACGACGGCGTGTCGGTGGAATACACCAATCCGTTGACCGGCGGGCCAGCGCTGCCGACGATCGCGTGCTTCGCCTCGCTGCTCGAGGCCGGACGGCATACCAAGGCCCATCGCCACACCGGGGGCACCATCTATCATGTCATCCAGGGCCGCGGAGAATCGATCATCGCCGGCATGCGTTACCGCTGGAACGAGAAAGACACGTTCGTCGTGCCGAGCTGGAGCTGGCACGAGCATCGCGCCGCCACGGAATCGGTTCTGTTCTCGTTCAGCGATTCGGCCGTGTTGCAACCGATAGGGCTCTATCGCGAGGAGGTGCTGGAAGACAACGGCGGCCACCAGAAAATCGACGGCGACTTCACGCCGCTCCCCGTTCCCGAACGAGCCGGCGCGTAAGGAACGATCAGGGCGCCGGTGCCGGGGGCCATCTCTGCGCCCGCCGCGCGATCCGGCGGGCGGCTATGACGCGACGGGCGTCACAGCACCATTTTCTCGATCGTGACCGCCAGCGCCCAGAAAGCAAGTCCCAGTCCGAGTAGATTGACTTTGGACGATGCTACGCCAAACGCTGCCAGGAAGAAACAGATCACGGCGGCGATCAAGAGGATGGTCAACATGGAAGCGCTCCTTAACGTCAGCGCGGGCACGCGCTTTCGAGGCAAGGATCATGCCGGCTGCATGGGACCGCGATGCGTTTTACGCATAAGCCGTTCGGCGCCCCGGGTGCATTTATGACAAAAGGAAGTCGGCTGCGCGCCGTTCGGACCAGCATCCGAACTCTCGGCTCGGGCGTGAAGTCTCAGCGTTGCCCTTGTCGCGAGCGTGCGGCGAACAAGTGTCATCACCCGCTGCCCGCGCATCGGCAATCTCCATTCTTCTCTTGTGTTTGCCCCGCCCGCAAGGCGGGGCTTTTTTTTGTGGGCGCCGCGCAGTCCGTGCCGTGCCTAATTCACCGCGATCCTGACGGTGTTGACGAGCTTTTCCAGCTCCGCGTACTCGCGATCGAACTTGGCTTTGTATTCATCGGGCCGCGCCGCGGGCACCACCTCCGAGCCGTCGGCGGCCAGCGCCTTCACCGTGGCCGGCGCATTCATGCCCTCGGTCACCACAGCGTTGATCGCGTTGATGATGCCGCGCGGCGTGCCCGCCGGCGCGAAGTAGGCGTAGCTGTTGCCCAGTTCGAAACCGGGCACGCCCGATTCCGAAACCGTCGGCATATCGGGAAACAGCTTTCCGCGCCGCGGCCCGGTAATGGCGAGGCCGCGCAGTTTCCCGCTTCTCAGATGCGCGCCGCTCGTCACCGTGTTGGAAAAGGTCATCTGGATCTGCCCGCTGATGACGTCGATCACCGCCGGTGCGGCGCCCTTGTACGGCACGTGCACGATGTCGACGCCGGCCATGTACTTGAAGCGCTCCCAGCCGATGTGCCCGGTGGTTCCCAATCCCTGGGAGCCGTAGCTCAATGCACCCGGCTTCGATTTTGCGAGGGCGATCAATTCCTTGACCGATTTTGCCGGCAGCGAAGGATTCACGACCAGCACGTAAGGCTGCGTGGTGAGCTGCACGATCGGCACGAACACCTGGCGGACGTCGTACTTGGCCCGCTTCAGGACGCCGTTCAGCATGAGCGTGTCCGAGGCCCCCAGCAGGGTGTAGCCGTCCGGTACCGCCTGCGCCACGATATCCATGCCGATGAGGGTGCCGCCGCCTGGACGGTTGTCCACGATGACCGACTGGCCCCACCGTTCGCTCAATTTCTGGGCGCCGAGCCGCGTCATGGTATCGAGTCCCCCGCCGGGCGCGATCCCGACCACGATGCGGATCGGCTTGCGGGGATAGTCGGCGGGTTTGTCGACGGGCGAGGCGGCGCTCGCCAGGCATGCGGGCATGGCGAGCATGCCGCAAAGCAATCGGTTTACTGCGGATGGCATCACGTTTCCTCCTGGCGCGATGGGGACACCAGTTTGCGTGATTTTGGGCCGCCAGGCTATCCGCCCTCGGCTTGAAGCGGATCTACCGCGCTCAGAGCGGTTCGTTGATCAGCAAGGCGAGCATTTCCATGGCGACCAGCACGCCGACCAGGGCGACTACGAGCAGCATGAAGCCGAGCGCCAGCGCGGCGACCGCGGTGCCTACGATGGCGTGGATATTGATGTCTTCAGGTATCTTGACCCGCAGCCGAAGGGTGCGCGGCTTGATGTCCTCCGACACCACCACCGCGTCGACAATCTCCTTTTCCTCGGTCGGGCGTCTCGGCTTGGTCGAATAACTACCCGCGCCGGCTTCCGGCTCCGGTGACGGCTGGACTTGCTCGGGCCAACGGACGATATTCATGGGGTCTCCCGTCCTGATTTGGCTTGGACACGCCCACGCGCCAGCGTTCCGCGCCATGTCTCCGGCCACGGGAGTTTGAGAGGGGGCGGCAAGCATCTGGCGAGTGACACGTGCGCCCCCGTCATCGTCAAACGCCATGCAACAGGGTGTTGGCTGCCGATGACGGAAGTATGACCGAACGGATGTAGGAGTGGTTCCGACAATGCGCTGTTCGGCTCTCCTACACCGACTCCGTCGAATCGACCAGGTCAGTCTTTCGACTGATTTCTGATCTGCGGGTCTTCGTCCTTGGCGCGTGCCTTTCCCTTTTCCTCGTACTGGCGCAGCCGTTTCGCCTCTTCTTCGCTCAGGTTGCCGGCCCGCTCGATTTCCGCCCGCCCTTTTTCCGAGTTCACGAACTCGGTGGTGCGCTCGCGATACTTGCGGTCCGATTCCTTGTCACCTTCGCCCTGGATCTTGCGTTTTGGATCAGCCATGGGATTCCTCCATCCTTCACCGTGGAAACCGCCGCGCCAAGAGTGATCGTCGGCGCGGCTCTGAGAGATTGGTGGAACGCGCGCCGCGAAAGTTCCTCGATGACGTGCTGCTGATTGCCGTGCGATTCGATGAGAGCAGGATGTTCGATCTGCTGCGTTATCTGAAATCCCACGCCACGCTTTCGCGGCTCCCCGTCATCTGCTACAGGAGTTCCCGCCGCTCGCTGATCGCGACCCCGTTGGCCCGGCAAGGGGTGCAGCTGGCGAGCCGCGCACTCGGCGCGAGCGACTTCGTGGACCTGGTGGCAGATCGCGACACCGAGCGCGCGAACCGGCGAATCCGTGAGGCGGTGTTCCGGGCGGTAGAGACCGTCCGTTCCCGGTGAGGTCGAGGGGTCAGTGCTGGGTGGGGTCGGCTGCCGGTTTCTTCATCAGGTCGGCAAGTCGCCGAAGCAGTGCCGCGGTACGCGCCGGGGTTTCGCCCCGATCGGCGTACGTTCGCAGGAGCCGCACCGCGTCCTCTCTCTGATCGACGGACAGCACATAGCCCAAAGCGAGCACCACACCCGCCAACGCTTCCACCTGCTCTTCGAATGTCAGCGGTTCGTTGTTGATCCGCTTCACCGTTCAGAGGATTGGAAGGGTCCGCCGATCATATTGCTTTCGTTGACGATTCCCTACCGCTTACGAAAATGTCCGGGGTGGCGGACGGCGGGCGCCACGGGCCGCTCGTCCTTGTGGCGAAAGCTGATCCGGCCTTTGGTGAGGTCATACGGCGACATCTCGAGTGTGACGCGATCGCCCGCGAGGATGCGAATGCGGTGCTTGCGCATCTTTCCCGATGCGTAAGCGGTTACCGCAGCGCCATTATCGAGCGATACCCGAAACACCGTATTGGGCAGAACTTCGTCTACGATGCCCTCGAACTCGATCATTTCCTCTTTCGCCATGAGGCGATCAGAGCGGCTTGAGATTGGTGGCCGATGACTTGCCGTTTTGGCCACGCTCGATGTCGAAGCTGACTTTCTGGTTCTCGGTAAGCGTGGTGAGCCCCGCCCGTTCTACGGCGGAGATGTGCACGAAAACGTCATTTGTGCCATCTTCCGGACCTATGAAGCCGTAGCCCTTGGTGGCGTTGAAAAACTTTACGGTACCTGTTTTGCTAGACATATGGTTGATTCCGATGAATTAACTTCGCCGCGCGCGACATTACGCAACGGCATCAAATGAGAGAACGGGGAGATCGTAACGCAGCCGAACGGATGCGTGAGACCGGGCCGATAAACCAATCGATTAGCCAAGTATGGGCGCCGCGGGCGCCAATAGCAAGAAATTTATGGAGCCGCGGGCCATGCTGGTTCGGATTTGCCCCTACTGGAAGCGGCGGCCATCCGCTCGCCCCGTACAGACAGCCCGGCTGGTCACGGCTTAAGCGGATATATGCCCGGTGACTCGGAACGGCAGTCCGAAGCCTGCTTGCCGTGATCCCCTCGCAACGTTAGCCTTCGCCTTATGGCTTTTCGTCGTTTGAGGCGCTCGCTGGGCCTCACCACGCTGCAGGTCCTCGCCCTGGTGGGCTTTCTCGGCGCCGTGGCAGCGGTTGCCTATCACTATTTCTTCAAATAGTGTGACCCTTCACAGGACGCGCTGGATTGCCAGGGCCTGCAGGCGCAGCGCGGCGCGTTCTGTTCACCGGCCAGAGATTGGGGAATGACGCAAGAGATGGTTTTGGCGGCAGTGGTGGTGTTACTGCTCCTGCTTTTCTTCTTCTGGCGCCCGCATTCTGTGATCCTGAGATGGGGCGTGATAATAGCGGCGGCATTTATCGGGGCGTATGCCGTCGCCTACATTCCTGCGGCGGGCTGATTACCGTTGACGGTTGGCGAGATTCGGCGCGTGAAAAAGCGGGCGCTTTATTTTCTGCCCGGCTTTCGCAGCTCCAGCAGGACCCGCTCTATGTCCGAACGGGTAATCAATCCATCGAGCGCAACCAGCCTGTCCAGCAGATCGGGCAGCCTGGGGTTGGCTTCCAGCTCGTGCAGAAATTCCTCTGCATAGCCTGTGCATCTGCTTCGCAGCGTCTCCAGCTTGGCGAGGTTGTCTGCCACGCGATGCCTCCAGAATGGTAGGACAAACCTTCGGCGGAGATTTAGGGGCAGATCGGCCGGTTTTCAAGCCATAAATGACTGGCAGTGATTTCGACCCGCGGGATGTGCAAAGAGGAAAATCGCAGAGAGTGAGGCGCGCCAGACGATGTCACCGTCGCAGCCGCCCCAAGCCACCGGGCCGTTCAGGATTCCACGCAGGACTTATGGTGCGGCTGCGGCGCGGCCACGCTCAATTGGCGTCCGAACCGTTGAGTCAGGTTACTCGGCTGACTCACGAGCGGGCGCTCAGCAGAGAAAAACATCGCCGGTTTCGGGCAGGCTCAATATGGCTGCGGCGACATCCTGCTCGCCCAATAGACCACTTTGTTCTTTGAGTAATTCGACGACCGTTCGAAAATCGCGGTGGCCGCGAAAGGCTTCCAGAATCCGCCACGCCTCATGGCTGCAGCGCCCCGCGAGAGCTTCGAGGGGGTCAGTATCCATTGACTAGGAAAGACGGGGTTAGCGGAGACATTACTGCTGCCGCCCTACCAAGTCACGTCGTTGACTTGCGAAAATGCGGTGGAGAATCCGCTACAACCCCTCACATTATTCAAAAGTCCGGTATGTAAATATTACAGAGAGTAGGACCCGGGCGAGCTGGTCGGCGTGCATGTGGTTCCATAGCACAGCCTGCGAGGCCGAAGACAGCGAACGATCTACGCGAGCGCGCTGTCGAATCGTGCCCACATGCATCATCGAGGCACGTCTTGACTCCCACTGATATCATCGCCATTCGCCAGTCGGCGGTGTACGAGCTGGCCAAGCTCAATCTCTCCGGCGTGCCGGAAGGTTCCCGAGAGCGCGTACAGCCGGAAGTGATCGTGCAATTGTGCGACATGGTGCTCGGGCAAATCTGTCCGAAGTGCAGACTCTCTCCGCGGCAAACTCACTCGATTCGAGATGCCGTGCCGGCCTTCTGGCAACAGCATGAGCGTCGGCGGGCTGACCGTCGGCGCAACTCCTGAACCGGAATCGTACGCTCCATGCACCCACCTTCTGCCGGCCTTTATGACACATAAAAAGCGGAAAGTGGTCCGTTCGCACTACGGCAATTGAGGATGATTCGCGGGGATAAACCGAGTTGAGGGTTGTATTCTTTGCTTGGGGGCACGTTGTTACTGTCCCATACCACTCCCTCCTTGCCCCGTTTCGATGGGGCTTTTTTTTACTTCACTCAACACGTTCCAAGACATCTTTAGCGTTCACATTTCCAGGAGCAGACATGCCAAACATTCTCAGCGGTATTGCAACGAGCATAGTAATCGCCTTTTGCGCAGCCTCCTTTGGCACAGCGGTCGCAGCGGACGACAAGAGGACGGAAAAACAAAAGGACCAGGCGTCGGCGGAATACAAGGCCGCAAAAAAGCAAGCCGAGGCTAACTACAAGTCCGCCACTCAACGTTGCGACAAGATGAAGGGCAACGAAAAAGACGTCTGTATGCAGCAGGCAAAGGCGGACCGAAAAAAGGCTGAAGCGGACGCCGAAGCGCTGCGGGATACCAAGAGCGCCCGCGCGGAAGCCGGTGACGACAAACGCAAGGCGGATTACCGGGTTGCCAGAGAGAAATGCGAAAATCTCAGCGGCAACGCAAAGGACGCTTGCGTCAAAGACGCGCAAGCGAAATACGGACGGAACTGAGCCTCGAGCTATCGGCCGCTGTAAGACCATCACCCCGCTTCGGCGGGGTTTTCTCTCAGGGCTTGGTTTTCACGCAAGTCTGCGTGTCGGCAAAATCCCAAATCATGCCGTGCGGCGACTGAGCGCCCTTAAAGATTATCCGGCTCGAACAGTGCGGGCATATCATGTGCGGCCCGTGTCTATCCGACCTCAGAGATGGACCGCCCTTGCCGCCGCCAAGTGTATAAAGCGTCTTTTCGCAGCAGGGGCAGGGGACTTCTCTGACTTCAGGCATGGTTCTGGTTTCCGTATGTTTTCATTATCGCGCCCGCCGTTATTATTTCTCTGATTCCCTTCGACGCTTCGCTGTACGGGGCCGTGGCTGCATCGGCGCGAGGGCACTATATCGCTTTCCCCAAGATTGATGCTTGTTCGACGCCTGCGGTCGGTAATCAAACACCTAAATTATTAATTATTTGGTGGGTGGTACTGGGTTCGAACCAGTGACCCCTGCCGTGTGAAGACAGTGCTCTACCGCTGAGCTAACCACCCGATTCAGAGGGGAACAGCGCGGCAGATTCTAGCATCGATCGGAGGAGCGCTTCAAACCGCACGATATAATCATCGCGGTTCTCATGCCCAAAAAAATCACCCTCATCGGCGCCGGCATCGTTGGCATCGCGACCGCCTCGTATCTCCGGCGCGACGGGCACGACGTCACGGTCGTCGATATGCGTCCTCCCGGCGAATACTGCTCGTTCGGCAACGCCGGCATCTTGAGTCCGGGATCGTGCGTGCCGCTTGCAACGCCGGGTGTCTTGTGGAGCGTACCGGGATACCTCGCCGATCCGATGGGGCCGCTCACCGTGCGCTGGCCCTACCTGCCGCGCGCGATGCCGTGGCTGCTGCGGTTTCTGATGGCGTCGAACAGCCAGCGCGTGGAGCGCATTGCCGACGCCCTGCGTTCCCTTCTGAAACAGACCTTCGATGCGTACGAGCCTCTCGTGGGGCACGCCGGCGTGGGTGACCTCATCCGGCGCACGGGCTATGTCGTGGTCTATGGAACGCGAAAGGCTTATGCCAGCGACGCCACGGCGTGGCGACTGCGGCGCGAGCGTGGCGTTGCCATGGAAGAGCTGGACTCCGCAGAGATCAAGCGCAGGGTTCCGCAGCTCGCCGGCGACTACGAGATCGGCTTACACCTGCCCGAGCAGGGCTATTGCGCGAATCCAGAACGGCTCACCAAGTCGCTCGCCGCGCAATTCGTGCGCGACGGCGGAAAAATCCTGCAGCGCAAGGTGGTCGATATCGAGGTGGGTGCCGAGGGGCCGCGCGCGCTCGTCACGGACGCCGGCAACGTGCCGGTGGAGGCGCTCGTCGTGTGTGCCGGCGCGCACTCGAATGAGTTCAGCACGAAGCTGGGTGATCCGGTGCCGCTGGAGGCCGAACGCGGTTATCACGTCACGTATTCCGACCCGCGTGTGGAATTGCCGCTGCCGGTCTTCATGCCGGAGTACAAGTTCTTCGTGACGCCGATGGAGATGGGGCTGCGCATTGCCGGGCAGAGCGAGTTTGCGGGGATCGACGCGGAGCCGAATTACGCGCGGGCGGACATCCTTGCCAAACATATGCAGCGCATATTCCCTGCGATCAGCGCTGCGGATACCACGAAGTGGATGGGCCGGCGTCCTTCGATGCCCGATTCAATGCCCGTGATCGGGCGTGCGACCCGTTTCGGGAACGTCTATTATGGGTTCGGTCACGGCCATGTCGGGCTCTGTGGCGCCGCGCCGACCGGTCGCATCATCGCCGACCTCGTTTCCGGGCGGGCGCCTTCGATCGACGTTGCTCCATTCAGTGTGCAGCGGTTCTCGTGAGGCTCCGCACCCGCGTTTGATCTGGATCAACCCCGCTCGCCCGCTTCCGGGCTAGGGTTGCGCACCTTAATCCAGACGGAGCGATTTGTGGAACTTTCCATAAACGATTCGGAGCGGCTGGCGACGCTGTACAAATTCGGCGTGCTGGACACGGCTTTCGAGGAACGCTACGAGCGTCTCACTCGCTTGGCCGCGGCGGTGTTCGGCACCCCGATCGCGCTCATTTCCCTCGTCGACAAGGATCGCCAGTGGTTCAAATCGGCGCTCGGGCTCACGGTGCGCGAAACCCCGCGCGATATTTCGTTCTGCACGCATGCGATCCGCAATACGGAAGTCTTCGTCGTGAATAACGCCCTCGAAGACACGCGCTTTCGTGACAACCCGCTCGTGACCGGTGAACCGCACGTGCGCTTCTACGCGGGCGCTCCGCTCGTGGCCCGCAATGGCCACCCGCTAGGGACTTTCTGCGTGATTGATCGCAGGCCGCATGCGGAATTCAACCCCGTCGAGGAAGGGCTGCTGAAGGACTTTGCCGGAGCTGTCGTCGATTTCTTCGAAATGCAGCTCGCGATTCGTGATCGGCGCGCGAAATCGATAACCCAGAATGAGGCGATACAGGACGCCGCGCAAGCGCTTCACCGGCTTTCGATGGAGTGCCCTACCACGGCGTTGCGGGATCGACTTCAAAGCCTCGCTGGCCGGCTCAAAGCCCTTGATTGAGCGAAGGTGCTGCGCTGAAACGTGCGTCTGACAGGATCAGCGGCGGCGTGATCTCCGGGCGGGCGCCTTCGATCGACGTTGCGCCGTTTTCCGCGTCGCGGTTTTCCTGACTTTGCGCTGCGCGGCCGGCGCAGTTTTTCTCGCGACCTTCACCGGCTCTCCCGATTTGATCGAGTCCATGATGGATTCCATTACCGTGACGCCGTGGATTTCGTCGCCGCCCGCGACGGCCAGCGGCCGGCCGGCGGCGGCAGCCTCGGCGAAATGCTCGAGTTCCGCGCGCTCGGTGCTCATCGTCGGAAAAGTGATCTCCTGCGGTGAAGTCTTCTCCCGCGGATTCTTTGGATCGACGGTGCAGACGCGCATCGTCCAGGTCGTGAGGTGCTCGATGTCGCCGACCTCCACCCAGGCACGGGAGCCGAAGATCTGCATGCGCCAGGTCTCCGGCGTGGCGATCACCGTGCCGAGATAGCCGGTCACGCCGCTGCGGAACCGGAACAGCATCGAGGTCGTGTCGTCGAGCCCGAAATCCTGCGCCAGACGATAGCTTTGCGCGTGAACCGAAGCGATCGGTCCCGCGAGATACAGCATGGCATCGACCACGTGGACGCCGCGGCCGGCCATCCCCCCAGCGGGCCCCTCGTCGCGCTTCTGGCGCCAGTGCTCGCGGCCGTAGAAGTACGCACTCGGCCCGCAGAAATTGCCTTCGATGTGCAGGAGCTTCCCCAGGCGGCCGTCATCGCGCATCCGGCGGATTTCCTGCAACGCTGGCTGGAAACGCCAGTTGTAGCCGACAGCGAGCGTCACTTTGCCTTTCGCGCAGGCGCGCACCGCGGCAATCGCGGATTCCGTGGTCAGCGTGAACGGTTTTTCCGTAAAGACGTGCTTGCCGGCCCGGGCTGCCGCGATGATCTGTTCCGCGTGCAGGCTGTGCGGGGTCGCCAGTACAACGCCGTCGATGTTCGGGTCGGCGAGCGCCTTGGCATAATCGTCGTAGAGGCGCAGGCCGTGTTGCGAGGCAAAGTCCTGCGCTTTCTCCACATGGCGCAACACCCCGGCGACGAAACGGATTTTGTCGCTGCCTTGCGCATTCCGAACGAGATTCTGGCCCCATCTCCCGAGCCCTACGATGGCCGCATTGAGCATGTTTTTCCTTCTTATTGAACCTTGATGTTGGCTTCCTTGATGACCTTGGTCCACACCTTGCGCTCGTTGCGAACGATGGCGTCGAGCTCCGCCGGCGTGCTGCCTTCCGCCTCCACGCCATCGCGGGAAAGCCGGTCTTTGACGTCCGCCATTGCGACGACATTCATGAGTTCCTTGTGGAGTCGCGCAACGATCGGCTTGGGAGTCTTCGCGGGAACGAAAACGCCGTACCACGAATTCACTTCGAAGCCCGGCATGCCTTGTTCCGCAACGGTCGGAATGTCGGGCGCGGCCGGCGAGCGCTGCGCGCCGCTGACCCCGAGCGCTTTCAGCCGGCCTGCCTTGACGTGCGGAATGGCGGGCAGGATGGGGCCGAAGCCGAGCTTGACCTGGCCGCCGATCAGCGCCGGCAGCGCCGCGCCGCTTCCCTTGTAGGGGACATGCGTCATCCTGATGTTGGCCATCGAGCACAGCAGTTCGGCTGCAAGGTGATTCGCCGTCGCGACACCGGAGGAGGCGTAATTGATTTCTCCCGGCTTCGCCCGCGCCAGCGCGATGAGTTCCTTCACCGAACTGGCGGGGAGGGTGGGATGCGCAGCGAGGATACTCATCGAATTGCCAAGCTTGGAGACGGCCGCGAAGCTGCGGTCGGGATCGAAGCGCACCTTCTGTCCGATGATCGGGGCCACCACCAGCGGGCCGCCGGTTCCGAGCCAGATCGTGTGGCCGTCGGGCTGGGCATCGGCGACGATCTCCGCGCTCAAATTGCCGCCAGCCCCGGCGCGGTTATCGACCACGACGGACTGGCCCAGACCCTCGCCCAGTTTGCCGCCCACCACGCGCGCAATGGTGTCGCTCGGCCCGCCCGGAAGAAAGCCGACCACGAACCGGATCGGGCGCGAGGGGTAGTCCGCGGAAAATGCGCCCGGGGAAAAGAGCACTCCGAGCAGTGCGATAGCGTAAACAGGTTTGAAACGGGAATGTCTCATGATTCTCTCCAAGTTTTTTATCCGACTCTCGCGCCCGATTTCTTCACGACTTCGCGCCACTTCGGAATTTCCTTCTTGATGAGCGCTGCGAACTCCTCGGGCGTACTGGTAACGAGATCCACACCTTGCAGGCGGAAGCGCTCCCTGACATCCGGTGCGTTGAGTATGCGATCGGTCTCGCGGTTAAGCCGCGTGACGATGGCGCGGGGCGTGCCGGATGGCGCGAACAGGCCGTACCAGGGCGTGAGGTCGTAACCGGCCACGCCGGATTCGGCAACGGTCGGCAGATCGGGTGCCTGTGCCGAGCGCTTGCCACTGGACACGGCGATTGCCCGCAGCTTGCCGGCTTTCGCGTGCGGCATGGCGGTGAGGAGATTGCTGAACATCATCTGCACCCGGCCCGCGACGAGGTCGCCGAGCGCCGCGGCATTGCCCTTATACGGCACGTGCACGATGTCGACCTGCGCCATCGCTTTCAACATTTCTCCCGCCATGTGCGTCGGTCCGCCGCTGCCCGCGGAGGCGAAGTTGACCGTGCCCGGCCTGGCCTTCGCGAGCGATACCAGTTCGGCAACTGATTTGACGGGTACCGATACATTGACGAAGAGGCCGAGCGGCAACGTTGCCATCAGCGAAACCGGCGTGAAGTCCTTGACGGGGTCATAGCCCAGCTTGGGATAAAGGCTCACGTTGATCGCGTGCGTGCCGATGTGACCAGTCAACAGCGTGTAGCCGTCGGCAGCCGAGCGCGCGACGATCTCGGTGCCGATACTGCCGCCGGCGCCACCGCGGTTATCGACCACCACCTGTTGTCCCAGGCTGCTCGTGAGGCGCTCGCCGAGCGCGCGCGACATGATGTCCATCGGCCCTCCGGCGGCAAAGGGCACGATGAGCCGGATCGGCCTGGTGGGATATTGCTGTGCCGCCGAGGTGAGCGGCCATGCGGCGCCGGCGATCAGGCCGGCCAACAGCAGACGGGCCAAGTTCATGGGCTGCCTCCCGAGAATTTTTTCTGCTCTGCGGTACGGTTCATGCCGGGGCCGATTCCTCACCGACCGCTCCCGACCAGGGCGACATCACGTCGCTGATACCGAAGTGCTCGCCTGAATCCGGAGCGTTGAAAACCGCGCTGGGGCAGGCGAAGTTCGTCGGATAAACCACCAGCTCCGTAGCGGCGACGGGAAACTTCGCGGCGAGCGCCTCCTGTATCGACGGCGGAAGACGCGGATCGATGCCCACCGTATCGCCGCCGCTCGCATCGATGCGCGGGTGATGGAACGCATCCTCCAGCGTCATGCCGTAATCGATGAGGAACGAAGAGATCTGGAATACCGCGGGAAAGATCTTGCGTCCGCCCGATGCGCCGATCGCGAACCAGGGCTTGCCGTCACGCCGCGCGATGACCGGACACATGTTGGTCAAGGGCCGCTTGTTCGGCGCAAGGTAATTGGGCGACCCGGGCCGGGGGTCGAACCACATGATGCCGTTGTTCATCAGGATGCCGGTCGTGGGCAGCACGACCTTCGACCCGAAAACCGAGAGCAGCGTCTGGGTGAGCGCTACCATGTTGCCCTCGCGGTCGATGACGTTGAGGTGAGTCGTCGTCGAGGGATCGCGGTGATCGCTGGTTTCGCCCATGGACGTGAGACGCTCGCTGTACGCCTCGCGCAGGATCCGGGCATAAGCGACGAAGGCCTCTTCTTTCGGTCCGCCCGCTGCGAGGGTCACGTCCGCGAGCGCCTTCAGCGCACGCTGCATGCTGGGCCCCGCGGTAAGTCCGGGCGCCAGCGCCATCTGCGCATCGCGGTACGCGAATTCGAGCGGGGGAACCAGGCGCGCGCGATAGTGCTTGAGATCCTCGAGGCTCAAGTTGCCGCCCATGCGCCGCAGGTCTTCGACGATGTCGCGCGCGATGGCGCCTTCGTAGTACTCGCGACGCCCGCCTTTTGCGAGCCGGTGCAGGGTTTCGGCCAGCCCTTTCAGGACCAGACGCTCGAGCGGTGCGCCCGCGGGCGTCACGGGCGGATAACCCGAGGGCAGCCACACGGCCCGTGTCGTTTCGTAGCGCGCCAGTTCGCGCGTCATCGTCGCGACCTTGAGCGTCAGGTACCAGTCGACCGCGATGCCGCGCTCGGCGAGTCCGATCGCCGGCTGCAGCACCTCGGAAAACGGCCGGGTGCCGAACTTCTCGAGCGCAGTGCCCAGTCCGTCCACGTGCCCCGGCACCGCGATCGACAACGGTCCGTGGACGTTGCGGTCGTCCTTTACCGTAGGCCAGGTGAAGAGATCACGGGTCGTGACACCGCCGCCGACGAGCGGGTAGTCCGCGGGATTCAGGCCGCGCGGAGAAATAGGGCCGAAATCGACGACGTGAACGCGATCTTCCTTCGCGAGATAGACCAGCATGAAGCCGATGCCGCCCAACCCGCTGTTCCACGGTTCCACTGCCGCAAGCGCAAAGCCGGTCGCCACTGCGGCATCCACGGCATTGCCTCCGGCTGCAAGGACGCGCGCGCCCGCTTCGCCGGCAATCCGGTTCTGGGTGGCGACGATGCCGCCCCGGCCGCGGGCGACGGGCTTGCGCACGCTCCAGTTCTGTACCAAATGTTCAAGCTTTGGGCTCATGACGATCCGATGGGCTGACGGTGATCAGGAATTTGCGGCCTCGCCGGCCGCAAGCCGCTTGGCGACAGTATCGATCAGGCGCCGGGAGATGCTGATGCCCGGAGGAAGCTTCGGCATGTTGGCCGCATCGAACCATCGGGCTTCCGCGATTTCTTCGCCGTCGGGCCGGATTTCGCCGCCCGCATATTCGGCGGTGAAGGCGACCATCAGCGAATGGGGAAAGGGCCACGGCTGGCTGCCGAAATAGCGCAGGTTGCGCACTTCGACGCCGACTTCCTCACGCGTTTCGCGGGCGGCGGTATCTTCCAGGGTCTCGCCCGGCTCGACGAACCCGGCAACTGCGGAATAGCGCCCCTCGGGCCACATCGGCTTGCGCACGAGCAACAGGTTCCGGCCGTGCGTCACCAGCGTCATGATGGCAGGCGAGACCGGCGGGTAGCTGGTGAGCCCGCAAGCGGGGCAGGCTCGCGCGCGCTCGTTTTCGCGCGGACGGGTCGGTGTTCCGCAGCGCCCGCAGTACTGGTGATCGCGGTCCCAGTCCACGATCTGATAGGCGCGCCCGGACACGACCGCCAGGGTTTCTTCCACGAGTCCGAAGAGATCGCGCAAGCCCAACAACTGCCAGCCCTCGGGGAGAGACTGGGATTCCGCGATTTCAGCCGCGTAGCAGTGCTGGTCGCGATAGAGGCCCAGATAAAGGCTGCGCTGCGCCACGAGCCCGTGCTCGTCGAGCTGCAGGCACGTCGGCAGCCCCGGCTTGTCGGCGTGGTTCAGCACCGCGATCTTCGATCCCTGAAAGGCGAACCACAACGCGGGCCGGTCCAGCGCATCCGGCGCCTTGTTGAGCGGAGTGAAATGCTGTGGCATGTTTTTTCCCGCAGCGTATCAGGCGGCGCGCAGCCGTCCCGCGCGGCAGTCCTCGATTTTCTGGCGCAGATAGGAGACGGCGTAGTCGATCTCCTCCTCGGTGTTGAAGCGCCCCACCGTGATGCGGATCGAATTGCCGGCGGCGGCGCTGTCGGCGCCCAGGGCCTGGAGCACGTGCGAGGGCAGGGCGCTGCCCGCCGAGCATGCCGAAGTCGAAGACACCGCGATTTCGGTGAGCGAGCTGAGCAGGGCGTCGCAGTTTTGCAGCGTGAGCGTGATGTTGAGGTTGTTCGCGATACGGTGCGTCATATCGCCGTTGACGCGAACCTCCGGCATATCGGCAATGCCGCGCAGCAGCTTGTCGCGCAGCGCCCGCATGCGCGGCACCTCACTCGTCATCTCCACGCGCGCGATGCGATAACACTCGCCCATGCCGACGATCTGGTGGACCGGCAGGGTTCCCGAGCGCAGCCCGCGCTCGTGTCCGCCGCCGTGCATCTGTGCTTCGAGGCGCAGGCGGGGATTGCGGCGCACGTAAAGGGCGCCGATGCCTTTGGGGCCGTAGGTCTTGTGCGCGGTGAGCGACATGAGATCGACCGCGGTGGTTTCGAGATCGATGGCCACTTTGCCGGTCGCCTGCGCCGCATCGACATGGAACACGATGCCACGCTCACGGCACAACGCGCCGATGCCGCCGATGTCCTGGATCACGCCGATCTCGTTGTTAACCAGCATGATCGAGACCAGTATGGTGTCTGGTCGGAGCACCGCACGCAGTGCGTCGAGTGTAATGAGACCGTTCGCTTGCGGGGCGAGGTAGGTCACCTCGAATCCGCTGCGCTCGAGTTCGCCCAGGGTGTCGAGCACCGCCTTGTGTTCCGTTTGCAGCGTAACGCAGTGCCGCCCGCGCGCCTTGAGGGCCTGCGCGGCGCCTTTGAGCGCCAGATTGTTCGATTCGGTCGCGCCGGAGGTCCAGACGATGTCCCGCGCATCCGCATGGAGCAGCGCGGCGACTTCGCCGCGGGCCTCGTCGACGGCGCGGCTGGCAACGCGGCCGAAAGCGTGCGTGCTGGCCGGGTTGCCAAAGCGCTCGGCAAGGTAGGGCAGCATTTTTTCGACGACGCGCGGGTCGACCGGCGTCGTTGCGGAATTGTCGAGGTAGATCGGTAATCGCATAAGACCTGCGAAGTTGACTGAGCTTGCGTTCCCGCTTTTTCCAGGGGGCCTTCGTTCCCGCTTTTTAATGCTTCTGGGTGAGCGCCGCGATCACGCGCTGGCGCTTCTCTTCCACTTCCTTTGCGAAGCCCGGATGCTTCTGCTCCACGAAACCGGTCGCCAGGCCGAGTTTGAGCAGCGCGACGGCGAAGGTGGCCGAAAGGTCATCGAGATCGGGGCTCACCTTGGCGAGCTGGATTGCCTCGATCGTCTCATCGAACAACTGCTGCATCGCTTCCTGCAATTCGTCGTCAAAAAGCTGGGGCATGGCGGATTACCGGACATGAAACCGTAATTCTACCGCCGCTGCAGCGCGCCCGGATTCACCATGTTCGCAAATTTGCCGCCGGCGAAGGCGAGCACATTTGCGAATGCCTCGCCGAAATAGAGCTCATAGGTTTCCTTCTCGATCCAGGCGCTGTGCGGCGTGCAGAGCGCGTTGTCGAGCCTGAGCAGGGGATGGTTGCCCTGCAGCACGGGTTCGTCCTCGTAGACATCCACCGCGGCGTATCCCGGGCGGCCGGCCTCGAGCGCTTCAACCAGCGCGTGCGGTGCGATAAGCTCGGCGCGCGCGGTGTTGACGAGCAGCGCGTCGGGCCTCATGCGCCCGAGGTCCTGCGCGCTCACGATGCCGCGGGTCTCCGTCGTCAGGCGCGCGCAGAGCGCCAGCACATCGGAGCGCTCGAACAATTCCGCCTGGCTTGCTGCGATGGCGTAACCGGCATCGCGCGCGGCCGCGAAAGACGCTTGGCGCCCCCAGACCAGCACTTTCATCCCGAAACTCGTCCCGGTGGCGGCCACCGGCGATCCGATTTTGCCCAGTCCCAATATGCCGAGGGTGCGTCCGTGCAGCCCCAGACTGAACGACGTGCGCCACTCGCCGCGCTTCATCAGCGCGGTTTCCTGCGGGATGCGGCGCAGCGAAGCCAGGATCAATGCCCAGGTGTGTTCCGCCACCGTGTAGGGCGACGCGTGCGTGCCCGCGGTGATGACGATGCCGCGCTCGGTGCAGGCCTCGACATCGATGTGGCGCACGCTGCGGCCCGTCTGGGCGATGTGTCTGAGCCGCGGCAGCCTGTCGATCAATGCGCGCGTGTAGCGCGTCCGCTCCCGGATGGGCACGACCACCTCCGCATCGCGCAGGTTGGCAACCAGCGTGTCGAGGGGCGGGGCGGCGTCGCGAAAGATCCGCACCTCATGGCCGGCCAGCGACCGGTAACAGTCGAGACGGCAAACCAAATCGTGGTAGTCGTCAGGGATGGCGATGATCATCGGCCAGCGCAGTTTATCATCGTCCCCGGCACGCAGCCCGATCCATTCCGCCGCCCTGTGTCACAATCGCCCTTTTTGAGTGAATAACGAAGGGAGCAACATGGAACTGGGATTGCGAGGCAAGGTGGCCGCCGTGACCGGTGGCAGCGAAGGGATCGGGCGCGCGACGGTAATGCGTTTCGTGCAGGAAGGTACGAAAGTGGCGTTTTGCGCGCGCCGTCCGGACATACTGAATGCCTTCGCGGAGGAATTGAAGAAAGCGGGCGGCGATGTTCTGCCCGTCGTGGCAGACGCGACCAAGCCCGGGGACATGGAGCGTTTCATCGACGAGACCGTGAAGCGCTACGGCCGCATCGACATCCTCGTCAACAACGCCGGCGGCACCGGTCAATCGCCGTTCGAGACGGTGGACGACAAGGCGTGGCAGCAGGACCTCGACGTGAAGGTGTTTGCCCACATCCGCACGGCACGGGCGGCGATCCCGCACATGAAAAAGCAGGGCGGCGGGCGCATCATCAATCTCAACATGGTCGGTGCCCGCCAACCCTTCGCTGGTTCTTTTCCGACGACCATCAGCCGCGCGGCCGGGCTCGCGCTCGTCAAGGCGCTCTCCAAGGAATATGCGGCCGACAATATCCTGGTCAACGCCGTCGCAGTCGGCAAGATCAAATCGAAGCAACAAGAGCGGCGCGCCGCGCGGCTGAAGATCAGCGTGGAGGAGCATTACGCAAAGACCGGCAAGACCGTTCCGCTCGGCCGCATGGGGGAGGCCGAGGAAGTGGCGAACGTGATTGCGTTCCTCGCCTCCGATGCGGCGAGTTACGTGACCGGCTGCTGCATCCAGGTCGACGGCGGTATATCCGGCGTGCTGTAAATGGCCGCGGCCTGCTGATCGAAGCGGTTCAGAATTTCTCGATGTAGGGCCGCAGGTCGAGCTCGAGCGTCCACGCGCTGGGCGGTTGCAGGTGGAGCTGATGGTACGTTTCCGCAATTGCGTCCGGACTCAGCACCGCGTCCGCGCCGCGTTCCGCCACGCTGCGTCCGGGCCGCTCGCTCTCGATCTGGCCGTCGATGATGACGTGGGCGACGTGGATGCCCTTCGGCTGAAATTCGCGCGCCGTGCTCTGGGCCACCGCCCGCAGCGCGAATTTCGGCATGGCGAGATTGAGGAAATTCGCGCCGCCGCGCAGTGAGGCGGTTGCCCCGGTAAAGAGGATCGTGCCGCGATGGCGGCTCTCCGGTCCGGCGAGCATCGCGCGCACGGCTTCGCGTCCGACGAGAAAGCCGCCGAGACAGCCGACCCGCCAGCAGCGTTCGAAATCCTCGACGCTGGTATCGAGCAATCCCTTGCGCGCGAACCCGCCGGCGTTGAACACGACGAGGCGTGGCGGTCCGAGGTCCCGCGCCACGGCCGCGAACAGGTCCATCACCGCGCGTTCGTCCGTCGCATCGCAGGCGTAGCCTCTCGCGTCTGCTCCCAGTTCCGTCAGGAGCCCCGCGAGCGCACCGGCATCGCGTCGCGCCACGGCGACCCGCATGCCGGCGCGCGCGAAGCGCCGCGCAAGGGCCGCGCCCAGACCGGGCCCCGCGCCAACGACCACTGCCGTTTCCATGATCTGCCTGTGTCCTTTGCGTGTGATAGGCGCTCTCAGATCCGTGACAAAATCTCGGCGCCGCGAGCGAGCGTTTGTTCCGATTTGGCGAAACAGAAGCGCAGGACCTTGTGCGGCGGCGGCTCGCGGTAGAACACCGACACCGGGATGGCGGCGACCCCCCGTTCCCTGGTGAGGCGTATGGCGAGATCGGTGTCCTTTTCATCGCTGACCGCGTCATAGCGCAGGTTTTGAAAGAACGTGCCGCGCGAGGGCAGCGGCTGGAAGCGCGACGCCGCGATGCCCTGCAGAAAGTAGTCACGCTTCTTCTGGTAGAAGGCGGCGAGCGAGAGATAAGCGTCTTTGTCCTTCATGTAATCGGCAAGCGCGTACTGGACCGGACCGTTGGTCACGAAGGCGTTGAACTGATGCACCTTGCGAAACTCCGCCATCAGTTCCCGCGGCGCAAGCACGTATCCGGTTTTCCAGCCGGTGACGTGGTAGGTTTTTCCGAACGACGAAACGACGAAGCTGCGCTCCGCCAGACCGGGAAACCGTGCCACGCTCTGGTGCTGATGGCCGTCGAACACGATGTGCTCGTAGACTTCGTCGCTCACCACGACGATGCCGGTGTTCCGCAGCATCCCGTCGAGCACGCGCAGGTCCTCCGCGGAGAAGACGCTCGCGGTGGGATTGTTCGGCGTGTTGAGCAGGATCATGCGGGTCTTCGGCGTGATCGCGCGCTGCACTTCTTCCCAGTCGATGCTGTAATCGGGGAAATTGAGCTGTACATATACCGGCTTGCCGCCTGCCACTTCGACGGCCGGCGCGTAGCTGTCGTAGGCCGGCTCGAAAAGGATCACCTCGTCGCCGGGCCGTATCCAGGTGGCGACCGCGGTGAAGATGCCGTAGGTCGCGCCGGGAACGATGGTCACCTCGTGTTCGGGGTCGTACTTCGCTCCGTAGAGCGCCGCCGCCTTCTCCGCGACCGCTTCACGCAGCGCGGGAATGCCGGCCATCGGCGGATACTGGTTCAGCCCCGAGTTCAGATACTTGTTGAGCAGCGCGCGCAGTTCGGGCGCGCAATCGAAGTCGGGAAAGCCCTGCGACAGATTGATCGCATTATGCTCGGCCGCAAGGCGCGACATGACGGTGAAGATCGTCGTGCCAACATTCGGCAGCTTCGAGACGATCGGATGCGTATAGGCGGGCATGGCAAAGCGGAGTTGAACCGCGGCTCTTGTCGGCCGCGTTATTGTAGCAGCGGCGGGAGGCGCTCAGTTCGCGGCGGTGCGGGCGTGCGGGCGTTGCGCAAGCCGGGTGAAATCCTCGATGTAGTCCTCGATCCGGGCGAGGGCGACAGCGCGCTGGTGCGGGTGCAACATGCGCTCGATTTCGATCAGCATCTGCACGCGCCGGGTGAACCACTCGTGCGAGCGTTGCGCGTATTCGGGGGCGCGACCGTGGTCCCAGTCGATCAGCCACTGCCGGAGCCTGGCGGCAAATTGATTGCGGTCCTCACCACGCTGCTTCATCAGTTCCAGGAATTCCCGCTGTCTGCGCATCCGGTCCTCGTGGCGCAGCTTCTCGGTGACGGGAAGGTCGTTCGCCATGGCGATGATGCGCTGCTCCTGCTCGTGGGTGAGGTTGCCGACCCAGTCCCGCGCGAGCGCCAGCGTGCGGCGCGCCCGGGCACGCTTGATGTCCTCGGTGCTGCCGGCGAGCCGGTAATCGCGGGCGAAGCGCCGGTTGTCCTTCTCCCATTGCCGCTGCAGGTTTTCGAGTTGCGCCGGTGTGATCGTGTAGAGCAGCGCCGCAGCATCGCCCACGGTGCGCGTCACGAGACGCGCGTAACGCGTTTTGACGCCCTCGATAAACCATTCGACATCTTCGGGTTGCAGCGGGCGATCGAGCCGCCTGCGCGCCTGGGAGAGGAACGCCACATAATCGGGAAGCTGTTCATAGCGGTGCCATTCGTGCAGCCGATTGAAGCGGCGCGCAAACTCATCTTTCTGGTGCGCTTCGAGATCGAAATACTCGTTGGCTTTCCACGCGGCATAGGTATCGAGATGGCCGTACCCGACACGGATCATGCTGCAGCCCGCAAGCAGCCCGAGGCAGCATGCCACGGCAATCAGCCGCCAGAGAGCAACAGGAAAAGAATGGCGCATCACTAATTTGTAGCCGTGGGCGCCCGAAGGTTCAAGATTCCGAGGCCGCTCGCCGGGGGACCAAGAAAAACGGGGCAAAAACCCCGTATCGGCGGTGCTGAATACGCGTTCACAGCCGCTCGATATATTGCACCATGCGCTTGCGGGCCGCCCCGTCTGGCAGCCGCCCGATGCCGGCCTGGAGGTTGTCCTTGAGATGAGCCGTCCGCCGCGTGCCGGGAATCACGCAGGTCACTGCGGAATGACCGAGCAGATACTTGAGGAAGAACTGCGCCCAGCTCGTGCAGTCGAATTCGGCGGCCCAGGGCGGCAACGGCCTGCCCTTTACCTTGCCGAACAGGCTGGCCTGCGCGAAGGGGCGATTGATGATGACCGCCGTTCCGCTGTCCGCGCAAGCCGGCAGCAGGCGGTCCTCCGCCTCGCGTTCGGTCATCGAGTAATTGAACTGCACGAAGTCGTATTCGCGCGTTTTCACCAGCCGCTCGAGCTCCGGGTGTGCGCCGTCATGGTAGTGCGTGATGCCGAGATAGCGGATGCGCCCGGAAGTTTTCCATTCGCGCAGCGTTTTGGCATGGGTGGCGAGGTCGAGGAGATTGTGGACCTGCATGAGGTCGAGGCGTTGCGTGCGCAGCAGCCGGAACGAATTCTCCATCTGGCGAATGCCTGCGTCACGCCCGCTGGTCCAGACCTTGCTCGCAATGAACAGTCGCGGGCGGATGCCAAGCTCCTCTGAGAGGTCGCCTACGACGCGTTCGGCCTGCCCGTACATCGGTGACGAGTCCACCACGCTCGCACCCTGTTCGACGAGCAGTTTCAATACCGCCGTGAGCTCCGCGCGCCGAGGCGCATTCGGGCCTACGTCGAAAGTTTGCCAGGTGCCCAGCCCGACCACCGGCAGCAATTCGCCACTGCGGGGGATGGGACGCTTGATAAGCTGCTTTGAGGCTTCGGTTGCAGCGCGGGCAGCGGGGCTCATGGCCAGCACGCCCCCAGCGAGCAGCCCCAACGCGCGCCTTCGCTGCAAATCAGGAATTTGTCGTCCATGTTTCACTGGAGAGAACACAAAGGATACGAGTGACTACAAAGAATACAGCTTTGCCGACAAGCTTAACATGGCTGTCGGCGTGCTATGCCCCAGCGGACGTCCAGCGTTAGAATCAGGGTAACTCTGGAGAAGGACTCGTAATGATTTCCGATGGCCTGGTCGCGTTTGTCAAGCGCGCATGTCCGACCTGCACGCTGATCGAAACGCAGATGCAGCAAGTGGCGCGCAAGATTGCGGACTTCAGCGTGGTATCGCAGGACGACCCGCGCTTTCCCGCCGGTGTGCAACGCATTGTCGATGATCGCGACCTCGAACATTCGTGGCGCAGCGAGATCGAGGCGACGCCCACGCTCATCCGGTTTGCCGGCGGGCGTGAAACGGAACGCGTGGTGGGCTGGGATCGCGACGGGTGGCGCCGGCTCACCGGAATTCCGGATCTCGGCGCGGATCTTCCTTCGTTTCGACCGGGATGAGGGTCTCTTACGCTCGAGCCCGGGGTGGCCGAGAAACTGGAAGCGCGGTATCGCGGCGGGATCGTATCCCGCAAGGTCGAGTTCGGCGAGAACGACGATCCGATGGAAGTGTGTTTCGATCGCGGTTGGACCGATGGACTGCCGGTCACGCCGCCGACCGATGAGCGGATTCTGCGCATGCTCAAGGGAACCGCGCGCAGCCCGAGTGAAATCATCGGGCGCATCCCGCCCAATCTGGTGGAATGCACGATAGAAAAAGTGGCCATCAATGCGGTGCTCGCAGGATGCCGGCCGGAGTACATGCCGGTGCTGCTGGCGGCGCTCGAAGCCGCGCTGGAGCCGGTGTTCACGCTGCATGGCGTGCTGGCGACCACCTATTTCTCATCGCCGATCATCATCGTCAACGGGCCGATCGCGAAGAAGATCGGCATGAACTCGGGGCTCAATGCGCTGGGACAGGGAAACCGCGCCAACGCGTCCATCGGGCGCGCACTGAATCTCATCGTCCGCAACGTGGGCGGTGGAAGACCCGGCGAGGCGGACCGCGCGACGCTCGGTGCGCCCAGCAAATTTACCTTGTGTTTCGCCGAAGACGAGTCGGACGAAACCTGGGAGCCGCTGTCGGTCGCGCGCGGCTTTTCGCGCGGCGCCTCGACGGTGACGCTGTTCCAGGGGCACGGCGTGGAGGCGTTCGTCGATCAAAAGTCGCGCACGCCTGAAGCGCTCTCGCGTTCCATCGGGATGTCACTGGTTAAGATCGGCCATCCCAAGCTCGTGCAATCGGCGCGTGCGGTGCTGGTGCTCTCACCGGAGCACCATGCGATCTACCGGGAAGCGGGCTGGGACAGAACACGTATCGAGCGCGCGCTCTATGAAGCGACCATACGTCCCGGCCGGGAGCTTGTCGCGGGCGCGGACGGCGTGGGAGAAGGCATACCGGCGAGCCGTGCCGATGAAATGGTGCCCAAGTTTCACGAGGACGGCCTGATGGTGGTGCGCGCCGGCGGGTCAGCGGGACTCTTTTCCGCGATCCTTCCCGGCTGGCTCGCCGGCCGCAAGCGCGAGGAACTGCAACCCGTAACGAAGGAGGTGCGAGCATGACGACTACCCAATGGCTGCGCGATCCGACCGCGGAGACGACGGCGCTCCGGCGCGAGCGCACAAAACCGCCGAAGTCGCTGGATGGACTCACGATCGGGCTGTTCGACATCGGCAAGACCCGCAGCGACGAATTTCTCGACCGGGTCGAGGCCCGGCTCACCGAGCGCAAGTTCAAGGTGAAACGTTACGCCAAGCCGACCAACGCCAAGGTCGCGCCGGCCGGCGTCGTCGACAAGGTGGCGGCGGAGGCGGACGTCGTCCTGATCGCGTTGTCGGATTGAGGGTCATGCACGTCGTGCAGTTTGCACGACCTGATGACGCTGGACGCCCGCGGCGTCCCCGGCATTTCGGTGGTCACCGCAGAATTTCGCAATGCGCTGGAGGTCCAGTCCACCGCGCTCGGCTTCGAACCGGCGGTGCTGTTCGTCCCGCACCCGATCCAGAACCGCACGGCGGATGAACTGAAAAAAATAGCCGACGACATCATCGAGCCTGCACTGCAGATGCTGGTTGCGGCTTGAGCTGAAAAAGGAGCAGGAAATGCTCAACGCAGCAATCATCGGCCTCGGCTGGTGGGGAAAGAATCTGATCAACGCCGTTCAGGACAAGAGCGAGCGCATCCGCTTCGTGCACGGCGTCAGCAAGGAACCGGACACCGTGCGCGACCTCGCGAGGCATCACGGCTTCCAGCTCAGTACCGATCTGGAAGAGGCGCTCGCGGATCCCCAGGTCCAGGCAGTGGTGCTCGCAACCCCGCACTCGCTGCATGCGGATCAGATCGTGCGCGTCGCGGCCGCGAAGAAACCGGTGTTTTGCGAAAAGCCGCTGTCCCTGACGCGTGCGGACGCCGAGCGCGCGGTGGCTGCAGTAAAACGTGCGGGCGTTCCGCTCGGCGTGGGCCAGAACAAGCGCTTCTGGCCTTCGACCCGTGAATTGATCAAGGTGGTGCGCAGCGGCGTGCTCGGGAAGGTCCTGCATATCGAAGGGCACTACAGCAACGAAAACTCGAGCAAGCATTTTTCCGCCTGGCGTGCGGACCCGGGCGAGACCCCGGGCGCGGGCATGACGGGCACCGGCATCCATCTGCTCGATGTGTTCAGCACGATCGCCGGGCCCGCGCGTGAAGTGACGGCGCAGTTCGTCTCCACGAAACCCTCACCCGATCCGCTCGATACCGTCTCGGCGCTGTTCAAGTTCCATAACGGCATGAGCGGCACCCTGGGTGCGGTGCGCGCGACGCCGATCTACTGGCGCGTGCACGCCTTCGGCAACGAGGGCAATGCGGAAGCGCTGGGGGAAACTGACCTCGTGCTGCGGCTCAAAGGCAGGCAGGTGGAGTCGAAACGCTACAAGCCGATCGATTCGATCCGCGCCGAGCTGGAAGCCTTCGCGGAGGCCGCCATGGGCGGCGCCCCTTATCCCATCACCCCGGAGGAGATGGTGATCACTGTGACGACGTTCGAAGGCGTGATCAAGGCCATCGAGCGCGGCGGGGCGGTGCAGCTTCCCCCACCTTGATCCTCCTCCGTGAACGGAGGAGGCAAGGCATTTGATGCTGTCGTGCTGTTATCCGGTGCGTATGGGCACGTAGATGCGGGCGTCATTGCGCTGCACCAGCAACGCGACGACGTCGCCGGCCTTGGACACCGCATCGCGCAGTTGTTCGACGCTTTGCACGGTTTCGCCATTTACGCCGAGGATCAGGTCTCCGGTGCGGATGCCGGCTTCGGCAGCAGGCCCGCTGGCATTTTCGACGATGAGACCGCCTTCGATTTGCGCGGACTTGCGTTCCGCCGGCGTCAGCGGTCGCACCGCCAGGCCGAGCTTACCGGTCGGCTGCTGGCTGCCCGAACCGGGCGTGGCGGCGGCCACTTTTTCTTCCAGCTCGCCGACCGTCACGGGCAGCGTTGTGCGCTCACCGTTGCGCCATACGACCACGTTGGTTCGGGTACCCGGCTCGATGCTCGCCACCATGCTCGGCAACTCGTTGGAACGCTCCACGGGCTTGCCCGCGACTTCGAGGATCACGTCACCCGACTTGAGCCCGGCTTGATCGGCGGGGCCGCCTTTTTCCACTGAACTCACGATGGCGCCCGCGGGTTTTTTCAACCCGAAGCTTTGCGCCAGCGCCTGGTCCACGTTCTGGATGGTCACGCCGAGGCGGCCGCGCGTAACCTTCCCGTGGCGCACCAGGTCCTCTTTGACATTCATGGCAACGTCGATCGGGATGGCGAAGGAAAGTCCCATGTAGCCCCCGGTGCGGCTGTAGATCTGCGAATTGATGCGGATCACCTCGCCCTTCATGTTGAACAGGGGGCCGCCCGAATTGCCCGGATTCACCGCCACGTCGGTTTGGATGAACGGCACGTAGCTGCTGTCCGGCAGCGAACGCGACTTCGCGCTGACGATGCCGGCGGTCACGCTGTTCTCGAATCCGAAGGGTGAGCCGATCGCGGCCACCCAGTCGCCGACCCGCACGTTCGCGGGATTGCCGATTTTCGCTGCTGGCAGACCGGTCGCCTCGATCTTGAGCGTGGCGATGTCGCTGCGGCGATCGGTGCCGACGATTCTTGCCTTGAACTCGCGCCCGTCGGTGAGTTTGACCGTGACCTCGGTGGCGCCCTCCACGACATGCGCGTTGGTCAGGACGTAGCCATCCTCGCTGATGATGAATCCCGAACCGAGTCCCATGCTGGGCGAAGGACGGGGCACGCCGTCGAAAGGAACGCCGAAGCGCTTGAAGAATTCATAGAGCGGATCGCCTTCCGCGCCGGGTGGCATGCCGGGCGTGTTGCTGCCGTTGCCGGTCTGCGGTTTGCGAACGGTGCTGACGTTCACGACTGCCTGGCCCACCTGCTGTACCAGCGAGGCGAAGTCGGGCAATCCGCGCGTGCCGGAAACGGTGCCGGATGCGGCAATCGCCGCCCCCGCCGCATCGACCAGCGGCGGAGCGCCAGCCGCGAATGCGGCAGCCATCGCCAGAACGGCAAAGTGCCTGCTACCTCTGGGTCTCATCCTGTCCTCCTGTATGCAACATGCGAGTACGACAACAGCGGCGCAAGGCGCCGCCCCACGCTGCGCGCTTTGACATGCGGGGCGCAGAAAAGTTGTGCGGCGATGTCAGCCCGGGGTTACCGCGATGTAGACGCGCTTGTTGTCGCGCTGGACGAGCAGGGCAACCGTTTCTCCGGCACCGGCGATCGCTTCGCGCAGATCCGCGGTCTTGTCCACGGCTTTTTCGTTGACCCGCACGATCACGTCGCCTGGCTGTATCCCGGCGCGGGCTGGGGGGCCCTGAGCGTTTTCAACGATCACCCCGCCTTCGCTGCGAGTGGCTTCGCGCTCCTCCGGCGTGAGGGTGCGCACGGCAAGGCCGGCCGCCTCGCCTTTCCGGGCCGTCGACGCAGCCCGCTTCTTGGCGGCTCCGAGCCCGATTGTGTCCTCCGGCAATTCTCCGACGGTTATGGTCAGCGTCTTGCGGTCGCCTTTGCGCCATATGTTCAGCTCGGCCTTGGTGCCGGGCCGGGTTTCGGCCACCATGGTGGGAAGGTCGTTGGGCCGGCCGACGTCTCTGCCGGCAAACTTGAGTACGATATCGCCGGGCTTCACGCCGGCCTGGTCGGCAGGACCGCCGGGCTCCACGCCGTTCACGATCACGCCAGCCGGTTCTTCGAGGCGAAAACTCCTGGCGAGCGCCTGGTCGACTGTCTGGATTCCGATGCCCAGCTTGCCGCGGCTCACCTTGCCGCGCTCGATCAGATCTTTCTGCACCTTGCTCGCCACGTCGATGGGAATGGCGAACGACAAGCCCATGTAGCCGCCGGTGCGGCTGTAGATCTGGGAATTGATGCCGATGACTTCGCCCTGCATGTTGAGCAGCGGACCGCCCGAGCTGCCGGGATTGACGGCGACGTCGGTCTGAATGAACGGCACGTAGTTGCTGTCGGGAAGCGAGCGTGACTTCGCACTGACGATGCCGGAGGTGATGCTGTTCTCGAGCCCGAAGGGCGAGCCGATCGCCGCCACCCATTCGCCTACCTTGATCTTTTCGGGATCGCCGATCTTCACCGTGGGCAGGGCAGTGGCGTTGATCTTGAGCACCGCGATGTCGCTGCGGCGATCGGCGCCGACCACCTTCGCCTTGAACTCGCGCCGGTCGGTGAGTTTCACCGTCACATCGCTCGCATCCTGAACGACGTGGGCGTTGGTCAGAATCAGCCCGTCGGCCGTCACGATCAGTCCCGATCCCATGCCTTGGGTGGGCTCGCGCCGGGCATCCGGTGCGCCGAAACGGCGGAAAAAATCATACAGCGGATCGTCCTTGGGAATACTGCTGACCTGATTTGCGACGTCGCCTTCGCTGATCGAGCGTATGTTCACGATGGCGGGCCCGACTTCCTGAACCAGCACCGAGAAGTCGGGAAGGTTGTGCGGCCGCACGCCGGGCGCCGCCTGAACGGCCGCAGCCGATGCCACTGTCCCCTGCGTCTTGGGGGTCTTGGGATCACACCCTGAAGCGAGGGCTGCGACGAGGCCGGTAATGACCAGGACGGAGACGGATTTCGCCGAATGCATGCTCGAATCTCCTGCGAAACTGTGGAAGGACGGCGGATACGGTTTCGACAGCCGGCGGGGCGGCAAAGTTGTATTTAACTTCGCGCGACGACAGCGGAACGAAATGGAGGGGTGGCTGTCTCATGCCCGCCGCAACGCGAGCGGGCAGGTTCGCGATACAATGCTTCGCTCGAAGACAACAATCCCCGCTCTTGCATCGGGCAGATCTCTCAGGAGGAGACAATGTATCGACGAATCGCATTTTCGATCGCGGCGGCCGGCGTGCTCGCCAGCGCTGTCGGGCCGTCCACCGTGGCCGCACAGCCGTACCCGGCAAAACCGATAAGGGTTATCGTCCCGTTCGGTGCGGGCGGGCCCGCCGATATTTACGCGCGGTATCTCGGCCAGCAGATACAGGGCTCTCTGGGGCAGCCGTTTGTCGTCGAGAACCGTCCGGGCGCCGGATCGATCATCGGCACGGATCTTGTGGCGAAGTCGGCACCGGACGGCTACACGCTGCTGGTGATGTCGAACACCCACACGGTCAACGAATCATTGATCCCGAAAAAGCCCTTCGTGCTGATGAAGGATTTCGTGCCGATCGCGCCGATCAATTATTCCGATCTGCTGCTGGTGGTCCATCCTTCGTTGCCTGCCAAATCCGTGAAGGAGCTGGTCGCGCTCGCGAAGGCCAAACCGCATGGACTCAACTACTCGTCCTCCGGCAATGGCACGCCGTACCACATGGCCGGCGAACTTTTCAAGGCGCTCGCCGGGGTTGATATCCTGCACGTTCCGCACAAAGGCAGCGGCGAGGCGCGCACCAGCGTGATGAGCGGGCAGACCGAGCTCATGCTCGATGCCATTACGACGATGGCGCCTATCGCGAGGTCCGGCAAAGTGCGCGCGCTCGGCACGAGCGGACAGAAACGCTCGACGGTGATGCCCGACGTGCCGACCATCTCCGAGGCGGGGGTCAAGGGTTACGAGACGACAATATGGCTCGGCGTCATGGCGCCCGCCGGCACGCCCCGGCCGATACTGGACCGGCTCAACGGTGAGATTACGAAAGTGACCGGGCGAGCCGAGGTCCGGGAGGCATGGGGCAAGCAGGGCGCCACCGCGCTTACCATGACCGTCTCGGAATTCGAGAAGTACCTGCACGGTGATATCGCCAAATGGGCGAAGGTCGTAAAGATTTCGGGCGCCCGTCCGGATCAGTAAAAAGCGGGGACGAGCGTCCCCGAAAAAAGGAAAAGCGATTATCGGGGCGAAGGGTTCAGGAAAACATGCTTTGCGTTAGGTCATCAAGAGGAGAGAAACCATGAGATCGAGGATGCTTCATGCGGCGGCGCTTTTCGCACTTGCTGCGCTGCCTGCGCTGGCCCAGGACAAGTTTCCGTCCCACGCCATCACGATGATCGTGCCCTTCCCGCCGGGCGGGGTCGCGGACATCACGGCGCGGCCGACAGCCGCGGCGATGGAAAAGGTGTTGAAGCAGCCGGTGGCGGTGACCAATCGCCCGGGTGCGGGCGGCGCGGTGGGCAATGCGGCCGTCGCTAACGCCAAGCCTGACGGTTATACGATATTGATGGCGCTCTCCAGCATCTCGGTGATTCCGGCGGCGGACGAGTTGTTCGACCGCAAGCCCGCGTATTCGCTGAGCCAGTTCGCGCCGATCGCGTTGATCTCCGCGGATCCCACTTTTCTCACGGTGCGAGCCGACAGTCCGTGGAAAACCGCAAAGGACTTCGTCGCCGATGCGAAAAAGAAAGCCGGCCAGTTCTCCTTTTCTTCCTCCGGCGTCTACGGCGCGCTGCACATGCCCATGGAAATGTTCATGCATGCCGCCGGGATCAAGATGCGGCACGTGCCGACCACGGGCGGCGGGCCTGCGCTCAACGCGCTGCTCGGCGGGCACGTGGACGTGACGGCGGGCGGACCGGCCGCCATCTCCGGGCATGTGCAGGGCGGCAAGCTGCGGCCGCTCGCCGGTTGGGGCACCAAGCGGCATCCGGCCTATCCCGACGTGCCGACGTTCAAGGAACTGGGGTACGACGTGGAGTACTTCATCTGGGCCGGCATGTTTGCACCGGCCGCCACCCCCGAGCCGGTGATGAAAGTGCTGCGCGAGGCAGCGCGCAAGGCGGTCGAGGATCCGGATTTCAAAGGGCAGATGCAGAAAGTCAATTCGCCTGTCGTCTACATGGATGCGCCCGAATTCCGCAAGTATTGGGAAGCGGATGCGAAACGGCTCGCTGCGGCGGTGAAGGTCGTCGGGAAAGTGGAAACCAAGCCCGCACCCAAGCCCGACGCGCCGAAATAGCGCGGCAGGCATGGCGGAAACCGGGCAAGCGCCCGCCGAAGAAGGGAAGCGGGTGCCCTGGCGCCTGCGCAGCGATCAGTTTTCCGGACTGCTGCTGGTCGTGCTCGCGGGCTATGTCGCGTGGGAGAACCGCGTCTATCCCCTGGGCTCGCTCCACGAACCCGGTCCGGGGTATATGCCGCTGCTGATCGCGGCATTTCTCGGTGCGATGGGTTTGCTGATCGTGCTGTTGGGTGGACGCTCGCAGCCGCTCGCTGAGATTCGCTGGTCCGAAACCACGCGTGCACTCGTCATCCTGCTCGCGTGCGGGGTTGGCGCCTTCGCGCTCGAGCGCATCGGCTACCGCCTCACCGTGATCGCGCTCCTCATATTCTTTCTGGGCGTCGTCGAGCGCAAACGGCCCGTGCCGGTGGCGCTCGTCGCGTTCGGCTTCGGCGTGATTTCCTATTACATCGTCGGCACGCTGCTGCACGTGCCGCTGCCGCGCAGTCCCTGGGGTTTCTGATGGAGTCCACGCTGCACAATCTGCTGCTGGGATTCTCCGTTGCGCTCGATCCGGCGATATTGGTATATGCCTTCGCCGGATGCATCATCGGCACGCTCGTGGGCATGATGCCGGGATTGGGGCCGCTCGCCGGCATAAGCCTGCTGCTCCCTGCGACATTCGGCCTCAATCCCATCATCGCGGTGGTGCTGCTCGCGGGGGTCTATTACGGCGCCATGTATGGCGGCTCGACGACCTCGATCCTGGTGCGCATACCGGGGGAGGCGGCGTCGGTGATGACCTGCATCGATGGCTACGAGATGACCAAGAACGGGCGTGCAGGGCCCGCGCTGGCCATCGCCGCCATCGGTTCGTTCATCGCGGGCACGGTCGGCGTGATCGGCCTGATGCTGCTCGCGCCCACGCTCGCATCTTTCGCGCTGCGCTTCGGCCCGCCGGAATACACGGCATTGTTGATGATGGGTCTTTTCATACTCGCTTACATGAGCGGGGGCTCGACGGTCAAAACGCTCGCCTCGGCGGCGCTGGGGCTGCTCCTGGGCATGATCGGCATCGACGTGATGAGCGGTTATACGCGTTTCAGTTTTGATGTCGTCGAGTTGGGCGACGGTGTTGGCATCGTGCCGGTTGCGGTCGGTCTTTTCGGAATCTCGGAGATCCTGCTTACCGCGGGACAGGCTGCGGCACCGAAAGTGCAACGGCCACGATTGCGCGACCTGGTGCCCTCACGGGAAGACTTCCGGCTGTCCGCGGGTCCGATCGCGCGCGGCAGCATCCTCGGATTTCTGATCGGCATCATTCCCGGGTCGGCCCATATCATTTCATCTTTCGTCTCGTATGGCATCGAGCGACGGCTCGCCAGGGACCCGGACCGCTTCGGCAAGGGCGCCATCGAAGGCGTCGCCGGGCCGGAGTCGGCAAACAACGCCGCGGCGACGGGCGCGTTTGTCCCGATGATGGCGCTCGGCATTCCCACCAGCCCGGTGACCGCGGTCATGATCGCGGCCATCATGGTGCACGGAATCCTGCCCGGCCCGATGCTCATCAGCCAGCAGCCGCAGCTTTTCTGGGGGTTCGTCGCCAGCATGTACGTCGGCAATGTCGTGCTGCTCATCCTGAATCTGCCGATGGTCGGGCTGTTCGTGAACCTGCTGCGCATCCCGTATGCCTATCTCTATCCATGCATACTTGCCTTTTGCATACTCGGCACATATTCCGTCGCCAACAGCCTGATCGACGTCTGGATCATGCTGATCATGGGGGGCATCGGCTACGTGCTGCGCAAGTTGCAGTTCGATCTGGCGCCGATTGCGCTGGGATTGGTTCTGGCGCCCATGCTGGAGTTGAGCCTGCGCCAGTCGCTGGCCATGAGCGCCGGCGATTACGGCATTTTTCTGGAGCGCCCCATCGCGACGACGATGCTCGCGCTGGGTGTGGTGCTGTTCGTGTTTGCGCTGCGGCCGCTGTTCTTCACGAAGGGCCGGGACTGGCGTAAGGAGATGGGGCTGGAGCAGCAGTGACGACGCATATGGCATGCTTCGTGCATAGACCGAGCCGTCATATTTTTCCGCCGCTGGAGACAGCTCGTGGCCAAGGCGCTCATCTGGATAGTCGTCGTCATTTTTCTGATCGGACTGCTGGTCGTCCTGGGCGTTTTCAATCTCATCTTCTGACGCTCGCGGCACCTGCCCTGCAAGACGTGCAGCGGTGATGTCCCTTTGCTAATACAGTAAGCACGCTCGCTCGAGGAGTCCGGGCGGGCCCGCCGTCGCGACACGAGCGACGTGCAGTAATTACAATGCCGTCTACAATTTGCACGGCCTGCAGGGAGAACACGATCAGGAAAAGCAGCCATTCCCGCCGCCCGTTCGTTCATCGCGGCCAGCTTCCGGTCATTGTCTTTATCCTGGCTGCGGCGGGCGCGGCGCTCGCGTTCGCGGCAGACATCGTGCGCAGCGGCGGACCCTACGTTCCCACGCCGCAGGATGTCGTCGACAAGATGCTCGAGGTCGCCGAGGTCTCGTCCAATGATTTCGTCATGGATCTGGGGTCCGGCGATGGGCGCATCGTGTTGACGGCGGCGAGCCGTCATCAGGCGCGGGGCAGGGGCATTGAAATCGACAGCGACCTGGTCGATCAGAGCAACCGCGAGGCACATCGCCGCGGGCTTGAACCGCTCGTGCAGTTTCGGAGTGAGGACGCGTTGAAGACCCGCATCGACGAGGCGAGCGTGCTGACGCTCTATCTGCTGCCGGAGTTGATGAACCTGCTGCGCGATCGCATCTACAGCGAGCTGAAGCCGGGGGCGCGGGTGGTGTCGCACGATTTCCGGTTCAACGACTGGATTCCCGATCGCAGCGTAACGATCGAAATCGACGAGAAATACGGCAGCGCCGGCGCCTGGCAATCGACCATCTACTTGTGGATAGTGCCGGCAAAAATCGCGGGACGCTGGCGCGCCACCATTGACGCTGAGGAGCGGCAGCGTTACCTGTTTTCCTTTTCGCAGCATTTCCAGCGGGTCGCGGGTGAGGCGTATCTCGGCACGACTCGCGTTGCGCTGAGAGATGTCCGCCTCGCCGGCAATCGCCTCGCGTTCACGCTCGCCGCGGCAGACGGGTCGGACTTGGCGCGCCGTTTTTCCGGGACGATCGACGGAAACACGATCCGCGGGGCGATCGAATCGCCACAGGGCAGCGTACCCTGGAGTGCCGCTCGCGTTGACAGCGTCAAGTCGGCGCGGCATCTGCAGTGACGGCAGAATTTGCCGCGAGGCTTCCGGGTTCGTGTGCCCGTGGACTGTCCTGTCGCCTTAGGCTATCTGGCGGGCGGAAGCTCGATTAAGATATCGCCGCAGCACGGCATGCGTGCACAGGAGGGACAGGCGGTGCTCATGAAAACGATGCGATGGATGTTGGTTGCGCTGGGCGTGCTGATCGCGGGTTGCGCATCGCAGGAGCCGGCGCCGCCTTATTTCTGGATCGTGCACGACCGGGACCGCAGCGATGCGGACCGGGTGACCGACCAGCGGCGCAAGCCGGAAAAGCTGCTGGAGTTCTACGAGGTGCGCCCCGGGATGCGGGTGCTGGATATGGGGGCGGGCGGCGGTTACAACACCGAGTTGCTGGCACGCGTGGTCGGTCCGTATGGCACGGTCTACGCGCAGAACAACTCGTACATGCTGGAAAAATTCATCCGAGGCCGCTTCGACGAGCGGCTCAAGAAGAGTGTCATGTCGCGCGTGGTGCATCTGGTGCGCGAGTTCGACGACCCGGTGCCGCCGGATGTCCGCAACCTGGACCTGGCCACCTTCAACTTCGTCTACCACGACACGGTCTGGCTCGGCGTGGACCGCGCCCGGATGAACCGCGCGATATACAACGCGCTCAAGCCCGGCGGGATCTACATCGTGGCCGACCATGCAGCGCGGCCCGGCACCGGGACAGATGCCGCGAAATCGCTGCATCGCATAGACGAAAACGTGGTACGCGCGGAAGTGCAGGCGGCTGGCTTCCGGCTGGTGGACGAGGCGCTTTTTCTTCGCAACCCGGAGGATCCCAGAGATGCCTCGGTATTCAAGCCCAGGATCCCGAACGACGAGTTCGTGCTGAAATTCCAGAAACCAAAATGAGCGTGGCAGGAGAACCGATATGAGCAAGTTAACGGGGTTGAGGCGAGCGGTATGCGCCATCGGGATCGTCATGTGCGTCATGCCGGCCTGCGCGCAGGAAAAGAGCAAGGAACCGGACCGGACTGGCGGCCCTTACGTTCCTACGCCGCAGGTGGTGGTCGATGAAATGCTGCGCATGGCGCGCGTCAATGCCAACGACTTCGTCATGGACCTCGGGTCGGGCGACGGCATCATCGTGCTGACGGCGGCGAAGCAGTTCAAGGCGCGCGGGATCGGCATCGAGATCGACCCGGAGCTGGTGAAGCTCAGCAACGACTCGGCGCGGCGGGCGGGCCTGGCCGATCGCGCCTCTTTTGAGGTGCAGGATGTCTTCAAGGCGGACCTCAGCCGAGCCACCGTGCTGACGCTGTACCTGCTGCCTTCGATGATGGCCAATCTCCAGACCAAGATCTTCAGCGAACTGAAGCCGGGTGCGCGTGTGGTATCGCACGACTATCACTTCGGCGACGACTGGCGCCCCGATGACCACATCACCTTCGACGTGCCGGAAAAGGAAAAAGTCAATGGCGTGCCAAGCGCGACGATCTATCTGTGGGTGGTGCCGTCGAAAGTCGCCGGGAAGTGGCGGCTGAAAATCGACGGTGCCGGCAACAGCGAGTACGACCTGAACCTGAAGCAGCGTTTTCAGAACCTCGACGGCAGCGCGCTGGCCAACGGGAAGAGCGTCAATCTGGAGATTCCGCAGCTGCGCGGGGAGGAGATCCGCTTCGCGGTGAACGCGGGGACGGGACGGCATGTGTTTTTCGGACGAGTGCGCGGCCATGCCATGGAAGGCAAAGTGCAGCTCGGAACCGGAAAAGGCACGGCGCGCTGGAGCGCAACCCGGGTGAGCGGCTGATCAGCGCTCCGGCCCGGCCGTCAGTTCATCAGCAGCGCGGGCGGCACGCCCTCCACCACCGATCGGCGGTAGGCCATCTGGGTGGTGGCAAAATCGTGCGCGCCGGCGTTGAGCGCATCGGTCACGACCCGCCCTCCGGCCATGGCCTCCCGCTCCACCGAACGCGGGTTTGCCAGCATGCTCCACAGGGTATCGGCGTGGCGTTCCGGGACGTAATCGAGCGTCACCCTGACCGGTTCAGGCAACGCGCGCGGCGCGGCAACCAGAAAACTGTTGAGCTGCAATGCCCGCCAGTCCGGACGGTACAGCGCCACAGCGGGCAACTCCGCGCGCAGCGTCGTCAGCAGATGCGCGTAACCTCTCGGCCGTTCCAGGTCGGCAAAGGTGTTGAAGACCGCGACCGCATCCTCGGCGAGGCAATGCCTGAGATCGCGGAAGAATTCCCGGGTGACGAGGTAGTCCGGCGTGCCGTCGCCGTGAAACAGATCCACCACCACCACGTCGTAGCGCTTCGGGCACGCGCGCACGAAGGCTCGGGCATCGGTGAGATGCACGCGCACCCGGCCGGGATCGAAACCGAAATAGCGCTGCGCGAGATAGGGCGACGCCGGATCGATTTCCACAACGTCCACCGCCACGCCGCGCCGGGAAAGCTGCATCGGCACCACGCCCGCGCCTAGCCCGAGGACCAGCGCCGAGCGCATGGCCGGACGATAGGCGTAGGCGAGCGCTTCGAGCGCGTACGTATAGTAGGAGAGCGAGCGCCCGCGGGAGTCGACCGTGTTCTGCGTGAGTCCGTCGTGAAAATAGATTCGCACGAACTCTTCGCTTTGCGCTTCCGGCTTGCTGCGCAGGACTTTCACCGTTCCGAAAAGCGAGCCGTAGCTTGCTTCGACCTGCCATATCCGTCCGGCATAGGCGACCGGCTGCATGCGCCCGGTGTAGGCGTCCGCCTGCCACAAAAGCAGCAGCGAGGCCGCGGCAGCCACGATCGCGGTTATTGCAACGGAGGGACGAGTTGCCAGCCGTATCGTAGGTGTGGCCGCCATCGCGAGCGAAAGCAAGGCGAGGATCAGGGCCACCGCGAGCGTCGCCGCAAAATTGCTGAGATACGGCGTCAGGCCGAACGCGGTGACCAGCACGCCGGCGACCGAGCCGATGGTGCTGACAAAAAACACTCTGCCGGCGCCCGCATCGCCCGCGCGTTTTTCCATCTTGTGCAACATGATGGCGACCAGCAGCGGGTTCATGGCCGACGTTGCCACCAGCGGCAGAAAAAGCAGGATCATGCACGCGGCAAAGGCGCCGAAGACCAGGCTCCATCCTGCAAGCGGCGAGAACAGATGCGGGTAGGCGAGACACGCAGCGACGATGGACAGTGCCGCCACCGCCGGCATCATGGCGTAGCACTGCATGAGGCGCTGCATCGTCCTGCCACCCGCGCTGCCCGCATAGCGCCCCCCGGCCCAGTACCCCAGCGCAAGGGACACCAGCGTGATCGAGAGGATGCCCGTCCAGATGTAGAGACTCACACCGAAGTAGGGGGTCATGATGCGGGAGGCGAGCAGTTCAAGCGCCAGGATTGCGCCGCCGGAGAGAAAGATGACGGTGTAGAGCATGGTGGTTCGGGTATAATTCCGCGACTTCGAAGTTGCGCCGTTTCGGCGGTGCACGCGAATCTAACACAACAATCGTATGGCCAGAGGTTCCGGGCGGCGCTCCGAGGAGGCGATAACCTGTCCGATTTTAGGGGTGCGCACGTGCGATATCCGACGAAATTGTCTGAACACCTGGGCCGCGGGGCCGGTGCCGCCGCAATTCTGATTCTGCCACTGCTCGCGCCGCATGCCGAAGCGCAACAGCCGCGCGTTCCGTACGTCCCGACGCCGCAGGAGGTGGTGGAGCGCATGCTGCAGATTGCGAAAGTGACTGCCAAGGATTACCTGATCGACCTTGGCTCGGGCGACGGGCGCATCGTCGTCACCGCCGCAAAGAAGCACGGCGCGCGGGGCTTCGGCGTCGATCTCAATCCCGAGCGTATCCGCGAGGCCAACGAAAACGCCAAAGCGGCCGGCGTGCTGGACAAGGTCTCGTTTTATCAGCGCGATCTCTTCGAGACCGATCTCAGCGAAGCCACGGTCATCACCATGTACCTGCTGCCGCGGGTCAATATGGAATTGCGCCCGAAGCTGCTCGACCTCAAGCCGGGAACGCGCATCGTGTCCCACGACTTCTCGATGGAAGACTGGAAACCCGACGTTCACCTGAAGGTGGACGCGAAGGAAAAGTACGGCGGTTCCGGCGGAGAGAGCGACATTTATTTCTGGGTGATCCCGGCCAAGGTCGGCGGTGGCTGGCGGTGGGAGCTGCCCGTTGCCGGCAAGCCGCGCGGGTATCAGGTGACGCTGAATCAGAAATTCCAGATGCTGACGGGCTCGGTGAGAGTTGATGGTCGCGATGCGCCCATACAGAATGCCCGCCTGCGCGGCGAGCAGATCAGTTTTGTATTCACGGCGCCTGTCGAAGGCGCGCCGGTGAAGCACGAGGTGTCCGGTTCCGTGGACGGAGAAACGATGGCAGGAACGGCGCGCCTGTCGGGCGGCAAGATCCAGGCGCTGCTCGAATGGTCCGCCCGCCGCACTGCCAAGCCCGCCGCAACGCCGGCGGCGGCGACGCCCGCGGGCATCGCATTGCATTCCTCACGCTAAGACATGAATCAAACTGCTCGCGCAGCAAACGCCGGGCGTCATGCCCGTGCCTTCATACTGGCCGCAGCGCTCGCTGCGGCTCCGATGTCCATGGCGCAGGACTATGGCGATACGCCGTACGTGCAGACGCCGCAGAACGTCGTGGACAAGATGCTCGAGATCGCCAAGGTGGGACCGAAGGACTATGTCATCGACCTCGGGTCGGGCGACGGCCGCATGATCATCACGGCGGCGAAGAAACACGGGGCGCGCGGCTTCGGCGTCGATCTCGACCGCCGCCTGGTGCAACTCGCCAACCGCCGCGCCGCGGAAGCCGGGGTGGCGGACCGGGCCGTGTTCTACGAGCGCGACCTCTACAAGACCGACATCAGCCGCGCCACCGTGGTCACCATCTACCTGCTGCCGGAAGTGAACGTCATGGTGCGGCCGAAGCTCCTCTCCACCCTCAAGCCCGGCACGCGCGTCGTCTCGCACGACTACGACATGGGAGAGTGGCCGCCGGAGGTCTCGCTGGTTCTGGATGCGCCGGACAAGCCGGTGGGGCGCGATTTCAAGAGCAAGGTGTTCTACTGGGTCGTTCCTGCGACCGCATCCGGGAAGTGGCACTGGCAGCTCGCGGTAAACGGGCAGGCCACCACGTTCGACGCGACGCTCAGCCAGATGTTCGAAAAACTGGAGGGCGCGCTCAACGTGGACGGGAACCCGGCGAAGATCGACGAAGCCCGCCTCCACGGTGCGAGCATCCATATGACGGCGAGCCAGCGCGTAGGGAACACTGATACGCGCTATGTCTTCTCCGGTCGCGTAGTCGGCGCGAAGATCGAAGGCGAGGCCAAAATAGTGCGAGGCGGCGACGAGCACAAGGTCGCATGGAAAGCGGCCCGCATCGAAGCGATAGCGCCCGCGCATTTTGCGCTCAAGCCGCCCCCGCCGCCGCCCGGTTCATGGTGAGCCGGGCCCGCTGATGCGATTGCAGGCCGCATTGCTGCTGCTTGGGCTCGCGGGATCATCGCCCGCCGCGCTGCCCGACATCCCGGTTCCCTACGTTCCCTCCACCGAGGTTGCCGTCGAAGAGATGCTGCGGCTTGCTGACGTGCGGCGCGAGGATGTGGTGATGGATCTGGGCTCCGGTGACGGCCGCATCGTGATCGCGGCGGCGCGCTATTTCGGCGCGCGCGGTGTCGGCATCGAGATCGACGCGGAGCTGGTGGTGACCGCCCGCGAGAACGCGCAGACCGCGGGGGTCGCCGATCGCGTGACGTTCATCGCTCAGGATGTGCTGAAGGCCGATCTTTCGTCGGCGAGCGTGGTGACGATGTACCTGCTTTCGCCGCTGATCGAGCGGCTCAAGCCCAAGCTGCTCGCAGAACTTAAGCCCGGTTCGCGCATCGTGGCCCACGATTATGGGTTCAAGGACTGGATGCCCGACCGCCAGGTCACGATCTCGAAAACGATCATGCTCTATGTCGTGCCGGCGCAGGTCGCCGGGCGATGGCGGCTTACGGCCGACTTTCCCGGCGGCGAGCGCAGCTACGATTTCGAACTGAAGCAGGCGTTCCAGCGGATCACCGGGGGGGCGCGTGTGCCCGGCGGCTACCTGCCGTTGTTTGAGCCGCGTCTTGAAGGCGACCGCATCCGCTTCGTGATCGTGGACGACGGCCGCAGTCATCATTTCGAGGGGCGAGTCGCCGGAGTCGTGATGAACGGGACCGTCCGCTCGGGTGTCGGTTCTGCGCTCACCGAACGGCCCTGGCGCGCCGAGCGCCTGCTCGCACTGGGGGAGAGCTGACCGTGCGCAGGGCGATAGCACTGATTGCGTTGACCGCGCTGGGCTGGATGCAGCCGGCGCTCGCGGCTCAGATCATCGTCCCCGACGTACCGTTCGTGCCCACGCCTCAGGTGGTCGTGGACGAGATGCTGCGGATGGCGAGGGTGACGCAATCGGATTTCGTGATGGACCTGGGCTCGGGCGACGGCCGGATTGCGATCACCGCAGCGAAAAAATTCGGCGCTCGCGCGCTCGGTGTCGAACTCGACGAGCACCTCATCTTCCAGAGCGAAGAGAGCGCGCGGCAGGCGGGCGTGGAAGATCGCGCGCAGTTTCTGCGGCAGGATCTGTTCAAGACCGATCTCAGCCAGGCGAGTGTCATCACGATGTATCTCCTGCCGAGCGTGAATCGCCGCTTGCGCCCGAGGCTGCTCGATCTGAAACCGGGAACGCGCATCGTCGCCCACGACTTCGATCTCGAAGACTGGAAGCCGGACCAGATGACGACGATCCGCAAGAACGTCTTCCTGTGGATCGTGCCGGCCAAAGTTGCGGGCCGCTGGCGGGCGCGCGTGCCGTTGCCCGACGGCCTGCGCACCATCGAGATCGAATTCGATCAGCGTTTTCAGGAGGTGAACGGCCTGGCGCGGATCGATGGCCAGGCCACTCAGTTGTGGGAGGCGAAGCTCAGCGGCGAGCGCTTGAGCTTCGTGCTCGTCGATGGCGCGGACCGGGACAACGAGGCGAGCTTGTACTTTGACGGACGCGTCGGCGCCAATGCCATCGAGGGCGAAATCCTGCGCGGTGTGGGAAGCGGCCAGACCCGGATCAAATGGCAAGCGACGAAGGTGCACTGATGCGCGTGGCCCGGCACTCGCTTTTGGCCGGACTCGTCGCGCTCGCTGTGAGCGCGACGGTCCGTGCGCAGGTGTCCGACGTGCCCTTTGTCCCTACGCCGCCGAAAGTGGTGGACATGATGCTCGGCCTGGCCAAGGTCGGTCCGAGCGACTACGTGATCGATCTCGGCTCGGGAGACGGCCGGATCGTCATCGCCGCGGCCAAGAAACATGGTGCGCGCGGCCTGGGCGTGGACATCGACGGCGCGCTGGTGGACGCGGCGCGTCAGGAGGCGCGGCGCCAGGGAGTGAGCGACAGGGTTGTTTTCGCGAACCGCAACCTCTTCATCACAGACATCAGCGACGCAACGGTCGTCACGATGTATCTGTACCCGCAGGTGATCATGCAGCTTCGTCCGCGCCTGCTCCGGGAACTGAAGCCCGGAACGCGCATCGTCTCGCATGAATTCGCGCTCGACGAGTGGCAGCCGGACGCGAAAGTCACCGTGCCGGTGCCGGACAAGCCGTATGGCGTGCCCTCGAGCGATGTGTACATGTGGATCGTGCCGGCCAATGCGGCGGGCAAGTGGCGCTGGCGCCCGCCGGGCGCTGCGCGCGACGACGAAGTGACGCTCGAGCAGACGTTTCAACGGCTGGAAGGGGTGGGAAGCATCGATGGGCGGGCGGGCCGGGTGACCGGCGGCCGGGTGACCGGCGAGGAAGTGCGTTTTTCATTCACGGCGGAAGGTGACGGCAAGTTCGTCCGCGAGTTCAGCGGCCGGCTTTCCGGCGACGCCATCCAGGGTGCGGTGCTCGTGCGAGGGGAAGCGGCGACCAGGCGCGAGTGGCAGGCGGTTCGCGTTGCGCGCGGCACCATCAACATCAACGCCGACGCCTCCATGGCGCGGCACAGGGCTATTGCAGAGGAGCGGAGATGAGAATGGCAAGATCTACTTTACTGTTGGCGTCCCTCGCGTTTGCGGTCGTCTCGGCGACCGCCGGGGCACAGGAAGGCCGGGGCGACGTGGTCTACGTGCCGACACCGCAGATCGCCGTGGACACGATGCTCTCCATGGCGAAGGTGTCCGCGAACGATTTCGTCATCGATCTCGGATCGGGAGACGGACGCATCGTGATCACAGCCGCAAAGAAATATGGCGCGCGGGGCCTGGGCGTGGATCTCGATACGGTGCTGCTCAAGCGCGCCCGCGACGGCGCAAAGCGCGAAGGCGTTGCCGATCGCGCCCAGTTCATCGAGCAGAATCTTTTCGAGACGGATCTTTCGCGTGCAACCGTCATTACTACTTATCTCCTGCCGGAAATGAATGAAAAGCTGCGGCCCAAGATCCTGGCGCTCAAGCCGGGCACGCGGGTGGTGGCGCACGACTACGACATGGGGGAATGGCAGCCGGATGACGAGAAGACGCTGATCGTGCCGGAGAAGACGGTCGGGGATCCGGGCAAGAGCTACATCTTCTTCTGGGTCGTTCCCGCCACCATCGCGGGCCGGTGGGAATCGCTGGTCTACACCGGCGGGCGGGGCGTCGTCTATGAGTTCGACTTCGATCAGAGCTTTCAGCGCATCAGCGGCGAGATGACGGTGGACGGGCAGCGGGCGCGTCTGCCGCTGTTCAACGTGCGCGGCGACCGGGTCGCCTTCGAAATCGAAGCGCCCCACGGGAAAGGCGTTCTGCGACACCGTTTCCAGGGCACGGTGAATCAGGATCGCATCGAGGGCACGCTGACCATTGCGGGCCAGAAGCCGCTCAAGTGGACGGCGCAACTCAGGAAGCGCGGCGAGGTGCGCATGAGCTCGCTCGATAACGCCGAAAGCAGCGTGCGATGACCGCGGCGGCGCAGCAGCCTGCCGCCGGCGCGGCCGCGCCGCGTCCGACTTTCGGCGTGCTCGACGCGAGCGCGATGATCGTCGGCATCGTGATCGGTGCCGGCATCTTCAAGGCGCCTTCTATCGTCGCAGGCAGCGTCGCCAATGCCGAAGTATTTATCGCCTTATGGGTGGCTGGCGGCATCATTTCGCTGGTCGGGGCGCTGTGCTACGCCGAGCTGGGCAGCGCATTCCCGAATGCCGGCGGGGAATATCACTTTCTCAACCGGGCGTTCGGTGGCGGACTGGCATTTCTCTTCGCCTGGGCGCGCATGAGCGTAGTGCAGACGGGCGCGATTGCAGCCATTGCGTTCGTCTTCGGGGATTACGCCACGCAGTTGCTGCCGTTAGGCGAGAAGAGCTCGGTCGTCTACGCCGCGCTCGCCGTGACGGCCATTACGGCGCTCAACGTGCTGGGCTCGCGCGAAAGCCGCCTGCTGCAGAATGTGGTCACCATCGCGCTGGTGGGCGCAATACTGATGGTAATCGTCGCCGGATTTCTTTTCGGCGGCAGCACGCCACCGGCGGCGTCAGCCCCGAGCAGTGCTTCGACGCCGCTGTTTTCGCAGCTCGCCCTGATCTTCATTCTGCTCACGTATGGCGGCTGGAACGAGGCCGCCTACCTCACCGCCGAAGTGCGCGACGCGCGCCGCAACATCGTCCGCGCCCTGGTCCTGGGACTCCTCACTGTGACCGTGATCTACGTGCTGCTTAACCTCGCTTACCTGAACGTGCTGGGGCTCGCCGGCATGAAAGCGTCGCAGGCCGTGGCGGCGGACCTCATGAAAGCGACGCTTGGCGGTGCAGGCGTCTTCGTCTTATCCCTGATCGTGGTGACGGCATCGCTTTCGACGCTCAACGCGACGGTGTTCACCGGTGCCCGCACCAACTACGCGCTCGGCCGGGATTACGCGGTGTTCAGTGCGCTCGGCGTATGGAAGGAAAGCTCGAACACGCCGGTCAACGCGCTGCTGGTGCAAGGCGCCGTGGCACTACTGCTCGTCTTTCTG
>JBQTJV010000035.1:0-5055 GCA_052386775.1 Betaproteobacteria bacterium
TCTCGCCAAGGGACACGATTTTCCACATCTCAATCTGGTTGCGGTGCTCAATGTCGACTGCCTGCTCCATAGCCTCGACATACGGGCATCCGAGCGGCTTTATGCCTTGCTCACCCAGGTGGCAGGACGGGCGGGACGAGGCGACGCTGCCGGCCAGGTTTACATCCAGACCGATTTTCCGGACCACCCGCTCTACCGGGCGTTGCAGGACCAGAATTACGCGGCATTCGCACAGGCGCTGCTGGAGGAACGCCGGCAAGCGGGCTTCCCGCCGTACGTCTATCAGGTGCTGCTGCGCGCAGAAGCGCCCCGCATGGACGTTGCGCTGGCATTTCTTGCGCGGGCGGTACGCGTCGCCCGCGCCATACCGTCCAAAGTCACCATTTATGACCCCGTGCCGGCCGCGATGGCGAGGCTCGCGGGAAGGGAACGCGCCCAGCTTCTGGTGCAATCGAATTCACGCAGTGAACTGCAGGAGTTCCTGACCGCGTGGCAGGCCGAACTCATGAAACAGCGCTCGAGTCGCGCGCGTTGGTCACTCGACGTCGACCCGCTCGAGTTCTGAGCGCCGCAGGTGGGTCCGCTATAATACCGCGCTTTCCGCTCAAGCCCGCCGATGAGTAGCGCTCCCGTCCCGGATCTCCGGGCACACCTTTCTGCTTTGATTGCGCAGGCGCTGCGGGCGCTGGACGACGAGGGCGGGGATGCCAATATCGTGCTCGACAAACCGCGCCAGGCACAACATGGCGACTACGCCTGCAATATCGCCCTGCAGCTGGCCAAACGCTGGCGCGCCAAGCCTCGAGAGGTCGCCGCACGGCTCGTCAGCGCGCTTCCGCAGTCTCCGCACGTCGACCGCGCAGAGGTGGCCGGACCCGGTTTCGTCAACATCTTCCTGACGAGGGAGTTCAAGCAGCAGGTGGCGCAACGCGTGCTGCGGGCGGGGTCCCGGTATGGCGAATGCGCGCTCGGGCAAGGCAAGAAGATTCAGGTCGAGTTCGTCTCCGCCAACCCGACCGGACCGCTTCATGTCGGGCACGGCCGCGGCGCGGCGTTTGGTGCAAGTCTGGCCAGCATTCTGTCGGCCGCCGGGTTCGCAGTGTCCCGGGAGTACTACATCAACGACGCCGGACGGCAGATGGATATCCTGGCGCTGTCGACGTGGTTGCGATACCTCCAGAGGGCCGGGATAGCGGTTGCTTTTCCGCCCAACGCCTACCAGGGGCAGTACGTCCGCGATATGGCGGAGGCGCTGTTCGAGCGGCAGGGTAGCCGCTACGTTCGCGACGCCGAGCAACTTCGGTCGGAAGTGCCGGACCTCGCTTCCGACGCCGAGGGTCATCTGGATGGGTTGATCGCCAACGCCAAGAGCCTGCTCGGCGCGGATTATGATTATCTGCACCGCTACGCCCTCAACGAACAGCTTGCGGATTGCCGCAGCGATCTCGCCGAGTTCGGCGTTCACTACGATCACTGGTTTTCAGAGCGCTCCCTTTACGACTCGGGACTGGTAGCACGCGCCATCCAGATGATCGAGTCCCAGGGTCACGTTTATGAACAGGACGGTGCGCGCTGGTTTCGCTCTACGCAATTCGGTGACGAAAAGGATCGCGTGCTGCAGCGCGAGAACGGCCAGTACACGTATTTCGCTTCCGACATTGCCTATCACCTGAACAAGTTCGAGCGGGGATTCGATGTCGTTGTCGACGTGTGGGGAGCCGATCACCATGGCTACATCGCTCGCGTCAAGGGCGCGGTGCAGGCGCTCGGCTACAGTCCGACGCGGCTCTCCATCGCGCTCGTGCAGTTCGCCGTGCTGTATCGCGGCGGGCAGAAGGTATCCATGTCGACCCGCACGGCAGAGTTCGTTACGCTGCGCGAGCTGCGGCGCGAAGTGGGCAATGACGCCGCGCGTTTCTTCTACGTAATGCGCAAGAGCGACCAGCATCTCGACTTCGACCTCGATCTCGCCAAGTCCCAGAGCAACGACAACCCGGTCTATTACGTGCAATACGCCCATGCCCGCGTGTGCAGCGTACAGGAGCAGTGGGGCGGCCGGATCGAGGATTTGATTGACGTTTCCCTTGCGCCGCTCACCTCCCAGCAGGAGCTGGGGCTGCTGCAGAAGCTGATGGGCTACGCGGATACTGTCGAGGATGCCGCGCGCGATATGGCGCCTCATCTCATCGCGTTCTACCTGAGAGAACTCGCGGCCGATTTCCACAGTTACTACAACGCGACGCGCGTTCTCATCGACGATGAACCCCTGCGGCTGGCGCGGCTGGCTCTGGTCAGCGCCGTGCGCCAGGTGATCCGCAACGGCCTCGAACTGCTCGGTGTTGGGGCCCCGGAAAGAATGTAAGATATTCGGATGACCAAGGACTACAAACGCAATGACCGCAAAGCGGCCGGACGGGGCGGCGGGCACACGCTGCTGGTCGGCATTTTGATCGGGCTGGTCCTCGGTCTGGGCATTGCGCTCGGCGTCGCCTGGTATATCAACAAGGTGCCGAGTCCGTTCTTAACCCGACCGGCGCCTGCGCCGCACGCCGATAAACCCGTGACGGGCGCTTCGCGGACTGAAGAGAAAACCGCGCGGCCCGCTGATGCCAAGCCGCGCTTCGATTTCTACAATATCCTGCCTGGCGCGGACGAGCCCGCGACAGAGCAGCAGATGAAGGAAGCGCAGAAGGCCGCTCCGTCCGCGGCGAAGGAGACCTTCTTCCTGCAGGCAGGCGCCTTTCATAGCGCATCCGACGCCGACAACCTGAAGGCGCGGCTGGCGTTGCTCGGCGTAGAGGCCACCATACAGACGACCGCCGTTCCGGACAAAGGCGTGTGGCATCGCGTGCGCATCGGCCCCTATACCAGCGTGGACCGCCTGAACCAGACCCGGGATACGCTCAAGCACAACGGGGTGGAAACCACCCTGATCAAGGTCCGGGAGGGGCGTTAACTCGACATGAAAACAGGAACGGTCAGAATGGAAACGAAAATGGCCCGGTGGTTTACTGCGATCGCGCTGGGGTTGATCCTTGGCGCGTGGTCTGCCTTCGCCCTGGCGCAGGCCGTGGCCGGACGCGACTACCGAGTGCTCGGTTCGCCACAGCCGGTGGCGAGCGGTTCGCGGATCGAGGTGCTGGAGTTTTTCTGGTACGGCTGTCCCCATTGCAACAACCTGCAGGCCCCGCTCGGCGCCTGGCTGAAGCGCAAGCCCGCGGATGTGGATTTCAAGCGCGCGCCGGCGATCTTCCAGGATTCATGGGTGCCTCTCACCAAGGCGTATTTCACAATCGAGGCGATGGGGCTCGTGGACCGGCTGCATCACGACGTCTTCTCGGCGATACACGAAAAAAAAATGCGCCTGCAAGAGCCGAAAGCGCTTTTTGACTGGGTGGCCGCGCAGGGCATCGACCGGCAGAAGTTCATGGACACCTACAACTCGTTCGCGGTGCAGTCGCGGACCCAGCGGGCGCGCGAGATTACCGCCAACTACGACATACCGGGCACGCCGGCGGTCGTGGTGGACGGAAAGTATCTGACCGCGCCTTCGCTCACGCTCAACCCCGATAACAGCATCAATTACGACCGCTACTTCAAAGTGCTGGACGAGGTCATTGCGCTCGCCCGCAAGACACGGGGCGGGAAATAGCATGTCGGCGCCCCGTCTGACCCCGTGGATCGCGCGTGGCGTGGTGCTATGCCTGCTCGCGTGGAGTTTCGTCGTTCAGGCGCAGGACGCGCCTGCGGCACGCGTCAATGTGGATTACCGGCTCATCGAGCCACAGCCGGTGGCCGGGGCGCGCATCGAAGTCATCGATTTCTTCTGGTATGGGTGTCCGCATTGCTACACGTTTCAGCCGGCGCTGGAAGAGTGGATCAAGCGCATGCCGCCGGATGTCGTTCTGCGGCGCATTCCGGCCGTTCTGCGCGATAACTGGGCGCCTCACGCGCGTATTTTCTATACGCTGGAAGCGCTCGGTGAACTGGACCGCCTCCACCAGGCGGTCTATCACGGTTATCACGTGCAGGAACTGCACATGAGCAAGCCGGAGGTCATGCTGCAGTGGGCGCAGCGCCATGGCATCGATGGGCGCCGCTGGACGGAGGCCTATGGTTCGGCGGCGGTTGCGCAAAAAGTGGAGCGCGCCAAGGAGCTGACGGCAGATTACAACGTTCAGGGCACCCCTTCGCTGGTCGTGGACGGCCGCTACCTCACCTCTCCCGCGATGGCGCGCTCCGAGCAGCGCATGATCCCGATACTCGAGGAGCTGATCCGCATCGCACGGACGCGACGGGCCGGCAAGTAATCCGTTCGCTGCGGCTATTCCACCGTTACGGATTTCGCGAGATTCCGGGGCTTGTCGACATCGGTGCCGCGGATCAGGGCGCAATGGTAGGCGAGAAGTTGCAGCGGCACGACATGCAGAATCGGAGAAAGCGCTCCGGCGTGATCGGTGAGCCGGATGACGTGCAGGCCGTCCGCCGCGTCGATATGCGTCCCCTGGTCCGCCAGGACATACAGCTCCCCGCCGCGCGCACGCACTTCCTGCAAGTTGGACTTCAGCTTCTCGAGCAGCGCATCCTGCGGGGCGATCGCCACCACCGGCATGTGCTCGTCCACGAGCGCGAGCGGCCCGTGCTTGAGCTCGCCGGCGGGATAAGCTTCGGCGTGGATGTAGGAGATCTCTTTCAGCTTCAGCGCCCCTTCCATCGCGATGGGGTAATGGATACCGCGTCCCAGGAACAGCGCGTGGGGATGCTGCGCAAACCTCGAGGCCCAGTCGGTTATGGCCGGCTCCACCTGCAGGACATGCGAGAGCGCCGCCGGCAAGTGCCGCAGCGCCGTGATCATTTCGCGTTCCCGTTCAGCGGACAGTCGTCCGCGAGTCTTGGCGAGCACCATGGCGAGCAACAGCAGAGCGGCCAACTGCGTGGTAAAGGCCTTGGTGGAGGCTACACCGATCTCCGGTCCGGCTCGCGTCAGAAACCGTAACGCAGAGGCGCGCACCAACGCCGATTCCGGGACGTTGCAGATGGTCAGCGCGGGCTGCT
>JBQTJV010000036.1:0-5076 GCA_052386775.1 Betaproteobacteria bacterium
TGAGCGGACCGACCTGGCGGCGGGCAATCACACGCCGGCCGCCAGCTGGGCGTCGAGCAGGTCCATCGTGCGGTAACACGGGAGCACGTCCGCGACCGACGAGTTCGGCGCGCGCCGCTCGCGGATCGCCGCGAAGAACTCGCGATCCTGCAGCTCGATCCCATTCATCGACACGGCTACCGTCGAGAGATCGATCGGGTTGTCCTTGCCGTCCACGAGATCGTCGTACTTGGCAACGTAGGTGCCGTTGTCGCACATGTAGCGGAAGGTCGTCCCCTGCGGGCCGTCGTTGTTGAACGACAGGCTGAGCGTGCAGACGGCGCCGGTGCTGCCGAGCAGCTGAATCGACATGTCCATGGCGATGCCGAGCGTCGGATGAACCGGGCCCTGGACTGCGTTCGCGGCGACGACCTCCTGCCCGGTCTGGTACTGGAACAGGTCCACCGTATGCGCGGCGTGATGCCATAACAGGTGGTCGGTCCAGCTGCGCGGCTGGCCCAGCGCATTCATGTTCGTGCGCCGGAAGAAAAACGTCTGCACGTCCATCTGCAGGATCTTGAGTTCGCCCTTGACGATGCGCTTGCGCACCCACTGATGGCTGGGGTTGAAGCGCCGCGTGTGGCCGCACATGGCGACCAGGCCGGTCTGCTTCTGCAGATTCACCACGGCTTGCGCATCCGCCAGGCTGTCGGCGAGCGGAATCTCGACCTGCACATGCTTGCCGGCCTTCATGCAGGCGATCGCCTGCGCCGCGTGCATCTGCGTCGGCGTGCACAGGATGACCGCATCGACCTCCTTGATCGCGAGGCTGGCGGAGAGGTCGGTGGTGGCGTGCGCGATGTCGAACTTGGCGGCCACCTCCTGCGTCTTGCCGAGTTCGCGGCCGACCAGCGACACCACCTTGACGCCGTCGATCTTGGCGAGGCCTTCGAGATGCCTGATGCCGAAGGCACCGGCACCGGCGAGTGCGATCTTCATGCGTTGCTCCGTTTCATCGTGAATTTTCCAGGATCAGGTGACCGACCGCCGTGTTCGAGCCCGGCACATGATAGAAGCGGTGCACCTGGCGCGGCGCGGGCTTGAGTGCGCCGAGGGCTACCAGCCACATCACCAGTTCGATCCCTTCGGAACCGGCTTCGCGCACGTAGTCGATGTGCGGCATGCGCGCCAGCCCCTCGGGGTCGGAGAGCATGCGGTCGAGGAAAGCGGTGTCGAACGCCTTGTTGATCAGGCCGGCACGCGGTCCCTGCAGCTGGTGGCTCATGCCGCCGGTGCCCCAGACCTGCACGTTCAAGTCCTCGTCGTACAGCTCGATCGCCTTGCGGATCGCGCGGCCGAGCTGGAAGCAGCGGTGGCCGGTTGGCGGCGGGTACTGGACCACGTTGACCGCGAACGGGATCACGCGGCAGGGCCAGGCTTCGGGCTGCCCGAACAGGAGAGACATCGGCACCGTAAGGCCGTGGTCCACATCCATGCGGTTGATGACGGTGAGGTCGAACTCATCGAGGATCACGGATTGGGCGATATGCGCCGCCAGCTCCGGATGGCCGATGACCGTGGGCACCTTGCGCGGGCCCCAACCCTCGTCGGCCGGCTGGAAGCGGTCGGCGCAGCCGATGGCGAAGGTCGGGATCAGATCCGGGCCGAACGCCGAGGCGTGGTCGTTGTAGACGAGAAACACGACCTCGGGCTTTTCGCGCGCGATCCACTGCTTGGAGAACTCGTAACCCCTGAACATCGGCGCCCAATAGGGTTCGGCGGTCTTGCCCAGGTCGATCGCGGCGCCGACCGCGGGGATATGCGAGGTGAATACCGCTGCGCTGATCCTAGCCACCGGACTTTTCCCCGATGCGGCGGTTGCCTTCCACCGAGCGACCGCCGCCAAGCATCATCTGGCGGTACTCCTGCGACGTCTTGCCGGTCATGCTGTAGGCGGCGAACTCGAAGCTCAGTCCATCGCTGGAAAAAATCTTGGCGAGGAAATAGATGTTGCCGCCGGCCGCGATCATGCGGTTGTAGTCGCGGGCCAGCACCGCCTGCTTCTGCTCCTCGCTCATCGGCCACTGATCCAGGTAGGCGCGCGGGTCGGCCTTGAATTTCTCGCGATTCTCGGGACGCATCAGCGACATGCAGAACTGGTTGAGGTGGTAGCCCTTGCGCGCAAGTTCCATGTCGAAGATCGTCGTGCCAGGGATGTCCTTATAGGGCTTCTCAAGTGCCACGGTGTGTTCCTGTCAGGCCCAGTAGAGCCGCATCGGATTGTCCACCAGCAACTTGCGCTGCAGTTCGGGCGTGGTGGCGATGCGGGGGATGTAATCTACCAGTTTGCCGTCGTCGGGCATGTGGGATTTCATGTTCGGATGGGGCCAGTCCGTGCCCCATAGCACGCGGTCGGGAAAAGCCTCCACCAGCCGGCGCGCGAACGGCACCACGTCGTCATACCCCGGCGGGCCCGACTTCGACAGCCGCTCGGGGCAGCTCACCTTGGACCAGACATTCTTGTGCTCGTGCATCAAACGCAGGAAGAGCGCGAATTCCGGGCCATCGGGGGGCGCGCTGACATCGGGGCGGCCCATGTGGTCGACCACCACGATGGTCGGCAGCGCGGTGAAGAAATTCCACAGCTCGGGCAGGTCCTGCGCCTCGAAATAAACGACGACGTGCCAGCCCAGCGGCGCAACGCGCTGCGCGATTTCGGCGAGCACCTCGCGCGGAGTGAAATCGACCAACCGGCGCACGAAGTTGAAGCGCGTGCCGCGCACGCCGGCGGCGTGCATCTTCCCAAGTTCGGCGTCGTCCACGCCGCGCGCCACCGACGCGATACCGCGCGCCTTGCCGTTCGAGTGCGCCAGCGCATCGACCAGAGCGCGGTTGTCGTTGCCGTGGCAGGTGGCCTGCACGATCACGTTGCGCTCGAATCCAAGGTAGTCGCGCAGCGCGAACAGCTGCTCCCTGGAGGCGTCGCAAGGTGTGTATTTGCGCTCGGGCGCGAACGGAAACTGCGCCGCCGGCCCGAATACGTGGCAATGCGCATCCACCGCGCCGGCGGGCGGCCGGTAAGCGGGCTTCGAGGGATTGGGGTGAAAAGGCAGCCAGTCGGGATCCATGCCGTTGGTTCTCTCTCTGGGGGACTTAGTCGAGCTTGATGCCGGCGGCTTTGACTACGTGCCTCCGGCGCTCGATCTCATCGCGGATGTAGGCGTCGAACTGCTCGGGCGTATTGCCGACCGGCTCGATGCCGAGCTCCTCGAGCTTCGCGCGCATCGCCGGTATCTGCAGCACCTTGAGGAAATCGGCGTTGAGCTTGCGCACCACCTCGCGCGGCGTTGCCGAGGGCACGAGGACGCCGAACATGCTCTGCGCCTCGAAGCCCGGTAGCGTTTCCGCGATCGTCGGGATACCGGGCGCGGCGCGCGTGCGCTCGCGGCTGGCGATGGCGAGCGCTTTCAGCTTGCCCGACCTGATGTAATTGAGCGAGGACAACAGCGGATCGATGATGAGGTCAACGCGCCCGGCGAACACTTCCGGAAATGCCGGACCGCTTCCCTTGAACGGCACGTGCAGCAGATCGATCCCCGCCATCGCTTTCAGCTGTTCGCCGGCAAGATGCAGCGCGCTGCCGCTGCCGGGGGAGGCATAGCTCAGCTCGCCCGGACGGCGCCTGGCGAGCGCGATCAGCTCTGCGAGCGTATTCGCCGGCAGCGCTGGCGTCGCGCACAGCACGATATGCGAAATGCCGTAGAGCGTGATCCCGGAAAAATCCTTCGCCGTGTCGAACCGCAGCCTGCGCAGGTTCGGATTGATGACATGTGCGGTAGCACCGAACAGCAGCGTATGCCCGTCGGGCGCCGCTCTGGCCACGAACTCGCTGCCAAGCGCGGTACCGGCGCCGGGCTTGTAGTCGACCAGCGCCGGCTGGCCCCAGAGCGGTTGCAGCCGCTGCGCGAAGAGCCGCGCCATGATGTCGATCGCCCCGCCCGGCGCGTTGGGCACGACGAAGTGCACCGGCCTGGAGGGAAAGGCCTGCGCTCCCGCGGCAAGCGAAAGCGCCAATCCGAGCGCCAGGCAGAGCACGCGCATGGCACGGCAATCTAGCATAATGCTCCTCCTCTCCATCGCGCTCGGAGTTTCGTGTGGACAAGGCGCCGCAGGTCACGCTTCGCAGCACCTCGCACTATTTTCTCGAAGGCCTCAACGAGATCGGTGTCGACCATCTGTTCTGCAATCTGGGCACCGATCACGCGCCGATCATCGAAGAGCTCGCGCGCTGGCGCAAGGAACGGCGGCCGCACGTTCCGACCGTGCTGTGCCCGCACGAAAACGTCGCGGTACACATGGCCGCGGGCTACAGCCAGCTCACGGGCAGGGGCCAGGCCGTGCTGGTGCACGTCGACGCCGGCACCGCCAACTCGGCGATGGCGCTGCACAACCTTTGCCGCGCGCGCATCCCGGTGCTGCTCATGGCGGGCCGCGCGCCGTATACGATGCGCGGCGAGCTCGCCGGCTCGCGCGACAACTTCGTGCATTTCATCCAGGACCCGTACGACCAGGCCTCCCTGGTGCGCCCCTACGTGAAGTGGGACTACAACCTGCACTCGGGCGTCGCCACCAAGGAGGTGCTGCGCCGCGCGCACTCCATGATGCACAGCGATCCCCAGGGCCCGGTCTACCTCACGCTGCCGCGCGAAGTGCTGGCGCAGAACTGGGACGAAACCGCTGTGCGCCCCTTTCCCGAAGCGAGCTACGGCGCGGTGCGCGCGCGCGGCACCGACGTGCAAACCGTGGGCGAGATCGCGGCGCGCCTGCTCGAGGCGCGCTACCCGGTTCTCATCACGCGCTACGCCGGGCGCAATCCGGAGTTTCCCGCCGTGCTCGACGAACTGGCGCGCTTTGCCGGCGTGCGCGTCTACGAGGCGAGCGCCACCTGTCTCAGCATCGCGCACGACTCGCCCTGTTTCCTCGGCATCTCGGCGAACGAGGCGGTCGCGAGGGCCGACCTGGGCCTGATGATCGACGTGGATGTGCCATGGATACCGCGCGACACGCGTGAAAACGCGGCCACGTACTGGGTCCACG
>JBQTJV010000037.1:0-6272 GCA_052386775.1 Betaproteobacteria bacterium
GCCTGAAATCGGTGGGCGACGTCGCCCTCATGGGCAAGGAAGAACGCGAAGCGAAACTGGCTGCGGAGAAAAAGGCGGCCGCAGAGGCGCCGAAACCGGAAGCTCTCGCCACAGCGCCCGCCGCAACGGCGGCGCCCGCCGCCCGTGCCGATGGCGCCTCGGGCAAGCCGGTCTATGACAGCGCCTGCGCAGCCTGCCACACGGCCGGGGTCGCAGGGGCGCCCAAGCTCGGCGACAAGGCCGCGTGGGGTGCGCGGCTCAAATCCGGCGCGGACACGCTTTATGCGAGCGCGCTAAAGGGCAAGGGCGCCATGCCGCCCAAGGGGGGAAATCTCTCGCTTGCGGATGCCGATGTCAAAGCGGCGGTGGATTTCATGGTAAGCCAGGCGAAGTAGCGTGCCGCCTGCTGATCGAGGCGCAGCGCTGCTGCGCCTTTTTCGTTTTCTGGCCTGAGAACGCATGAACACTTACGCGATCGGCGACGTGCAAGGCTGCTACGATCAGCTCCGCAGGCTGCTCGACACCGTCGCGTTCGACCCGGACCGCGATAAATTGTGGTTCGTCGGCGACCTGGTGAACCGCGGGCCACAATCGCTCGCAGTCGTCCGCTACGTCAGTAGCCTCGGCGATCGTGCAGTCACCGTGCTCGGCAATCACGACCTGTCGCTGCTGGTGGTGGCCGAAGGCATCAGACGTCCCCATGCTTCCGATACCTTTGACGACATCCTCGGCGCGCCGGACCGTGACGACCTGATCCGCTGGCTGCGGCATCAGAAGCTGATGCATGCCGACGATCATTACGCGATGGTGCACGCAGGGTTGCTCCCGCAATGGACGGTAGCGGTGGCACTGAGTTTGGCGAATGAAGTGGAGCAGGCCTTGCGCGGCCCCGGCTGGCGCGAGTTCCTGCAGCAGATGTACGGCAACGAGCCGACACGCTGGGACGATGCGCTGCGCGGCTACGACCGGCTGCGCGTCATCGTGAACGCCATGACGCGATTGCGCCTGTGCAGTCCCGAGGGGACCATGGAATTCAGCCACAAGCTGGGGCTGGAAAACGCGCCGGCGGGCTTCGTGCCATGGTATGACGTGCCGGGGCGCGCCAGCTCGCAGATGCCGATACTGTTCGGCCACTGGGCTGCGCTGGGCCTGGTGGTTCGCCCTGACGTGATCGCGCTCGATACCGGTTGCGTCTGGGGGCGAAAACTGAGCGCGCTGCGCCTCGACGATCGGCGCATCGAGCAATGCGACTGCGGCGAGATGCTCGGCAAGGCGGGAGAAGACTGAACTACCAGAGCGCGGTGCCGAACGTTTCCTTGAAGCGCGTTGCAATTTCGTCTCGCGTAAAGCGGTGATTCTGGCCGCCACGGCAGGCGATCTTGATCGCACCCAGTAAGGACGCGAGGCGCCCGGTCAGCGCCCAGTCCATGCCGTTGGCGACCCCGTAGAGCAGTCCCGCGCGATAGGCATCGCCGCAGCCGGTGGGGTCGGCGATCTGTTCCGCCTTGACGGCCGGAATTTCAAGCTCACCATCCTGGGACCGGATGACAGAGCCGCGCGCGCCCAAGGTCACCACGAACGCCTTCACCTGCCTCGCCAACTGGTCGAGGGTCGCGCCGGTACGCTCCTGCAGCATGCGGCATTCGTAGTCGTTGACCGTCACGTAGTCGGCCATGCGCACGAACTCGAGCAATTCCTCTCCCCGAAACATGGGCAGCCCCTGCCCCGGATCGAAGACGTAGGGAATGCCCGCTGCATAGAACTCCCGGGCGTGCTGCAACATGCCGTCCCGGCCATCCGGCGCGATGATCCCCAGCGACACGCTTCTCGCCTCGTACACGTGATTCTCGTGGGAGTGGTTCATGGCGCCGGGGTGGAAAGCGGTGATCTGATTGTCGTCGAGATCCGTCGTGATGAAGGCCTGTGCAGTGTAGGTGCCGGCAATTTTCAGGATGTGCTGCCGGGAAAGCCGCTGCTGATCCAGGCGCTGCGCATACGGTTCGCAGTCTTCGCCCACGGTGGCCATGATCAGCGGCTCGCCTCCCAGCATATTCAACGTGTAAGCGATGTTTCCGGCGCACCCGCCGAACTCCCGGCGCATGTCCGGTACGAGAAAGGCGACGTTCAGGATGTGAAGCTGGTCCGGAAGAATGTGGTTCTTGAAGCGATCGCGAAACACCATAATGGTGTCGTAGGCGATAGACCCGCAGATCAGCGTAGGCATAAGATAGGGTGGGCGGCCGGTGTAAAATTATAGCGCGGCACAGCGAACCGCCGCGGTGCTGCTTGCTGCGCGCGGTGGCTGCGACGACGGAGGTTTCATGCTGAAGGAATTCAGGGAATTCGCCATGCGCGGCAACGTGGTCGACATGGCGGTCGGCATCATCATCGGCGCCGCGTTCGGCAAGATTGTCGATTCGCTGGTCAAGGATGTCATCATGCCGCCCATCGGGCTGCTGCTCGGCAAGGTCGACTTCTCCAATCTCTTCTTCGTTCTGAGGGAGGGCACCGCCCCCGGTCCGTACCTGACCGTCGATGCGGCGCAAAAAGCAGGTGCGGTAACCTTCAATTACGGCGTGTTCATCAACTCCGTCATTTCGTTTGTGATCGTCGCCTTCGCCGTTTTCCTGCTGATCCGTGTCATCAACCGGATGCGACGCCAGGAAGAAGCCAAACCCGCCGCCCCGCCGCCGCCCCCGGAAGAGGTGGCGCTGCTGCGCGAGATCCGCGACGCGCTGAAAAGATCAGAAGCGCGAAAAAAAGGTACGCCGCTAGGGCGATGGGCGCCAGGCCAGGTTGAGGTCGCGCGCGGCCCGCACGTCGTCGAGCCGCCGCACCGGCGTCGTGTGCGGCGCGGTCTTGACGAGCTGTGGATCGGTGCGCGCCTCGTCCAGGATCTGTTTCATCGCCGCCACGAAAGCGTCCAGCGTCTGCTTCGATTCCGTTTCGGTGGGTTCGATCAGCAGGCACTCCGGAACGAGCAGCGGGAAATAGCTGGTCGGCGCGTGAAAGCCCTTGTCCAGCAGCCGCTTCGCAACATCCATCGCTGTCACTCCCGTCTCGTCCTTGAGCGCTTTAAGCGTAACGATGAATTCGTGGCTCGCACGCCGCTCCGGATACGCCACTTCGAATCCCACGCGCTTCAGTTCCGTCATGAGGTAATTCGCATTCAGCGTGGCGAAATCGGCCACCCGCCGCATGCCTTCTGCCCCCAGCAGCCGCGCATAGACGTAGGCTCGAAGCAGCACGCCCGCATTGCCGAGATTCGCCGCGAGACGCCCGATCGACAACGGCAAATCCTGTTCGTCGCCCAGGCGATACTCGTCGTCGACCTGTTTCACGACCGGCAGCGGCAGGAACGGCGCAAGCCGCGATGCGACGCCAACGGGCCCCGCGCCCGGACCGCCCCCGCCGTGCGGCGTAGAGAAGGTCTTGTGCAGGTTGATGTGGATGGCATCGAATCCCATGTCGCCCGGCTTGATCCGCCCGAGGATGGCGTTGAGGTTGGCGCCGTCGTAGTAAAGCAGCCCCCCCGCACCGTGTACCGCTTCGGCAATCTCCACGATATGCTTTTCGAATACGCCGAGCGTGGATGGGTTGGTCAGCATGAGACCGGCGGTACGGGGACCGAGCGCTGCCCGCAGCGCGGCAAGGTCGACATTTCCGTGCGCCTCGGTCGGAATCTCGCGCACGGCGTAGCCGCACATCACCGCCGTAGCGGGATTGGTGCCGTGCGCGGCATCGGGCACCAGGATCTCGCGCCGCCCGCCATCGCCGCGGGCATCGTGATAGGCCCGTATCATCGCCACGCCGGCGAACTCGCCCTGTGCGCCGGCCATGGGCGCAAGACTCACTGCCGCCATGCCGGTCACCTCCTTGAGCATCTCCTGCAGCTCGAACATGCAGGCGAGAAATCCCTGCCCCGTGTCGTCCGGCGCAGCGGGATGGCGGGCGAGGAACTGCGGCAGCATGGCGAGCGCATTGCAGGCGCGCGGGTTGTATTTCATGGTGCACGACCCGAGCGGATAGAAATGCGTATCGATGGAGAAATTCTTCTGCGAGAGACCGGTGTAGTGCCGCACCGCGTCCAGCTCCGATACTTCCGGCAGCAGCGGCGGGACCTTCCGTTGCAGGGCCTCGGGGATGGCGAGCGCCCGCATGGAGTCGCGCGGCGCCTGGCTCGAATTGCGCCGCCCCGGCCGCGACCGCTCGAAGATGAGCATGCGAAACGGTCTACTTCAAGGCCGCCAGCGCCGCATCGTAATCCGGCTCGTTCTTGATCTCCGGAACCAGCTGTGAGTGCAGCACACGGTTGTTCTCGTCGAGCACCACCACGGCACGCGCGGTGAGCCCCTTGAGCGGCCCGTCGGTGATGTCCACGCCGTAGTTCGCGTGAAAATCACGGTTGCGTATCGTGGACAGCGTCACGACGTTGTTGATGCCTTCGGCCCCGCAGAACCGGTTCATCGCGAACGGCAGGTCAGCGGAGATCACCAGTATCGCCGTGTTCGCCGCCGTCGATACCCGCTCATTGAAGATGCGGGTCGATTTCGCACACACCGGCGTGTCGAGGCTCGGGACGATGTTGAGGACCTTGCGCTTGCCCGCAAAGTCCTTGAGCCCCACGTCCTTGAGGTCCTTGCTGGTCAATGTAAAGTCCGGGGCCGCATCGCCTTTGCCGGGAAAGCGGCCGGCCACCTTGATCGGGTTGCCGCCGAGCGTAACGTTCGCCATGACAGTGCTCCTTTAAGGTGATCTGCAGACACCCGGCGCGGGGCTAGCACTTGCCCACGATGCGCGCCATGTTGCTCGAATAGTGGCTCAAATCCTGCTCGCTTTTCGTCTCGGTCGCGCACACGAGAAGCGAGGGCCCCAGTTCCGGATACAGATTCGCCAGATCGAGGCCACCCAGTATGCCCTGCGCCTTGAGGGCGCGCAACACGGGCGCGACCGGCGTCTTCAGCCGCAGTGCGAACTCGTGAAAAAACGGCGCGTCGAACGCCCGGCCTATGCCTTCGATCGCGCACAGCCGCTCCATCAAATCGAGCGCGTTGGCGTGACAGGCTCTGGCAACGCCGGCCAGTCCCGCCGGCCCGAGCAGCGTCATGTAAATCGTCGCAGCCGTCACCACCAGCCCCTGGTTGGTGCAAATGTTGGACGTGGCCTTCGAGCGGCGGATGTGCTGCTCGCGCGCCTGCAGGGTAAGCGTGTACCCTCTGCGGCCCTCGGCGTCGCAAGTGGCGCCGACCAGCCTGCCCGGCATCTGTCGCACCAGCGCCTTGCGACACGCCATGAAGCCGAAATACGGGCCGCCGCTCGAGAGCGGCACGCCGAGCGGCTGGCCCTCGCCAACGGCGATATCCGCGCCGGCGGCGCCCCACTCCCCGGGCGGCTTCAGAACGGCAAGCGCAGTAGGGTTCACGACGGCGACCGCGAGCATGCCGTACTCGTGCGCGCGGTCGACCAGTTCGTCGACCGGCTCGAGCACGCCGAAAAAATTGGGCTGCGGAATGACGAGCGCCGCCACATCCCGCCCTTTCCACGGGTCGAGAGCGCCGGCGGAGAGGCGCCCGGAGCGCGGCTCGTACTCCATCTCGCACAGCTCTATGTCCTGATTGCGCGTGATCGTTCTGACGACTTTGCGCCACGTCGGATGCAGCGTGCGCGGAACCAGAATGCGCCGGCCGCTCTTGTGCGAGCGCACCGCCATCAGCACCGCCTCCGCCAGCGCCGAGGCGCCGTCATACAGGCTGGCGTTGGTGATATCGAGCGCGAGCAGGGAGGCCATCATCGTCTGGTATTCGTACAGCGTCTGCAGCGTTCCCTGGCTCGCCTCGGCCTGGTACGGCGTATAGGACGAATAAAACTCGCCCCGGGTCGCGATCTGCCACACCGCGGCCGGAATGTGATGCTCGTACGCGCCGGCGCCGATGAAGTTGAGATAAGTGCCGTCGCGCGCGGCGCGCTCGGACATGCGGCGCGCCATCTCCATTTCACTGGCCGCGCCCGGTACGCGGTCCGGAATGGCGCCGCGCAGGCGCGCCGGGATCTCTGCGAACAGATCGTCGATCGAGGCCACGCCGATCGCCTCCAGCATGGCGCGGATTTCGGGCTCGGTGTGAGGGATGAACGGCATAGCCGATCAGCTAGTTGTGAAGCGTCAACAGGTTGTTTCGGGGCTGAGCTAAGCGACTGATGGGTGCCATGCCTTTGATCCCTTGATGTGGGCGATGCCAGTTGTAGTGATGTCGCCAGCGCTCGAGCATGTGTTC
>JBQTJV010000038.1:0-5474 GCA_052386775.1 Betaproteobacteria bacterium
CGGCAAGACGACCGTCATGGCGATGCTGATCGCATGGCAGACGATCAATGCCGTCCGCCGTCCCAACAGCAAGCGGTTCACGCGCGGCTTCCTCGTTGTCGCTCCGGGCCTGACGATCCGCGACCGTCTTCGAGTGCTTCAGCCGAACGATCCGGACAGCTACTACAAGGATCGGGAACTGGTGCCGACCGATCTGCTGGAGGAATTGAACAGCGCCAAGATCGTCATCACCAACTATCACGCCTTCAAGCTGCGCGAGCGGATCGAACTCTCCAAGGGCGGGCGGTCGCTGCTGCAGGGGCGCGGCGAGGCGTTGAACACCCTTGAAACCGAGGGACAGATGCTCCAGCGTGTGATGCCGGACCTGATGGGCCTGCAGAACATCCTCGTGCTCAACGATGAAGCGCACCACTGTTACCGCGAGAAACCGGGCGAGGCCGACGACGAGGATCTCAGGGGCGACGAGCGCAAGGAAGCCGAGAAGAACAACGAGGCGGCGCGCCTCTGGATCACCGGGTTGGAGACGGTGAAGCGCAATCTCGGTGTCGCGCGTGCGATCGATCTGTCCGCGACGCCTTTCTTCCTGCGCGGATCGGGCTACGCCGAGGGCACGCTGTTCCCGTGGACCAGGAGCGACTTTTCGCTCATGGACGCGATCGAGTGCGGCATCGTCAAGCTGCCGCGCGTTCCGGTGGCGGAGAACATTCCCGGCGACGAAATGCCGATGTTCCGCAATCTGTGGGAAAACATCCGCAAGGACATGCCGAAGAAAGGCCGCGGCAAGGCCGACGTGCTCGATCCGCTCGCGCTGCCGACGCGTTTGCAGACCGCGTTGCAGGCGCTCTACGGTCACTACGAGAAGACCCACAAGCTTTGGGAGGAGTCGGGAATCCGCGTGCCGCCGTGTTTCATCGTCGTATGCCAGAACACGGCGATCTCCAAGCTGATCTATGACTTCATTTCCGGCTTTCAACGGCAAAACGACGACGGCTCCAGCACGCTCGAAAATGGCCGTCTCGCGCTGTTCCGCAATTTCGACGAGCACGGCAATCCGATTCCCCGGCCGAGGACGCTGCTGATCGACAGCGAGCAACTGGAATCCGGCGAAGGGCTGGACGACAATTTCCGCGCAATGGCGGCTGACGAGATCGACCGCTTCCGCCGCGAGATCATGGAGCGGGGCGGCAAGCTGGCCGGCGAGCTGCAACAGGGCAAGGAGCTCGATGACGTCACGCTGTTGCGCGAGGTAATGAACACCGTCGGCAAGCACGCGCAGCTCGGCGCGGACATTCACTGCGTAGTGTCGGTCTCCATGCTCACAGAGGGCTGGGATGCCAATACTGTCACCCACGTGCTGGGCGTAAGGGCGTTCGGCACCCAGCTCCTGTGCGAGCAGGTAATCGGACGGGCGCTGCGCAGGCAATCTTATGACTTGAACGAAGAAGACCTTTTCAACGTCGAGTATGCGGACGTACTGGGCATTCCCTTCGATTTCACCGCGAAGCCGGTGGTCGCGCCCCCGCAGCCGCCGCGCGAAACCGTCCAGGTCAAGGCGGTACGGCCCGATCGTGACGCGCTCGAGATCCGCTTTCCGCGCGTGGAGGGTTACCGCGTCGAGCTGCCCGGGGAACGGCTCAGCGCCGCGTTCAACGACGATTCCGTGCTCGAACTGACGCCGGACCTCGTCGGACCGTCGATCACCAAGAATGCCGGCATCATCGGCGAGTCGGTTGATTTGAGCCTCGAGCATCTTGGCGACATGCGCCCCTCGACGTTGCTGTTTCACCTCACGCATCGCCTGCTCTACAGCAAGTGGCGCGATCCCGGCGAGGCGCCCAAGCTGCACCTGTTCGGTCAGTTGAAGCGCATCACGAAACAATGGCTCGATGGCTACCTGGTGTGCAAGGGCGGGACGTACCCCGCGCTTCTGATGTACCGGGAGCTGGCCGACATGGCCTGCAGCCGCATTACCACGGCGATCACCAACGAATTCAAGGGTGGGCGCCCGATCAAGGCGGTGCTGGATGCCTACAACCCCGTCGGTTCCAGCGCCCACGTTCGATTCAACACTTCAAGGACCTCGCGCTGGGAAACTGATTCCCGCCGCTGCCACGTCAACTGGGTGGTCCTGGACAGCGGCTGGGAGGGCGAATTCTGCCGCGTCGCGGAGGCGCACCCGCGCGTGCGCGCCTACGTGAAGAACCAGAACCTCGGCCTCGAAGTGCCGTACCGCTACGGGTCCGAAACGCGCAAGTACTTGCCGGACTTCATCGTGCTGGTGGACGACGGCCACGGCGAGAACGATCTCCTGCACCTGATCGTCGAAATCAAGGGCTACCGGCGCGAAGACGCGAAGGAAAAGAAGCTGACCATGGACAGCTACTGGGTACCCGGCGTCAATCACCTCGGGGCGCACGGCCGCTGGGCGTTCGCCGAATTCACCGAGGTGTACCAGATCGAAGCCGATTTCGCGAAGAGAGTCGAAGCCGAGTTCAATACCATGATCGAAAGGCAGACCGTTCCGCCCGGCACAGAGTAATCTGCATCCGGATCGCGGCGACAACCATCAAGAGGCATCATGGCGAGCCCGCTACCGTTGGACAAGATGTCGGTGGAAGAGAAGATCCAGGCGATGGAATCGCTCTGGGAGGACCTGTGCGGCAGGGCGGGCGGCGTGGCATCCCCGGCCTGGCATGAAGACGTGCTCGCGGAACGGGACGCGGCGCATAAGCGCGGCGAGGACGCGTTCCAGGACTGGGACCAAGCCAAAAGTAACATCAGAAGCAAGTTCTCATGAAAATCAGGATCCTCGCCTCGGCGAGCCGAGGAGCGTGCTGCTCAATCCGCCAAAAGTCGCAGCATCGCTGCGACAAATTTTGATGCCCTCGGACAAGCCCCGGCCAGAGAACCTCGCGCCCCTGATTTTGTTCTTACGTGGCGAAAAGGTGCTTCTAGACACTGACCTCGCTGCGCTCTACGGCGTCGAAACGCGTGCCATCAACCAGGCGGTGAAACGCAATAGGGGGCGGTTTCCGGAGGATTTCATGTTCCGGTTGACTCAGCAGGAGTGGAAGACTTTGAGATCACAATCTGTGATCGCATCCGGGGCGGCGAAGGAGAGGCGATCACAGATTGTGATCGCATCCCCTCGCAACATCGGCGCGTTGCCGTACGCCTTCACCGAACAGGGCGTAGCCATGCTCTCCAGCGTCCTGCGTTCGCCGCGCGCGGTCGAGGTGAACATCGCCATCATGCGTACCTTTGTCCAGTTGCGGCGCCTGATGGACTCGAACCGCGGACTCGCCCGCAAAATCGAGGCGCTGGAGAAGAAGTACGACGAGCAGTTCGCCGTCGTGTTCGATGCCATCAAGAAGCTCATCACCGACGATCGCGCGGCCAAGTCCCCGCCGAAGCGCCGCATCGGTTTCATCTCCTGATCTCCCACATGGCCAAGAAACCCGCCTCCGCCAAGACCGTCGCCACCCTTCAGCACGAGGAGGCGAAGCGCAAGAACATCCCCACTGCGGAATACCAGTCCGTCCTGCAGAAAGAGCAGGAGAGCCCGGTGCGCGTCGCCTACGAGCGCCGCAACCGGGACCTCGATCCGCAACTCGTCTGGCGCGGCAAGGACCAGCAGGACTGGAGCGACCTCGTGGTCCACGCCCCGCCGCTCTACATCCAGGAAAAAGTCCACCCCAAGGCCCTGATCGACGACCTGCTGCGCGAGACGAAAGAGCGGCAGCACGAATCCGGAGAAATCACGCCCGACCTCTTCGCCGACTTCAACGGCATGCCGAAAGGCGTCGACAAGACCGAGTTCTACCAGCACGACCAGAACTGGTCCAACCGCATGATCCTCGGCGATTCACTCCAGGTCATGGCCAGCCTCGCCGAGCGCGAAGGCCTGCGCGGCAAAGTGCAATGCATCTACTTCGATCCGCCCTACGGCATCAAATTCAACAGCAACTTCCAGTGGTCAACCACCAGCCGCGAGGTAAAAGACGGCAACGCCGGCCACATCACGCGTGAGCCCGAGCAGGTAAAAGCCTTCCGCGACACCTGGCGCGACGGCATCCATTCATACCTGACCTACCTGCGCGACCGGCTCACCGTGGCGCGGGACCTGCTGACAGATTCGGGGTCGATCTTCGTGCAGATTGGCGATGAGAACGTGCATCGCGTCAGGTCGGCAATGGAGGAGGTGTTCGGCGAAGAAAATTTTGTGTCACTCATCTCTTTTCGAACGACAACAGGCCTCGGTGATCAATTCTTGGATTCGTCGTGCAATTTTCTCGTTTGGTATGGACGGAATAGAGCGAGCTTGAAGTACCGTGACCTCTTCAAACCCAAGGGACTGGCAGAAGATGTAGGCGGGCGCTACCGCCGTGTTCAGATTGCGCCATTTCACCGACGCTCAATGACTGCGGATGAAAGAGCGGACCCTGGTCATTTGCCGTCTGGCGCGTTGATTTATAGGAACGACAATCTTACGTCCCAGAGTGGTGGAGAAAAGTCGGCATTCGACGTTCTATATCAAGGGCAGCACTTTTCTCCAGGGCGTGGATATTGGAAAACGAATCAAGACGGAATGCGGAGGCTACTTCGAGCCGAACGAGTGGCGAGTCCGACACCTCGCTCAATTCAGTACGTCAGGTTCTTAGACGATTTCGCAGTCTCGAAATTGAGCAATGTCTGGACAGATACTCAAACAGGTGCCTTTACCGACGAAAAAGTTTACGTCGTTCAGACAAACGCTAAGGTTATTGAACGCTGCCTCTTGATGACGACGGACCCGGGCGACCTTGTGCTTGATCCGACCTGCGGCTCTGGAACCGCGTCCACTGTGGCCGAGCAGTGGGGCCGGCGGTGGATCACGATTGACACTTCGCGCGTTGCACTTGCGCTTGCACGCGCCCGGATCATGGGGGCGCGCTATCCGTATTACCTGCTCGCTGATTCGCGTGACGGGCAGATGAAGGAGGCGGAAGTCACGCGCAGCGCGCCGTCGTCGCAGCCTGTGCACGGTGACATTCGGCATGGGTTCGTCTATGAGCGCGTGCCGCATATCACGCTCAAGTGGGTTGCCAACAATGCTGAAATCGATGTGATATGGGACAAGTGGCAAGCCGTGCTAGAGCCGCTGCGCGAGAAGTTGAACGCCGCGTTAAAGAAGAGTTGGCAGGAATGGGAGATTCCGCGCGAGGCTGAGGCGAAGTGGTCGGAGGCGGCGAAGAAGTTGCATGCGGAGTGGTGGCAGGGGCGCATCGGCCGGCAGAAGGAGATCGATGCGTCGATCGCTGCCAAGGCCGAGTTCGAGTACCTCTACGACAAGCCCTACCCCGACAGCAAGAAGGTCCGCGTGGCCGGGCCGTTTACGGTGGAGAGCCTGTCGCCGCACCGCGTGCTCGGGGTAAATGAGAACGATGAGTTGATCGACACCGCTGCCCAACCGGACGCCGACTACGCGGCGAAGC
>JBQTJV010000039.1:0-14341 GCA_052386775.1 Betaproteobacteria bacterium
AACGGTGATCCGGTGAAAGACAAGGGCAGCCTCGGCAGTTACGAGGTGGTGTGGCACACCGACAACTCGTACGTCGCGATACCGCCGGCCGGCAGCATGCTCTACGCGCTGGTCATACCGGTGAACGGCGGGGGGGATACCTCGTTCAACAACCAGTACCTCGCCTATGACGAACTGCCCGACGATCTCAAGCGCAAGATAGCGGGAAAATCACAGGTTCACGATTCCAGTCGCAACAGCGCGGGCGTGCTGCGTCCGGGCGTGCGCCTGCCGACGAAACCGGAAGAAGTAGAGGGGCCGGTCCATCCGCTCGTGCGCCTGCACCCTGTCACCAGAAAACCTGCGCTATATCTCGGGCGCCGGCGCGTGTGGCCTTCAAACTACATCGTCGGCATGGACAACGCCGAAAGCGAAGCGCTGCTCGATCGCCTGTGGGCCCATGCCACCCAGCCCAAGTACGCCTGGACCCACCGCTGGCGCGTGGGGGACATCGTGCTGTGGGACAACCGCTGCTGCATGCACTACCGCACGGAGGTGGATTCGAGCCAGGCCCGGGTCCTGCACCGGACCACGATCAGGGGGGAAGCTCCCACCGCACCGTGATAGCCCTTTATGCAATGCGGGCGGAGTCCGTGGTTTTTTCGCATAGCGTGGATTTTTTATCAGCACCGGGAGCACTGAACCGTTACAATCCTCTGTAACCACAATGATAATCAACCTATAAGAACCCTTATTTAGGAGAGAGGTCGTCCGCCATGACCATGCATGAGAAGATTGCTCGCTATTTCGAAGGCAAGGAGCAGTTCTATCCTGCGGCCCTGGAGGCCAAGTACCCAAGAATATTCAACAGGGTCATGGACTTGTGGGGCCTGCAAGAACTCGAGGACTATTTCGCGGACCTCATGGTCGACAAGCGCGGCGGCCGGCAGGGCTTTCCGCCGGACGTGCTCAACGACATCCTGACCCTGTCGCGCGTCCACGGCCGGATACTGGAGCTGCAGGCCCCGAAAACACAGGACGACGAGGACCCATGGGCGAGCGACGTCGCGCGCCGATCGCTGCAGGCGGAGCAGATCGAGTTCAATCTCAAGGGCTTTGAGCGTGCGATACAAGTCGGCAATGAGCGGGCAGTCAAGATTTTTCTCAAGGCCGGCGTAAAAGCCAACGAAAAGGACGCGAGCGGCTTCACACCGCTGCTTAAAGCGGCGTCCCAGAATCGGACGGCGGTTGCCGCAGTCCTGATCGACGCCAAGGCCGACATCCATGTGCGGGACCTGCAAGGTTTCACCCCGCTACACTGGGCGGCGTTCAAGGGGTTTCCCGAAATGACCAAGCTATTGGTCGAACGCGGCGCTGACGTGAACGCGAAGAGCACCATGGGCCTGACGCCGATCATGCAGGCCACCATGTGGGGCCACGACCGCATCGTCGCCTACCTGTTGTCCAAAGGGGCCCGCCCCAATGAAACGGACAACGAAGGCCTTACCGCCCTGCACAGCGCGGTTTCGGATGGTCATCCCAAAGTGGTAAAAGTCCTCATGGCGGCCGGCGCCGATCCGAACCTGAAGTCGGCAAAAGGGGTCACACCGGCTGCTTTGGCGCAGAAGAAGAACAATCCTGAACTGCTCGCGGCGCTTGCGACGGCGCCCTCCGCCGAGGACAAGCCAGCCTGATTGCGGTGCCTGTATTTCAGGACCGGACGTTCCTTCGCTTGACCCTGACTCCGCCCGAGACGCAGGCCGCGCAAGGTTCCATTTGGGGGATGCGACCGCGCAGGTCGCTGTGAAGCGGCCGTTCGCCTTGCCTCTGCCTATTTTTCGAGCAAATGCTCCTTCTTCTTGATCTTAGCCCATTCGTCCGCGTCTTCCGGCGCCGCCTTCTTCTCGATGATGGGTTTCCAGGCCTTCGCCAGCTCGGCGTTGATCTTCGTCCAGTGGCGCTGATCGTCCGGCACGTCGTCTTCCGCGAATATCGCCTCGACCGGGCATTCCGCCACGCACAGCGTGCAATCGATGCACTCGTCCGGGTCGATGACCAGCATGTTGGGGCCCTCGCGGAAGCAATCGACCGGGCATACATCAACGCAATCGGTGTACTTGCACTTGATGCAGGTCTCGATGACAACGTAAGTCATAGTATTCCTTCGGGAAATCGCGCCTTGTAAGGGGCGAAAAACACTCATTTTATCAGAGCGGTGGCGACCCTTTCCACGTTTCCGGACCGGCTTGCTTCCCAAGGTGACTGAATTTGGTTAGGATAGGCGGGCTTTCCGTATGCCACCCTCCTTCGCGTGGCGCTTTCCTTCCAATATCTTCCAGGGCCCGGCCATGAGCGAGCATATTCACTACGTCACTGACGATACCTTCGAGCCGGAGGTGTTGCATTCGTCCACGCCCGTGCTGGTCGACTATTGGGCAGAGTGGTGCGGTCCGTGCAAGATGATCGCACCGATACTGGACGAGGTCGCGAAGGAGTACTCCGGCAGGTTAAAGGTCGCCAAACTGAACATCGACGAGAACCAGTCGACTCCGCCCAAGTACGGCATTCGCGGCATCCCCACGCTGATGCTGTTCAAGAACGGGTCGGTTGAGGCGACCAAGGTCGGCGCGCTTTCCAAATCCCAACTTACCGCATTTATTGACAGCCATATCTAAACCCGATACGCTTTTTCCCGGCGCCTGAGGAAGTCCGCCCCACAGTAAAAGAACCGGTGGCACAGGCGCGGGTGCAGTCCCCGCTTTTTTCTTCCCCCCTCTCATTCGTATGTAGCACTCTCCGCTTATGCACCTATCCGATCTCAAGAATCTACACGTCGGCGAGCTCGTCGACATGGCGGTCAAGAATGAACTCGACGGCGCCAACCGCATGCGCAAGCAGGAGCTGATCTTCGCGCTGTTGAAAAACCAGGCGAAGAAAGGCGAGAGCATCTACGGCGGCGGAACGCTGGAGGTGCTGCCTGACGGCTTCGGCTTTCTGCGTTCTCCCGATACGTCGTATCTCGCCGGCACGGACGACATCTACGTCTCGCCGAGCCAGATCCGGCGCTTTAACCTGCATACGGGAGACACCATAGAAGGCGAGATTCGTACGCCTAAGGACGGGGAGCGCTATTTCGCGCTGGTGAAGGTCGACAAGGTCAACGCGGAGCCGCCGGAGAACTCAAAGCACAAGATCCTGTTCGAGAACCTTACCCCGCTGTTTCCGACCGACCACCTCAAGCTCGAGCGGGACATCAAGGCCGAGGAGAACATCACCGGGCGCATCATCGACATCATCGCCCCCATCGGCAAGGGTCAGCGCGGCCTCATCGTCTCCCCGCCCAAGGCCGGCAAGACGGTCATGCTGCAGCACATCGCGCATTCGATCACCACGAATCACCCGGAAGTGATGGTGATCGTGCTCCTCATCGACGAGCGGCCGGAGGAAGTGACCGAGATGCAGCGCTCGGTGAAAGGCGAAGTGGTGTCGTCGACTTTCGATGAGCCGGCCAGCCGCCACGTCCAGGTCGCGGAGATGGTGATCGAGAAGGCAAAGCGCCTGGTCGAGCACAAGAAGGACGTGGTGATCCTGCTCGATTCGATCACCCGGCTGGCGCGCGCCTACAACACGGTTGTGCCCGCCTCGGGCAAGGTGCTGACCGGCGGCGTCGACGCCAATGCGCTGCAACGCCCCAAGCGCTTCTTCGGGGCAGCCCGCAATATCGAGGAGGGCGGGTCGCTCACGATCATTGCCACGGCGCTGATCGATACCGGCAGCCGCATGGATGACGTGATCTACGAGGAATTCAAAGGCACCGGCAACATGGAGATCCACCTCGACCGGCGCATGCATGAGAAGCGCATCTACCCCGCGATCAACGTCAACCGTTCGGGCACCCGCCGCGAGGAACTTTTGATCAAGGCGGACATCCTTCAGAAGATCTGGGTGCTGCGCAAGCTGCTCTACCCGATGGTTGAACTGGAAGCGGCGGAGTTTCTCATCGACAAGCTGCGGGCGACGAAGAACAACGCCGATTTCTTCGATTCCATGCGGCGCGGTTAATGGCCATGTACCCTTAACGGGGGTAAGCGCGCGGCAAGGAGGCTCGCCTGAGACTCCGGCTTCATCGTATCGTGGCTTGGCTGTCGGTCGTCGCGGCATTGGGTGCCGCGGCTTGCACGCCGCTGCCTCCGAGCCCGGCCGATCTCCAGGCCAAACGCTTCGAACCTTTGCCCGACAAGGGCGTGATTTATCTCTTCCGCAACCACCCGGACTTCGTCGACGACGGCGCAACGATCATGGTCGACGGTGCGATGCAGGGCACGACCTACCCCGGCACCTATGTGCGGCTCGAACTGGCGCCGGGGGTGCACCGGATTGCCGGCTTCGCCGGCGATGCGGGCTACCTCGATGTCGAAGCGCGCCCCGGTGAAATCCGCTTTGTCGAGCAGACGGTAATCCGGTCTTTCATCGGCCCGGCGCGATCACATTTTCGCTTGGTGGAGCCGACTTACGGGCGCCACGCGGTCCTGCGCCACGAACTGGTCGGTTCCCGCTGAAATAGCGCGATGCAGCGCAGCCGCCCGATGCCGTCAATCCGGATACCGACTGGCGCGCTGTTATCGGCATTTTGCATTCTGCTCGCTGCATGCGCTTCCACGCCGCAAGCCTCGCGTGAACGCGACGCGCAGGCCAAGGAGTTCAACACCCATCCCGGGACGGCCGCCTTGTATGTCTATCGCCCCGACACCGCCTTTGAAGAGGAGTCGGTGCTCTATGTCGGCGGGCGGCTCATCGGGGCCACGCTGCCCGGCACCTACTTTCGGATCGATCTCCGGCCGGGCGCACACCGCCTGCAGGGCACCGGCGTGGACAACGGCAGTATCACCATCGAGGCACACCCCGGCGCCCTCTACTTTGTTTCGCTACGGGTAGTGGGCAGCCAGTCGCATTTCGAGCGGGTAGATGACGCCACCGCGCGGCAATCCATACAGTCCTGCTGCGCGCTGCTGGAAAACTGGTCTCCCGGCCAGCGGCCCTTGCTTCGCTAGCTGATTTCGCCCATAATCCGCCGCTTTCACGAGCGGCCCACCCCGGCCGTGGCGCGGCGAGGAAACGGCAATGAAGGCGAAAATTCATCCTGAATACAGCGAAGTAACCATCACCTGCAGTTGTGGCAACTCCTGGACCACGCGTTCCACGCTGAGTCGCGACCAGTTGCACGTCGAGGTATGCTCGGCATGCCACCCGTTCTACACCGGCAAGCAGAAGATCGTGGATACCGCCGGTCGCGTCGAGAAATTCCGCCAGAAGTACGCGCGCAAGAGCGCGCCCAAAGCAGCCGCCTGACCGCGGCCGGTACGCTGAAAAAGCGGCTCAGGCCGCTTTTTTTGTGCGCTTACAGCAGGGCCGGTACCCGCAAGCCAGTTCAATAGGCGGCGACCGCGCCATCGCTGCGCGGATCCGCTCCACCCTCGAGCACGCCGTTCGCGTTGCGGACGATGGCACCGGCGTGCCCCATGGTTTCGTCGTAATCCTGCAGCACTTCGATATCGTGCCCGAGTTTTCCGAGCGCCATCAGGACCGCGCCCGGAAAGCGCGCCTCGACTTTCAGCGTATCGCTCGTCTGCCCCCAGGTTCGCCCGAGCAGCCAGCGCGGCGCGCTCACTGCCGCCTGCGGGTTCAACCCGAAATTCGCGATGCGCGTGAATACCGCGCATTGCGTCTGGGGCTGACCGTCGCCACCCATCGTGCCGTAGATCAGGGTGCGGCCATCGTTCAACACCGCAAGTGCCGGGTTGAGCGTATGGAAGGGGCGGCGGCCCGGGCTGAGGCAGTTCAGCGCACGAGGATTGAGCGAAAAACTGCAACCCCGGTTCTGCCAGGTTATCCCGCTCTCCTCCAGCACGACACCCGAACCGAACTCGTGATAAACACTCTGGATCAGGCTGACCGCCCGGCCGGCATCGTCTGCGACACCCATCCACACCGTATCCGCAGGGGCAGCGCCGCTGCCCCAGGGTGCAGCTTTCTTCGGGTCGACCTTGGCCGCGAGCTGCCGCATGCACTCCGCCTTCAGGAAATCCCTGACGTCCACCGTCATATAGTCCGGATCCGTCACGTAGCGATCGCGAATCGCGAATGCGCGCTTCGTGGTTTCCACCGCGAGATGCAGGAATTCGGGGCTGCCCGGGCCGGTCTTGCCCACATCCAGCGCGTCGAGCATCCCCAATATAAGCAGCGAAACGAGGCCCTGCGTCGGCGGCGGCATGTTGTATACCGATCCCAGCGAGTGACGCAGCGCCAGCGGCGTCACTAGCGCGGCCCGATGACCGGCGAGGTCTTCGAGCACGAGCGGGCTACCGGCTGCAGCAAGATCGCGCGCCATCGATCGGGCGAGCCGGCCGCGGTAGAAACCGGCGAGGCCGCGTGACAGGTGGCGCAGCGTTTCAGCGAGCCGCGGCTGCCTGAAAATGCTTCCTTCCGACGGGGCTTTCCCGCCCGGGAGATAGGTTTCGGCGTATCCGGGCTGAGTCTCGAGCTCTGGCTGTTTGATCGCGGTGGCCAGCGCCTGGCTGCGGGTCACGGCGATGCCCTGTTCCGCGTAGTAGATCGCGTCGGCAAGCAGGCGCTTCAAAGGCAGGCGCCCGCCCCACTTGCGCGACAACCCAAAGGCCATATCCCAGCCGGAAATGGTTCCGGCGACGGTGTTGGCCGCCACGCCGCCGCGAAACGGGATGCTGCCCTCGATGCCGCGCTGCGCATACCATTCGCGCGATGCCGCTGCGGCCGCGGCGCCGCACGCTTCGATGCCGCGCGGCCTGCGCCCTGGCGCATGCACCAGCCAGAACGAGTCGCCGCCGAGGCCGTTCATGTGCGGATAGACCACGGCGATGGTTGCGGCCGCCGCAATCGCCGCCTCGAGCGCATTGCCGCGCTCGCGCAAGACGTTCAGCGCGGATTGCGCGGCGATGGAATGCGGCGCCACGGCCATGCCGCGCGTGCCACGTATGGAATGAATCATTTACCGGTGCATGTTCGAGTAGCCAAGGGCGATTCTACGCGAGACGCAGCAACAAGCGCCTGCACGACGCGCACGAAATCCCGATCGCGCGGCCACCGGCCGATTACCAGCCGATGGCTTTAGGCAACCAAAGCGCGATCTGCGGATAGAAGAACACGAGCACTATGCCGAGGGTCTGCATCGCGATGAACGGAATCACCCCGAGATACATATGGCGCGTGGTGATCTGCGGCGGTGCGACGCCGCGCAGGAAGAACAGCGCCCACCCGAACGGAGGCGTAAGAAAGGAGGTTTGCAGGTTGATGCAGATCAGCATGGCGAGCCACACGATATCGACGTTCTGCTGGATGAACACCGGCAGAAAGAGCGGCACGGCGATGTAGCTGATTTCTATCCACTCGATGAAGAACCCGAGAACGAAGATCAGCGCCATCAGGAACCAGATATCGGCGTTGACGCCGCCCGGCAGGAACGCAAAGAGATCGTGGATCAGGTCCTCGCCGCGCAACCCGCGGAAGGCCAGCGCAAAAACCTGGGCACAGATCAGGATGAACATCACCATGGCGGTGATCTTGGTCGTCGCGTAGACCGTATCCCGCAAGACCGCGAACGACATGCGCTTGGCGGATGCCGTCACCAGAATGGCGCCGAGCGCACCCATCGATGCCGCCTCCGTCGGTGCGGCTACCCCGCCGATGATCGAGCCCAGCACCGACAACACCAGCGCCAATGGCGGCAGCACGACCTTGAAGAACTTGAGCCACAGCTCGCCGCGCGGCATGGCGTCGCGTTCCTCCTTGGGCACGGGCGGAACAAGGTCCGGCCGCACCATTCCGAGGACCACAATGTAAGCGCAGTACAGTGCCGCCAGCATGAGGCCGGGTATCACCGCCGCGGCGAAAAGCGTTCCGACCGAAAGCTGCAGGATATCGGCAAGCAGGATGAGGATCAGGCTAGGCGGAATGATCTGGCCCAGCGTCCCCGAGGCGCAGATCGCCCCGCAGGCGACGCCGGGCTCGTAGCCGCGCCGGATCAACGTAGGCAGCGTGAGGAGGCCCAGCGTGATCACCGTCGCACCGACGATACCGGTGGTCGCCCCCATCAGCACGCCGACACCGATGATGCCGAGCGCCATCCCGCCGCGCAGTCCGCCGGCAAGGTGCCCGACGACGTCAAGCAGATCCTCCGCGAGCCGCGACTTTTCCAGCATCACGCCCATGAACACGAAGAGCGGTATGGCGAGCCATTGATAGTTGCTCACCACGCCGTAGATGCGCGCGGGCAGCAGGTTGAAGAGCCCGGTCCCGAAGCCCAGCACACCGAACACGAAACCGCTCGTCGCGAGGGTGATGGCAACGGGCACCCCCGCCATGAGCAGCGCGAAGAAACAAACCAGCATCAGGATCGCAAGGATTTCGGTGCCGCTCATAGCTCCCGCTCGCGCAGTTTCTCCAGGCTGTGCAGTGCGGACGCGATCGCCTGCAGGAGCAGCAGCGCAAAACCGATCGGTATGAGGGACTTCAGCAGGAAACGGTGCGGCAGCCCGCCCGGGTCGGGCGAGCCCTCATCGATGACGTAGGATTGCTCGACGTAATTGAGCGACAACCAGATGATCAGTATCGAGATGACGATGGTCAGCAGCGCCGAGACGAGGTCCACGACCCGCTTCGCGCGCTCCGGAAAGCGGCCGTAGACGATATCCACCCGCACGTGGTCGCCGTGCCGCAGCGCGTATGACATGCCGAACAGGATGAGCGGCGCGAGGAGATGCCACTCCAGTTCCTGCGCCCACACCGAGCCGATGCTGAAGGTGTAGCGCAGCAGCACGTTGATCGCCATCAGGACCACGATGGCGAGCGCAATCCACGCGGTGCACTCGCCGACGATCTCGATGAAACGCTCTATGCCGCCGCGCACCCCGCGCGACAGTCCCCGCTCTTCCGCCTCAGGCACCGCGGAGCTTGCCGTGATAGACCGCCTCGCTGTAACCCGCCCAGCTGTCGTACTTGGCCTTGAACGCCATGTACGAGGTGTGCACCTTCTTGGTTATCGGATCTTTTGCGATGGCCTCTTCCAGCACCTTTGCGGTGGCCGATCGCAGACTCTTGATCACATCGTCGGGCAGCGGTCGTGCGATCACCCCCTGGTTCTTCACCAGGTCCTCCATCGCTTCGGCGTTGGTGCGCTGACACCACGCTTCGCTCACCACATTGCACGCCGCACAGGCGTTTTCGACAATCGCCTGCAGGTCTTTCGGCAATTTTCCCCACGCCGCCCTGTTGATGAGCAACTCGGACACCGTCGCGGTTTCGTGCCAGCCCGTGGTGTAGTAGTACTTCGCCGCTTTTTGCAGCCCCAGGCGGCGGTCCTGGTAGGGACCCACGAACTCTGCCGCGTCGATCACGCCGCGCTCCAGCGCCGGAAAGATTTCCCCGCCCGGCAGCAGCTTTACATCCACGCCTAGCGTTGCGTAAACCTTGCCCGCGAGCCCCGGAATACGCATCTTGAGCCCGTTGAAATCCTTGACCGATTTGATTTCGCGCTTGAACCAGCCGGTCATCTGCACCCCGGTGTTGCCGCACGGAAAAGCGACCATGCCAAACGGCGCGTAGACCTCGTGCCACAACGGGATGCCGCCGCCATCGTAGAGCCATCCGTTCATCCCCTGAAAGTTGAGGCCGAACGGCACGGCCGTGAAGTACTGGGCCGCAAAGGTCTTGCCTGTCCAGAAATAGCTGTTGGCGTGGTTCATCTCCACGGTGCCGGCGCGCACCGCATCGAAACCCTCCAGCGCCGGGATCAACTCCCCGGCCCCGTAGACGCTGATTTTCATGCGACCGTTCGACATCGCTTCGATGCGCCGCGCAAGGTCGGTGGCGCTCCCCGGTCCATCCATGTAGAAGGGCGCGCCCTTGGGATAGGCGCTGGTCATCTTCCAGTTGAACGTCTGCTGCGCCCGCGCGACCATCGGAAAGCCTGCGATCGCGGTTCCGGTGGTCGCTACGGCGGCGCCCTTCAAGAATTTCCTGCGGCTGTTCCTCATGATGCCTCCCGATGGTTGGTCGCCGTGAGGGGTTTCACTCCGGCGTCATATGGTCGCAGAACGCCGGGCGGCGGCGCAAGAGAAAACGTCTCATGCACCGCAGCATGTCCCGGCGGCGCGCCTTGAGCCGCGCAGTCCTTGCGCCGGTTCGAAAGCGTGCAACTGAAGCGGCGGCGAGGCGCGAAGCGCCTCTTCCATCCGGCTTCAGTAGGTCTTGTAAGGCAGAAACTTGCCGCTCATCACGATCTTGACGCGATCGCCCTTGGGATCGGGCTCGCGCGTGAGATCCATCTTGAAATCGATGGCGCTCATGATGCCGTCGCCGAACTCTTCATGGATCAGTTCCTTGAACGTCGTGCCGTAGACATTCACCAGTTCGTAGAAGCGATAGATGAGCGGGTCGGTCGGCACCGCAGTCGGCAGCGATCCCTTGTACGGCACTTCCTGCAGCAGCCGAACCGCCGCGGCCGGAAGCCCAAGCAGTTTGCCGGCCGCCTCGGCCTGCTGCCTGGTCATCTGCATCTGCCCGAGCAGCGCGGCCGTAGTCCATTCCTTGCTCTGCCCCACCGCCTTCGCGATGCGCGTCCAGGTCAGGCCTTTTGTGATCCTGGCCGCGACGACCATCTCCGTGACATCGGTACGCTTGAGCGGCTTGCCTATGCTCGCGGCCGCGAGCAGGGCTTCGGGGGCATCGGATTTTCTCATCGCTGTGTCTCCTCAGTAAGAACGTTCACTTTGCTGCCACCGCCATCGGCCGCGGCGGTGCGCGGGCCTGGAGGACTTCGGCAGCCGGCGGCGAGTCGTCGGTAAGGCCCGGCCTCACGGTCGGCGGATTGCGGGGGTCGTAACCATCGGCCGCCGCGCCGCCGAATGCACGGGAGCGATCGACCAGAAACTCGATCAGGTGATTGCGGATGCGGTAATAATGCGGATGTCGGTGGAGATCGTGACGGCTGCGGTTGCGCGGCAGGGTATTCACCACGATCTCCGCAATCTTCGCGCGCGGCCCGTTGGTCATCAGCACGATCCGGTCGGCAAGCAGGATCGCCTCATCCACATCGTGCGTGATCATGAAGACCGTCTGCCGCGTCTCGGCGCAGATGCGCAGCACTTCCTCCTGCAGCATGCCGCGGGTCAGCGCGTCGAGCGCTGAGAACGGCTCATCCATCAACAGCATGCGGGGCTCTATGGCGAGCGCGCGCGCAATCCCCACGCGCTGCTTCATGCCGCCCGACAGTTCCGCCGGACGCTTCTTCTCCGAGCCGGTGAGGTTCACGAGGTCGATGTACTTCTGGCAATGCTCTCGGGTGGCCGCGCTGTCCCGCCCCGGCCAGCGTGAATTGACCGCAAACGCGATGTTGCCCATCACCGTCAGCCACGGCAGCAGCGCGTGGCTCTGGAAGATGACGGCGCGGTCCAGGCTCGGGCCACGAATCTCCCGGCCGGCGACGAACACGTACCCTTCCGAGGCGGGTTCGAGCCCGGCCAGTATGTTCAGGATGGTGGTCTTTCCGCAGCCGGAATGCCCGATGAGGCATACGAATTCGCCCTGCTCGATACCGAAGTGGACATCCTCGAATACCGCCGTCTCCGCGCCGGCTTCGCCTGCGTAACGCTTGGCGATGCCCTCGATCCTGATCACCGGGTCGTTCATCGCCGTGACCGGCCCGTCATGCGGCGCGGTGAGGAGTGCCGGTCAGAATGCATCATTCCGGGAAAGTCACGAGACGCGTCAGACGCGCCAGAATCTGATCGAGCACCATGCCGACCAGGCCGATCGCCAGTATCGCGGTCAGGATGTTGGTGATGGAAAGATTGTTCCACTCGTTCCATACGAAATAACCGATGCCGGTGCCGCCGACCAGCATTTCGGCGGCAACGATGACCAGCCACGCGATGCCGATGGAGATGCGCATGCCGGTCATGATGGTGGGCGCCGCTGCCGGGAGAATGACGCGAAAAGCCTTCCTCAGCGGCCCGACTTCGAGCGTCTTCGCCACGTTGAGCCATTCGCGGCGCACCGCCGCCACGCCGAATGCGGTATTGACCAGCATGGGCCACAACGAACAGATGAAGATCACGAACACCGCCGAGACGCCGCTGTCTTTCAGGGTGAAGAGGGCGAGCGGCATCCACGCGAGGGGGGAGATCGGCTTCAAGACCTGGATGAACGGGTCGAGCGCACGGTAGACGAGCGGCGACATGCCGATTAGGAAACCGGTGGGAATGGCGACCAGCGCCGCGAACCCGAAACCCAGGAGAACCCGCGCCAGGGAATAGACGAGCTGAACGCCTATGCCTTTGTCGTTGGGTCCACGATCATAGAACGGCTCGCTCAGATGCGTCCTGATCGTGGCGGCCACCTCCACCGGGGTCGGAAAGGCGCTCTTTTGGCCGGTCGCCGCAGCCGCGCCGACGAGTTTTGCGTACTCCGGGTTGACGGTCTGCTCGCCCACGGTCGGCACGGTGAGCGCGTGCCAGAATGCCACGAACCCGAGAAAAAGAGCGAGCGACAGCGCAGGCGCCCGCCACATGGCCGATCCGCGCATGTCAGTCCCGTGCGCCGGCGCTTGCCGTCACGCCGCCCTCTTTATTGCGAAGCTTGCGAGATAGGCATCGGGTCTCGCCGGATCGAACTCTTTTTTCATGACTGAAAACCTTTTGAACGTCGCGTCGGGAGGAGTGAGTCCTGCCTCTTTCATGAGCCGCGCGGTGTCGGTGGCAAGAAATACTTCGCGCGCGATCTTCTCGTAACTCACATCGCCCCTGATCTGCCCCCAACGCTTCATCTGCGTCAATATCCACACCGCAAACGAGTGCCACGGGAAGGGGTCGAAATCGATGCGGTCGGGCACCTTGCGCACGTTCCCCAGGCCGTCGGCGAAGGTGCCCGTCAACACCTGTTCCACCACGGTGACGGGCTGGTTGAGGTAGTTTGCCGGCGCAATCGCTTCCGCGATTTGCTTGCGATTCTCGGCCTTGCGCGCAAAAGCGGTCGCCTCGATGATCGCCTTCAACAGAGCGTGATAGGTGTTCGGCAACTGGGTCACGAACGCCTTGCTCGCCGCGAATGCGCAGCACGGATGCCCGTCCCAGATTTCCTTGGAAAGCGTATGGATGAAACCGACGCCGTCATAGACCGCGCGCTGGTTCACCGGGTCGGGCGCAAGAAAACCGTCGATGTTGTCGGCGCGCAGGTTGGCCACCATCTCCGGGGGCGGTACTACGCGGATCTGGATGTCGCGGTCCGGATCGAGCCCGAACTCGGCGACGTAATAGCGCAACAGGTAATTGTGCATCGAGTAGTCGAAAGGAACGGCGAACTTGAAGCCCTTCCATTGTCTGGGGTCGCGCCGGTCCTTGTGCTTGATCGCCAGGGTGATGGCCTGGCCGTTGATGTTTTCCACCGCCGGCATGGTGTAGGGAATCGGTGTCGCACCCGCCCCGAGCGTGATCGCGAGCGGCATCGGGGACAGCATGTGCGCGGCGTCATATTCGCTGTTGAGCGTCTTGTCGCGGATCACCGCCCAGCCGGCCGTCTTCACGACTTCGACGTCGAGCCCCTGTTTGGCATAGAACCCCATGGGGTGTGCCATGATGATCGGAGTCGCGCACGTGATAGGAATGAAGCCGACCTTCAGTTTTGCCTTTTCAACTTTGCCCGCGCTCTGTGCGAACGCCTCCCGGGCCGCGGCCAGAGGAAAGAACGATGACACGGCCGCCATGGCCGTCCTCGCGCCGACTGCCTGCAGAAACCGCCGCCGCAACGTGTCCGCGGGTATCAGCGCGCGCAGGACCGCCGCGTCGACGGCGCGCTCGGTGAGGGGAGCGGTTTCAGCAGGCAAACGGGCGGCGTGGTCTGCCTGCGTCGCATGGCCGCCGCAATTGCATGGTCCAGACGGGAATAAAGGCTCGTCGTGCTGATTGCCGGATTCGGACATGGCGCTCTCCCTCGTGGTGTTACCAGCATCGCTGTCAGCACAATGCATACCAGGCGCCTGAAAAGCGCGCTTGCTTCCCGCCAGGAGCATGTTTCTTCGGGCTTTATTCCATAGTGCTGAGCCTGCGGCCGGTATGGCGCGCAGAGTTGCCCGGGCGGTGCCCGCACGTACTCGGTGCACGATGCACCTGTTGGGAGCGCCTGGTTCGCCATGACCGACGAGTGTTTCCCGGGCGGCGCGCACCCGGTGCGGTGCTCGGCGCATCACGTCATGCGGTGATGCGATAATTGCCACTTCTCGCGCACAACAAGAAACAGTTCGATGCCGGCGCCGACCAGACCATGATTTCCGCCC
>JBQTJV010000040.1:0-17134 GCA_052386775.1 Betaproteobacteria bacterium
CCTCGGTCGCAATGCGGCTCGGCGTAGCCCTGCTGAATCAACAGCAGCATGCCGAGGCAATCGGTTTCCTGAAACAGGCGCTCACCCGCGATCCGGAGAGCGTGGACTCCAGGCTCAACCTTGGCCAGGCGCTGGCGCAATCCGGGGAGGCAGTCGCGGCACGCGAACAATTCGAAGCCGTGCTGCAGCGCGAGCCCGCGCGGGTCGAGGCCGCATTCAATCTCGGCGTGCTCGCCTTGCAGGGAGATCAGCTCGAAACAGCACGTCAGTGGTTCGAGCACGTGCTGGAGCGAACCCCGCACTATGCCGATGCCATGACTAGCCTCGGTATCGTGCTGCAACGGCAGGGGCAGCTCGCGGAGGCCCGTGAGCGGTTCCTCGCTGCTCTGCGCGCCGCGCCTGGACTGCCAGCGGCGCACGAAGGCATGGCATTCGTGTGCCTTGCGCTCGGCCGCACCGGCGAAGCCGTCGAACATCTGAAGGCGCTGCTGGAGTACGACGCCGTTCATCGAACCGCCATGTCGTCGCTGGCGGGAGCACTATTTGAACTGGGGCGACTCGACGAGGCCGCTGCCGTGGCCGGGCGCCTGCGCGAATTACACCCGTCCGAGGTGAACGCATACGGCACGCTTGCGAACATTCATATCGTGCGCGGCGAGCTCGATCAGGCGATCGCCGTTCTCAAGACCGGTTACGCGGCAACCGGCAACAACGGGCTGTTGGGCTTGCTGACGTATCAACTGCGTCAGACCTGCGATTGGGAGAAGTGGCGCGAGGCCTGGCAGAAGCTCGCGCTGGAAATCGAACACGGCGACGCGCTGGGCAGCCCGTTCTGGCTGCTGTGCGAACCGACCACCGCCCAACAGCAACGAATCTATCCCGAACGCTGGGCCCATTCCCGATTCGCTTCGGTAACAACGGCCAGGCACGGACCAGCGGTGCGCGCCTCAAGAAGCGAGGATCGGGTCCGCGTCGGTTACCTGTCCTCCGACCTGCAGGAGCACGCTGCGGCTTACCTCGTCGCCGAAGTGCTGGAACTGCACGATCGGGACCGCTTTGAAGTGTTCGCTTACTCGCATGGGCCGGACGACGGCGGTTCCATGCGGCGGCGCGTACGCGCCGCTTGCGAGCACTTCGTAGACATCGCCTGGGAACCGGACGATATCGCCGCCGCACGCATCCGCGCGGACCATCTCGACATCCTGGTCGACCTTAAAGGCTATACCGCGGGGGACCGGCTGACGATCATGGCGCGCCGACCGTGCGACGTACAGGTCACCTGGCTGGGCTACCCCGGCACTACGGGCGCCGCGTTCATGGATTACCTGATCGCGGATCCCTTCATCATTCCGCCGGGACAGGAATCCGCCTATTCCGAACGCGTCGTGCGCATGCCGTACTGCTATCAGCCGAACGACAGGCAGCGTCCGGTCGGAACCCCACTCAGCCGCCGGGAATACGGCATCACCGACGATGCATTCGTCTTCTGCTGTTTCAACCAGACCTACAAGATCACGCCGGACATTTTTGCCGCGTGGATGCGGCTGCTGCGCGAGGTGCCGGGCAGCGTGCTATGGCTGCTCGAAAGCAACCGCTGGGCCAAGCAGGAACTGCTGCGCCGCGCGCAAGAGGCGGGCGTCAAGCCAACGCAGCTCGTATTCGCGGGCCGCGTGCAGTACTCGGCGCATCTTGCCCGCTACGCCGTAGCCGATCTCGCGCTGGATACCTTTCCCTACACGTCTCACACCATACTGAGTGACGCCCTATGGTGTGGTTGTCCCACGGTGGCGCTTTGCGGGGAAACGTTCGCTTCACGCGTGTCCGGCAGCCTTCTGACCGCCGCCAGCCTTCCCGACCTGATCACTTGTGCGCTGCCCGATTATGAGCAGCTCGCCCGGCGGCTTGCGACGCAGCCGGATTTTCTGAAGGAAGTGCGTGTCAGGGTCGCGCACGCCAGGGATCACTCGCCGCTCTTCGATTCGACGACGTTCGCCCGCCATCTGGAGCGCCTTTATCTAGGGCTTTTGACTTAGCCGTCGGCCGCGATTTTTTTGCGCTATTGACATAAAAAAACGGGCGCCGAAGCGCCCGTTTTGCCAACTGGCAAGTGATGCTTAGAAGCGGTGACGGATGTGGAACGCGAATGCGCTCTGGCTTTCACCGTTCACTACAGATGCCGTGTTACCAATTCTATACGTGTTGGTATTGGTATCGTTTTCCACGCGGGTGTAGCCCAGCTTGATTGACGTCCGCTTGGAGAAGCGATAGCGGTACGCAAGCGAAATGCCATCGCCGCCGGTGTCACCGACGCCGACACCGCCTTGGACCGGAGCCGCATGGCCGCCGCGGCCACCGATGCCAGTCGTGCTATTGCCCTTGGAATCGCCAACCCAGACGTACTGCGCTTCGATACTATGCGGCCCGGCAACTGCCCATTCGACACCCACGGTCGCGGTTTTCTTCTTGAGTTCCGTCCCCACGCCGGTCTCGAACTTCGCATCGAGATAAGTGGCGCCGTCTTCCACGGGGCCGAACTTGTAGGACACCGAAGCGCCCCACGCACGGTCATCGAGGTCCGGTATCGCGGCTGCCGTGGGGAAACTGCCACCTCCCCCGTCGGTGTGCCGCTCATAGGCAAGTCCGATACCCAGCGGTCCCGCGCTATATATACCGGCAAGAGACCACAGGCGAGGATGGGTATTGTTCTGACCGTCGAAGGCGCCGTTGTCAGCCGCCGCGATGCCACCTGCCGAAAACGCGCCCAAAATCTGGAAGCCGCCAAAACGCGGGCTTTCGTAGTACGACAGCGCGGTTTCACGCCGCTTCCAGCGCTGGCGATTGAAAGAACCATCAGCCGCGGTGCCCGTCAGGTCAGCGCCGCCCGAACCGCCGAAGGCGATGAAGGACATGCCCAGCAGGCCGGTTTCTTCAGCGCCCACGGTCCCAACGTTCAGCGCACGCTTCATCGGGGTATCCCAACGGCCGAAGTGAATGTTGCCGAAGCCGCCCTTGAAGCCGACCGCGCTGTTACGCGTGCACCAGCCTTCCTGATCTATGCCGCGAACATCGGCGGAGGTTTCGCATTGGAACCACGCCGACAGCCCGCCGCCCAGTTTCTCTTCACCGCGGAAGCCGATGGCGCTGCCGCCCGGGGAATCGGCATAGTCGACGCTGGGACGTCCTGTGCGCACGCCGCCCGAGGTACCGTCACCCTGGTTTGCAATGCCGTACTCATATGTGATCTGACCGTAGACCTGCACCGTGCTGGCCTGCGCCAGAGCCACGGCTGGGGCGCCGAGCGCGCCTGCTACCGCAATGGCCATCAGTTTCTTTTGCATAGTGAATCTCCTGTGATGTTTTTCGATTCCCGCCCCAACCCTGCCTTCCCGGGACGCGACGCTCCCCAAAAACCGGAGGCTGGCGCTAGTATGCCAATTCGATAGTGCGCTGCTCAACAACAATATCAATATACGGGGCTTAGGGCCCTGATTTTGTTGCATCGATGCAACATCCCAAGCGCCCAGGGAAGTGGGTCCGATGAGAAAAGACCGGGACGCCACAACGTTGAGAGAAAATCCCTGTGCGGGTCGGCATGGCGTCAAGACAGCCCCTATGGACGAGTCGCACCCGCTCAAAAATAGATTATCAAGACAATGACTTGCTTCATTATGCAGGCCGGTCACCGAATAAGATGGAGGGCGCAGCTTCCCGTATAATTCGGCATGGCCAAGCCCCCCACCCCGCGAGCGTGCCAGCCGTGCACTGCATGCTGCGATGGCTGGCTGCAGATCAACGTGAAGGGGACGCCGGTCTATCCGGGACGCCCGTGCCCGCACAGCACCGGTTCGGGCTGCAACGATTACGCGAACCGCCCGGAAAATCCTTGCGTGCATTTCATCTGCGGCTGGCGCATGGAAGGCAGTCCCCTGCCGGACTGGATGAAACCGAACAACGCCAAGGTCGTCGTCCTGTTCAACGAATACAACTGGCGCGGGTTGCCGGTCGATGTGGCGGTCCCCGTCGGCAAGCGCATTCCGCCGCGCGCGCTGCAGTGGCTGCAGCGCTTCGCCGAGGCCAATAACCGCATGCTGTTGTACTCGGAACAAATCGTTGAGGACGGCCGGTACACGAACAAGCAGAATGTATCAGCGTATGGCCCGCCCGAATTTCAGCAGGAGATGGCGGAAATGGCTGCGCGCGGCGAGACGCTCGGCGACCGACCTCTCAGTGCCGCAGGATCGACGCCATAAGATCCGGTTTCAAGTTCTGTCTGGACCAGTTGAGGCGTCTTGACGTTTGAACGTCAAACGTCACCATGCCCCGTATGGACAACCCAAAACGCGCTACTGTGTACTTCGAGCCTGACGTTCACCAAGCGTTGCGCTTGAAGGCGGCGGCATCGGATCGTTCCATTTCCGACATGGTCAACGATGCAGTAAAGGCGGCCTTGGCCGAGGATGCGGAGGATCTTGCCGCGTTCGCCGAAAGGAAAAGCGAGAAGATCCTGTCCTTCGACACGTTCGTCCGGGGCCTGAAACGGCGTGGCCGGATATAGCCTGCTGATCAAGAACTCGGCAGCAAAAGAGCTCGACGCAGCAGGCAACAAGATCGATCGTCAGCGTATCGTTCAACGAATTCGAGCCTCAGCCGAGGATCCTCGGCCCCAAGGCTCTGAAAAGCTCGCCGGTTACGTCGATCGTTACCGTGTGAGGCAGGGAAGGTATCGGGTGATCTATCTTGCTGACGACGAGCATCGCGAGGTCACGATCTTCAAGATCGGACATCGAAAGGACGTGTACCGATAAGGGCCGCTACGCCCGGGCGGTCTAATAGCCTCGAAAAATAGAAGCTGCAGTTCTGAACTGCAAGGCTATGTCGGCGCTGATCAGATGCCGAGACCGCCGAGCTGCTTTTCGGGATACCGCGTACCGGCCGTGACGTTGAGCGGGAACGCCTGCTTCAACGCCCCGATATCGTCGGCGCTCAATTGGATATCAAGCGCCGCGCAGTTCTGGTCCAGGTAGGCGCGGCGCTTCGTGCCGGGAATCGGCACGACATCGTTACCTTGCGCCAGCAGCCAAGCGAGCGCGATCTGCGCCGGCGTGGCTTTTTTAGCGGCGGCAATCCGTTCCAGCGGTTCGAGCAGCGTCGCGTTCTTGCCGATGTTTTCCGGCGCAAAGCGCGGGTGATCGCGCCGCCGGTCCTTCGGCAGCAACGCATCGAGCGATTTCATCGTGGCGGTAAGAAATCCGCGGCCCAGCGGGGCGTAGGCCATGAACCCGATGCCCAGCTCGCGGCAGGTCGGGAGAATTTCCTGCTCGACATCGCGGCTCCATAATGAATACTCGGTCTCCACCGCGACGATGGGGTGAACTTTGCTCGCGCGGCGGATGGTCTGCGGTCCGGCTTCGGAAAGCTGCAGGTAGCGCACCTTGCCCTGCTCGACCAGACGCTTCATGGCGCCGACCGTGTCCTCGATCGGCACCGTCTTGTCCACGCGATGCAGGCCATAGATGTCGATGACATCCACGCCCAGCATCTTCAGGCTCTTCTCGCAGGCCTGGGGCACATAGTCCGGATGCCCGCCGGTGAGCGCAGGCCCGCCGCCGTCCCCGCCACGGCTCGCCAGCGCGAGATTGCCGAACTTGGTCGCGACCAGCACCTTGTCGCGCCGCCCCTTCACTGCCCTGCCGACGAGCTGTTCGTTCACCCCGTTGCCGTAGGCGTCCGAGGTCACCAGCAGGTTCACGCCGAGGTCGATCGCACGGTGTATGGTTGCGATGGACTCCTCGTCGTTCGGCTCGCCGTAACTGATCGACATCCCCATACACCCCAAACCGAGCGCTGAGACTTCGGGTCCGCTGCTGCCTAATTTAAGTTTCTTCATTTGCCGCCTCCGTTAGCCTGAGAATGATTCATATCAGCCACCGATACGCACGAGCGTCTTTTCCGGCATGCTCAGCAGACATCCGAGAAGATCCGGGATAAGCGGCCGTAGATCTTCAATCCGATTCGTTTTGGAAACCAGCACGATCACAGTGAGTGGTAAGGCGCTGAGATTCCGTTGATATTGAAGGTTCTGGTCTGCAGTGACAAACACTTCGAAGTGATCGGCGGCGCGCCGTAACAGCTCGCCGTTATCTACCGCCGACCAACCCATCTCGGCAACGGTCTTAACCGAATGATCAGCGATCTCTTTGCAAAGCCTGCGCGGGAGCGATTCGTCAAGCAGAATGCGCATCCGCGGCCAATGCCTCGTGCGCCAGTTCCAGCACTTCTATCGCCTGGTTTCGGGAAACCGAGGGAAAATCGTCGAGAAACCGGTTAAGCGAGTCGCCCGCTTCAAGGTAGTCAAAAAGATTCTTCACAGGAACCCGGGTGCCGGCAAATACCGGCACGCCACCTTGAATTTGCGAATCACGATGTACAGGCTGCCCCATTATGGAAGCTCCTGAAAGCACATTTGTTAATGATAAGCCACCCTCTACAGGGGTCAACCAGCTTGTTTCATGGCGAATAACTGATCGTCAGATCCCCTACGCTGTCCACATGCCCTTCCAGTTTGTCGCCGCGCTGCACGGGACCGACCCCGGCCGGTGTGCCTGAATAAATGAGATCGCCCGCGCGCAGGGTAATAAGACGGGACAGGTAAGCGATCATCTCCGGGACATTCCAGATCATCTCCGCAAGATCGCCCTTCTGCTTCACCTCGCCGTTCACCTTGAGCCAGATGGCGCCTTTGGACGGGTGGCCCACCATGGCCACCGGCTTGAGAGCCGTGCATGGCGCGGAATCGTCGAACGCCTTGCCCATCTCCCAGGGACGCCCCATCTTCTTCGCCTCGCCCTGAAGGTCGCGCCGCGTCATGTCGAGCCCGACGCCATAGCCGAATACGTGCTCGAGCGCCCGGCTTTCGGGAATGTCGGCGCCGCCTTTGCCGATCGCGACCACCATCTCGATCTCGTGGTGCAAATCCTTGGTCGCTTGCGGAAACCGCAGCGTCGCGCCGTTTTGAACGACGGCATCCGCCGGCTTCATGAAAAAAAACGGCGGCTCGCGATCCGGGTCGTGCCCCATCTCGCGCGCGTGCTCCGCGTAGTTCCGGCCGACGCAGTAAATGCGGCCGACGGGGAACGACTTGTTGCTCTCCGCGACCGGAAGCACCGGCGCCCCGGAAAACTCGATGGCGTAATTCATGGGATGGTCCTTGTCTGAAATTGGCGCCGGGCGGAAGCGGCTCGAAGGGATGCAAGACTGCGCCGTAAACCGGGCGAATTATCCGGGAAGTGCCTCCGCGGCGTCAATTTCACCGGCCCGGTGCCGGAAACGGCCATTGTATACTCGGCCCTCCCCTGAACTGCCCGTACCGGAGGAAGCATGAAAATCAAATCGATCAAGGCCACCATCCACCGCATCCATGCGGAGGTGCCGCTGCTCAAGCATCCGCTCTCGCGCCGTATCGTGTTCTGCGAGGTGGAGACCGATGACGGGCATAAAGGGTATGGCCTCACCGGAGGGGCCTATCTGCCGGTCTCCGTGGCGACCGCGATCAACAAGGAATTCCTGCCGGTGGTGAAGGACATGGATCCGCGCGACAGTGAAGCGATCCACGAGAAAGTATGGTGGAAGATGAACCAGCGCAGCATGACGGGCGTGGTATCGAGCGCGCTGTCGTGCATCGACATCGCGTGCTGGGATATCCATGGCAAAGCCGCAGGCCGCACCATCGCGCAACTCCTCGGCGGCGCGCGCGACTGGGCGCCGACTTACTGCACGTTCGGCTTTCCGGAATACGACCGCGACATGCTCAAGCAGGCGGCCAAGGACCGGCTCGCGGAAGGCCATCGGCGGCTCAAGATGGTGGTCGGCGTCGACAAGGGCGGCTGGCAGGAGGATGCCCGGCGCGTGAAGCTCGTGCGCGACACGATCGGCCCCGACATCGAACTGATGATGGACGCCAACTACAAATTTCAGCCGGTGGAGGCCAAGCTGTTGTGCCGCGCCGTGGAAGACTGCAATCTCACGTGGTTCGAAGAGCCGCTCTACGCGAACGATACGCGCGCCATGGCGGATCTGCGGCGCTCCACGCGCATCCCGCTTTCCGCCGGCCAGATGGAAGGCCACCGCTGGCGACTGCGCGAGCTGATTGAACACCAGGCCGTGGATATCATTCAGCCCAATTGCTGCTACAACGGCGGTTACACGGAGACGCTCAAGGTTGCGCATCTCGCGCAGTGCTTCAATCTCCCGATCGCCAACGGCGGCGGCTGGCCGCTATTCAACATGCACGCGATGGCGGGCCTCATGAACGGCTGGCGCGTGGAGTTCCATCTCGACATGCAATCGGTGGGCGAGCAAGTCTTTGTCAATCCACCGCGTCCCGAAAACAACATCGTCAGGATTCCTGCGGCGCCCGGTCTGGGGCTGACGCCCAATTTCGATGCGTTGAAGGAAAGCCGTATCGACGAGTAGCTGAGCGCGCCCTCGGCGGATGAGCGAAACGGCAAGCCTCTGGGCGCTGTTCACCAGCAGCTTTCTCGCCGCGACGCTGCTCCCCGGAGGCTCGGAGGCGGTGTTCTACGCCGTCGTGCGTGCCCACCCGCAGGCAGTCTGGGCAGCGCTTGCGGTTGCAACGCTGGGAAACACCCTGGGAGGGATGAGTTCCTATCTACTGGGGCGCCTCATCCCGCAAACCCGGCCGCTGCGCGGGCTGGCGACGGTGCGGCGTTACGGCAGCCCCGTATTGCTGCTCTCCTGGGTGCCGTTTGTGGGTGATCCGCTGTGCGTCGCGGCGGGCTGGCTCAGACTTCATGCCGGGCTGTCGGCGCTGTTCATCGCGCTCGGCAAGTTTGCCCGCTACGGTCTCATCGTCCTGGCGCTTGACCTCTGACGCTGAACAAGTTCACGTGAACGACGCGCCGACGCACTTTTTCTCTCCCGACTACGCCACCGCCCGCGCGCGCTTCCGCTCGGCGGCACAGGCAGCCGGCGCAGCACTGCACGCGCTCGGCCTCGATGCCAAAGGTCCGGCAGGCGAGGAATTGACGATCGACATCGCGTGGCTGGGCGCGGCGGACGCGCGACGCTTGTTGCTACACACGAGCGGCGTGCATGGCGTGGAAGCCTTCGCCGGGGCGGCCGTGCAACTCGCGCTGCTCGAAGAACCGCCTGCGCTTTTGGCAGACTGCGCTCTTGTGCTCGTGCACGTGCTCAATCCCTACGGCATGGCGTGGTTGCGCCGCGCAAACGAGAACAACGTCGATCTCAACCGCAACTTCCTGGGCGATGGAGACGCATGGTCCGGCGCGCCTGAGATCTATGGCCGCGTCGAGCGCATTCTCAATCCGCCGACGCCGCCGCGGCGGGATTTCTTCTATCTCCAGGCGCTATGGCAGGCGTACCAGCACGGTTTTCGCCCGTTGAAGCAGGCCGTGGCACGCGGTCAGTACGAATACCCGCGCGGCTTGTTCTTCGGGGGTCGAAACCTGGAGCAGGGCCCGCGGCTGTATCTCCACTGGCTGCGGCAGAACGTGACCCGGGCGCATTATGTCTTCGCGCTCGACGTGCATACCGGGCTCGGTCGCTGGGGCGAAGACACCCTGTTGCTCGAAGCCGGTGCCGGCGCAACTCCGTGCGAGCGATTGAGCGCAGCACTGGGCCACAGCCTGGTCGATGTGAGCGCAGATGCCGGCGTGGCTTACGAGGTTCGCGGCGGGTTGGGTCCGGGACTCATGCGCGCGCTGTCCGGCGTCGCGGCGGATTTCGTGCTGCAGGAATTGGGCACGTATTCACAGCTCGTCGTGTTTCATGCGTTGCGGGAAGAAAATCGCTGGCACCACCATGGCAGCGGCGAGCCCGATCATCCGGTAAAGCGACGCCTGCTCGAGCGACTGTGCCCGGCGTCCGCGCGCTGGCGAGCCCGCGCATTGGAAAGAGGCGTGCGCCTGGCGAGGCGGGCTGCCGCATGGGCTTTTTCCGGCTGGCAAGGTTCACGATAACCGCGCGCCGCATGCGTCCGCCACCGAATATCGACAAATCTCGCAGTTGCTTGCGCGGGCGTTCATTCGTGCGAAAATGTGAATTACTTCCGTAGCTTTGGTGCTCATTCCAAGGTGGGGAGTGACTTACTTCACAGCGTCGGAAGCGAAGGTGCATTAGGGTACGTTTGGGCGAATAGGGCATATACAAAGCGGGCGCACCACGCTGCGTCCCGCACGAAGGAACGAGCATGAACGCACAGCCGCTCAACACCGCGGGACCGCAATCTGCGCTGCAGTTTGCCGACATTGCAGCGTGCAAGCGCTGGGTGGAGCAGCTTTCGCTGGCCAACGCGCAACAGTCTCAGCAGCTTCTGAACGCACAATTGATTGCGCTGCACGGCACCGAACTCCCGGCCCTCGAACGATTGCGGATGCTGGAAGCTCTCAGGGGCGCGGTCAACTTCGTGCAGGGCGAGATCGCGAATCGCTACGCCGGCAAGCCGACGCCGCTCGAAGCGAGCGAAGTCCAGGCGTGGTCGGATGTCATGGAGCTCTGGACGCAGTGCGGCGCGAATTATCAGAAGTGCCTCCAGGCCTATCGCGACGGCGATCTCGATATCGCACCGCACGCCGCACTGATCACGCTGCGCTGCCTTGCCTGCGTCGCGCACCAGATGATGGAGCAGTTCCGCGTGTACCGCGCGACGCCGGAAAATCTGTGGCGCACGCTGAACGAGCTGTACGCTTTTGCCGAGCAGCACGGCTTTGCGCGCATCCGCGTGCAGGATGCGTTCTCGCAGCAGGATCCCGATTCGAGCTGCACGGAACAATACCTGCAGACCTTGCTGGTGCATCTTGCCAATCCCTATGCGCTTTCGATGCGCCAGCTTGCCTTCGTCCAGTCCTGGTCCGAGAAGTGGGCCACGCTGGTCGGATTGGCACAACAGCCGCTTCCCGCGAGCGCCAGCTCCGCGCTTGCCGTGGACCTGGGCAGCGCGGCGGGTGCGGTGTTCGCGACGGAAATCACGCCCCAGCCCAGCGTGCGCTATCTCGATCTCGAGCAGCTTTCCAAGACGCTGCGGCAAACCATCACCCTGCTCAAGCAGGGGCAGACCCCTGCGCAGCTGGGGCTTAGCGAGACGGCGCGCCAGCCGGGCTGCGAGAACTTGCTGATGCTGCTTTACGTGCAGTGGTGCCGCGCCGGAACCGGCCGCGGCGAGGAGCGGCAGGCGAGCGATGAGCGCGTCAGCGTCTGTTTCGGAATTTCGTCGGCGCATTTCCAGGTTAGCGGTCGCAAGGAATTCCGGCAGCCTGCCGAAATTACTTCACGTGAGAAGCGCGATCTCGACACGTTCGGGTACGTGGTGCGCGCGGAACGCGCCCCCGGCGACAGAAGCGCCGAGGCGCTCGAGGTGTGGCACATTCTCAATCAGAGCCCCGGCGGTTTCATGTGCATATTGCGCGACCCGACCAGCAAGGCCCGGATCGCGCACAATCAACTCGTCACCGTGCAGCGGCGCGGAACGCGCGGCTTTCAGCTCGGGATGGTGCAGTGGATGCGCGTCGAGCGCGAACAGGAGATCTGTCTCGGTGTGCGCGTCTTTCCGGGCGAGCCGCAGGCGGTTGCTGTCAGGCCTTCAAACTTCACGCCCGACTCGAGCGCCTACGAACGCGCGCTGCTGCTGCCCGAAGTGCCCGCCTCCGCCACGCCCGCCACCCTCATCCTGCCGCCAGGCTGGTTTCAGAGCGGGCGCTTCATCGAAACGCAGACCGACCGCAAGCAGGTGGCGAAGCTGCTGAACCTTCTCGAGACGGGCAGCGACTTCGACCGGTGCACGATCACCATGATCTGACCTCGCAAGAAAGCGGGTTGCGCGTCTGACCGACGCAGCCTGCTGGGTAGTGCATGCTTTTATTGCCGCGACGGTCTCGGTTATCATGACGCCTCCCGCAGTCTGTGGCGACAGTCATGGCAGGCCCACCGCATCCCACCGAGATCAAGCTGCACCAGAAGTCCCGCCTGCTGGAAATCACCTTTTCTGACGGCCGGACGTTCCGCTTGCCGTGCGAGTTCCTGCGCGTGTTTTCGCCTTCGGCCGAGGTGCGCGGCCACGGGCCGGGCCAGGAGGTGCTCCAGACCGGCAAGAAAGACGTGAACATCAATCGCATCGAGCCGGTCGGCAGCTACGCGGTTCAGCTTTTCTTCTCCGACGGTCACGACACTGGAATCTACTCCTGGGACCTGCTCTACGATTACGGCCTGCGACAAGACGAGATGTGGCGTCACTACCTCGAGCGCATGGCCGCAGCCGGGGCGAGCCGGGAAGCGGGGAACACGTGAGGCGTCGATGAGCACCGACCGGCGCACCGACTTCGGTTTCCAGCACGTCGCCGAAGATGAAAAGACGCGCCGGGTCGCGGGCGTCTTCGATTCCGTGGCCGCGCGCTACGATCTCATGAACGACCTCATGTCGCTCGGGCTACACCGCCTCTGGAAACGCTTCACCGTTGAGCAGAGCGGCGTGCGGCCCGGCGACCGCGTGCTCGATGTCGCTGGCGGGACCGCTGATCTTGCGCGCTTGTTCGCACAGCGCGTCGGCGCCCAAGGCGAGGTCGTGCTGACCGACATCAACCCTTCCATGCTCGGGATTGGACGCGATCGATTGCTGGACGCGGGCGTGCTGACGCCCATCGTCCAGTGCGACGCCGAGAAGCTGCCGTTCCCTGCCGATCGCTTCGACTGCGTGTGCGTGGCCTTCGGCCTGCGGAACATGACGCACAAGGACCTGGCGCTCGCCGAGATGCGCCGCGTGCTCAGGCCAGGCGGCAGGCTGCTGGTGCTCGAATTCTCGCGGGTGTGGAAGCCGCTCACCCCACTCTACGATGCGTACTCGTTCCAGGTCCTGCCGCGCCTGGGGCAAATGATAGCCGACGATGCGGCGAGCTATCGCTATCTCGCGGAATCGATACGCCTGCATCCGGATCAGGAAGCGCTCAAGCAGCTGCTGGAGGAAGCGGGGCTCGAGCGCGTCGAATACTTCAACTTGAGCGCGGGCGTCGTTGCGCTGCACCGTGGATACAAGTTTTAGAGCGCCCGACATATGAAGGACATGTGCGTTGCGAGCCGCACGATGATTCAGGCTTGGTCGCTTGCCTTGCTGCTCGCGGGCTGTGCGGCGCCACCGCTTTCCACGGTGCCGCCCCTGGGCATGCCGGCTGCAGTGCCCGCCCCGGATCGCGTTATTACAGGCTGATCACCGAAAATGAGTATGAAATGCCGGAATTCGTGCGGGTGCGTGCCGACCGCAGTGGCACGAGCGGCGGGCGCGGCTTAGCCCGGGCACGAGGCGGCAGGGACGATGGCGGTCCGCGATACGTGGACGACGACTGGCTCATTTACGAGCTGGTCAGCCATTCGCTGCGCTGACCCCGTTTGCGGAGCAGGTCGGAGCGTATATACTGAAGCACACCATAAGGAGGTAGTCGTGGCCAGATTGCTTACATTATTCATTGCGCTCGTCACGTTCAGCGTCCTGGCGTTTGATGCGGACGCCCGCCGCCTGGGCGGCGGCAAGACGATGGGCAAGCAGCGTGAAAGCTTGAGCCAGCAGCAGGCGGCTCCCAAGGCACCGGCACAACAGCAACCGGCGGCATCCGGGACGACAACACCGGCCCAGCAGCCCACCGGTGCGAGCAAGTGGCTCGGGCCGTTGGCGGGCCTTGCGCTCGGCGCGGGGCTGGCGGCACTTTTTCTCAACAACGGCATCGCCGGAATGCTGGCGGGTGTGCTTTTGATCGGCCTGCTGGCCGCAGCCGTCTACTACGTAGCGCGGATGGTCCGCGGCAAGACCGCCGCCGCTCCGATGCAGTATGCGGGCGCGCGCGCCGGCGGCGGCAGCGAACCGCCCCGTATCGAGCCGATGCTGGGCGGTGCCGCGCCGCACTCGGTGGCCGCAACCACCGCCGGCCGGTGGCCCGCGAATTTCGACGCAGCCGAGTTTCTGCGCCACGCCAAGCTCAATTTCGTGCGGCTGCAGGCGACGCATGATCAGAAGGACCTCGCCACGTTGCAGGACTACGTCACACCGGGCCTGTATCGCGAGATCGAAGCCGACGTGCGGGAATCGGGTAGCGCGGCGCAAGCAACGGAGGTCGTCACCCTCAACGCCGACATACTCGATGTCGCAACCGAACACGGCCTGTACGTCGTCAGCGTGCGCTTCTCGGGCCTGATTCGCGAGGTCGCGGGCGAGGAGCCGCAACCGTTCAGCGAGGTGTGGCACCTCGAGAAGCCGGTGAGCGGCCGCAGCGGATGGCTGGTCGCGGGCATCCAGCAGAACTGATCGCCGTTTTCCGAAAACTCCCGGGCATTCCACGGGAGTTTTATTTTCTGCCGTGATCGATGCGCTGGTCGCACCAGCCGTAAACCGCGTCCTGCGCCGCAATAGCTGGGCGCTGCAGGAACTGCAGCCTTTCGCCGGCCGCACCGCGCGATTTGAATTCCCCCTTCTTGCGATGGTCTTCACCGTCAGTGATGCCGGCGAGTTGAGGCCGGCTGCTCCGGAAGCGCAAGCGCACGTTGCGTTTGCCGTGACGCCGGGACAGATGCTGCGCGTGCTCGCCCGGGACGATTCCGTGCTGAACGAGATCGCCGTGAACGGCGACACCGATTTCGCCACCGTTCTGAGCCGCATCTGGCGCCATCTGCGCTGGGACCTCGAGGAAGACCTCGCCGCCGTGTTCGGCGACATTGCTGCGCACCGCATGGTGACGGCCGGGAAAACGCTGGACCGATGGCGTGCGCAGAGTCTTGACGGCCTCGCGCACAGCTTCGCCGAGTACTGGACCGAGGAGCAGCCGCTCATTGCCCGCGCCGTCGACGTCGAACATTTCAATCGTGAAGTCGATCGATTGCGCGACGACCTGGCGCGCCTCGAGAAGCGCATCCAGCAACTGAACAGGCAGCCCTGACCCGTTGACGGCGTCATACCGCGCCTTATCCGCGCGGTGCCGCTTGGCAGCGTCGTGCATCCCGGCCGGTTACAATCCCCGCATGCGGCTCATCCGATTGCTGAAGATCATCCGCATCAGCGCGCGCTTCGGGCTCGATGAGTTTTTTCTCGGCCACGAGCGCGTGCGCGGACTGCGAACGGCGCTCAACGCGCTGCTGTTCTGGCGGCGCATCGAGGGCCCGCGCGGCGTAAGGCTGCGTCTCGCGCTGGAAGCGTTGGGGCCGATATTCGTCAAGTTCGGCCAGATGCTCTCGACGCGGCGCGATCTCGTGCCCCCGGACATCGCCGATGAACTGGCGAAACTCCAGGACCAGGTCCCGCCGTTCCCGTCCGAGCAGGTGGCCTCGACCCTGCGACGCGTATACGGCCGCCCGCTCGACTCGGTGTTCGCGGCATTCGAGCGTGAACCGGTCGCCAGCGCTTCGGTGGCGCAAGTTCACCTCGCAACGCTGCCGCATGGAACCGAGGTCGCCGTCAAAGTGTTGCGACCCGGCATTGAGCTCGTCATCGCCAACGATCTTGCGCTGCTCGATATGGGTGCGACCCTGCTGGAACTGCTGTGGGCCGACGGCAAGCGCCTGAAACCGCACGAAGTCGTTGCGGAATTCGCACGCCACCTCGAAGACGAGCTGGATCTGATGCGCGAGGCGTCCAATGCCAGCCAGTTGCGGCGCAACTTCGCGGGCTCACCGCTGCTGCTGGTCCCCGAGGTGCATTGGGACAATTGCTCGAACGAAGTGATGGTGATGCAGCGCATGCATGGCACGCCGGTGTCGCAGGTCGCCGAACTGCGTGCGCAGGGCGTCGATATTCCCCGGCTGGCGCGCGCCGGCGTGGAGATTTTCTTCACCCAGGTGTTTCGCGACGGCTTCTTCCATGCCGACATGCACCCGGGCAACATTTTCGTCACGCCGCAGGGCCAGTACATCGCGCTGGATTTCGGCATCATGGGCACGTTGACCGAAGTCGACAAGAATTATCTCGCCCAGAATTTCCTGGCGTTTTTTCGGCGTGATTACCGGCGGGTTGCCGAAGCGCATATCGAGTCCGGCTGGGCGCCGCCTGAAACGCGCGTCGATGAGTTCGAGGCGGCGATCCGCGCCGTGTGCGAGCCGATATTCGACAGGCCGCTGAAGGAAATCTCCTTTGGCAGGCTGCTGCTGCGACTGTTCCAGACCTCGCGACGCTTCAACATGGAAATACAGCCGCAGCTCGTCCTGCTGCAGAAAACACTGCTCAACATCGAGGGCCTGGGCCGCGAGCTCGATCCCGATCTGGATCTGTGGGCGACCGCCCGCCCGTTTCTGGAGCGCTGGATGTCGGAGCGCATAGGCTGGCGCGGCGTCATCCGCCAGCTGCGGCACGAGGCGCCGTACTGGGCCGCGACGCTGCCTCAGTTGCCGCGGCTGTTGCACCGGGCGCTCGAAGAGCAGGCGAGCGGCCGTCTCGCCGACCATGCGGCGGCACTCCTCGACGAGAGACGGCGCGCGAACCGCATTCTGACCGTCATTGCGGTGCTGCTCGCGCTGCTCTTCGCTGCGCTCCTTTTTCTGCGCTGAGCAGGATGGCGCGCGCCGTATAATGTGCGCCGTCCGTGCGCCCCGGCGCACCCACGCGAGGGTCCATCATGCTGCTGTCGTTCGTCATCGCCTATCTCGTGGTGTCGATCGCGCTGGGGCTCATCGCCGCGATGCAGGTCCACAGCGCAAGAGACTACATCACGGCGGGCCGACATCTGCCGCTCTACGTGGTATTCGCCACCGTCTTTGCGACGTGGTTCGGCGCCGAGACGGTGCTCGGCATCTCGGCCACTTTCGTGCGCGAGGGGCTGGGCGGCCTCGTCTCGGATCCCTTTGGCGCCTCGCTGTGCCTGATCCTGGTGGGGCTCTTCTTCGCCCGCCCGCTCTACCGCATGAACCTGCTCACCATCGGCGACTTTTACCGCCAGCGCTACAACCGCCCGGTGGAAGTGGTCGTCAGCATCTGCATCGCACTTTCGTATCTGGGCTGGGTGTCGGCGCAGATTACGGCGCTGGGTCTGGTCTTCAACGTGCTCACCGACGGCGCCGTTTCACGGGAAGCCGGCATGGTGATCGGCGCCAGCGTGGTCCTGGTTTACACGCTGTTCGGCGGCATGTGGTC